>JALUKQ010000142.1 GCA_027056485.1 Campylobacteraceae bacterium | reverse complement strand
TTTCAGACATAGATGCTCTTTATGATAAAGACCCACATAAGTTTGATGATGCAGTAGTTCGGAAAGAAGTTTCAGCTCTTACAGAAGAGGAGTTAAATGCCCCAACCACAGCAAACAATGAGTTTGCTACAGGTGGGATAGTAACTAAACTAAAAGCTGCAAACTTTTTACTGAACAATGGTAAAAAAGTATTTTTAGCAACAGGATTTGGCTTAGATGATGTAAAAAGTTTTTTACTTGATGGTGTTCAGAAAGGTGGAACACTTTTCCGTAGGGTGTAGTCCCTGACTATACCCTACTATAATATTATATATATTATAAAATTTAAATTTGGTTTTGACGGTGTAGACAAGGTCTACACTCTACTGTTAGAAAAGAGAATAAATGAAAAAAATAGTCTATATGGGAACTCCCCATTATGCAAAAGAGATTTTACAAACACTTATA
This sequence comes from Campylobacteraceae bacterium, assembly GCA_027056485.1. Taxonomy (GTDB): domain Bacteria; phylum Campylobacterota; class Campylobacteria; order Campylobacterales; family Sulfurovaceae; genus UBA1140. The sequence continues at coordinate 21,529 of JALUKQ010000142.1, read as the reverse complement.
GATGATGTTAAAATAGAAGTTCCATTGGTTATAACTCAGCCTGATAGAAAAGCAGGACGTAAAAATGAGCTGAAAGCTCCTGATGTAAAAGTTTTGGCTTTGGAGCATAACCTAAAAATTTTACAACCAGAAAAACTTTCTGATGAGGGAATTTATGAAGCAATTGTAAATGCCAACCCCGATTATATAGTAGTAGCTGCATTTGGACAACTTTTACCAAAAAACATTTTAGATATTGCACCATGCATTAACTTACATGCTTCTCTACTCCCTCAGTATAGAGGGGCGAGTCCTGTTCAACAATCTCTACTTAACAGTGATGAGTTCACAGGAGTAACAGCAATGCTTATGGAAGAGGGATTGGACTCTGGTCCTATTTTAGGGTATCGTTATTTTAAAATTCCTCCAACTATGCTTTTGCCTGAACTAATGAATAGATTGAGTGATGATGCTTGTGCTTTGACCACTGATATTATTCACCGTTTTGAGAGTATTGCACCACTAGAACAGAACAGAGCAATGGCTACACATTGTAAAAAGATTAAGAAGAGTGATGGCTTGGTTAATTTTTCTTCTGCTTCAGAATTTTATGATAAATATAGAGCATTTGAAGGTTGGCCTGGGATTTTTGTTGAGGGTGGTATGAAAGTTAAAAATGTACAATTACTTGAAACAAAGAGTCAGAATGAAGAAGGTGAAATCTTAGAAATTAAAGATGAATCAATAGTGATAGGTTGTAGTAAAGGTAGTTTAGAGATAGGAGTTTTACAACCAGCATCTAAAAAAGCTGTTAATGCTAAGGGATATTGTGTAGGAAGAGGATTAAAAGTTGGAAATTCTTTGCTTTAATGAGTTAGAATCAACTCAAATATATTTATTAGAAGAACTAAAAAAGTGTAGCCTTACTTTACCAGTAGCTGTTATGGCAAAGAAACAGACAAAAGGTATAGGTAGTAGAGAAAATTCATGGGATGGAGGAGAGGGAAATCTTTTCTTCTCTTTAGCTGTTTCGATAGATGATTTACCTGAAGATTTACCATTAAGTTCTGCTTCTATCTATTTTTCCTATATAATGAAAAATGTTTTGTTTGAATATGTAGAAGATATTTGGGTGAAGTGGCCTAATGATTTATATCAAAATAAGAGTAAAATTGGTGGAACTATAACAAAAAAAATGGATAATATTCTTCTTTGTGGAATAGGTATAAATTTACAAAAAAATTCAAATAGCTTTGAAGCTCTAAATCTCAACGTTGAACCAAAGGTTTTATTGGAAAAGTATCTTTTGGCTCTTAAGAAGTACCCTTCATGGAAGCAGATATTTAGTCAATATAGGATAGAATTCGGAAGAACTAAAGAATTTTTTGCACATGTTGATGGGGAGTATAAATCCCTTGATAAGGCTATTCTGTCAGAAGACGGTTCACTAATAATAGATAATAAGAGAGTATATAATATAAGATGAGTGAAGTAATTGCAATAGCAAACCAAAAGGGTGGAGTAGGGAAGACAACAACAGCTGTCAACCTTGCTGCAGCACTAGCAAGTAATGGAAAAAAAGTACTACTAATTGATGCTGATCCTCAAACAAATGCAACGACAAGTTTGGGTTTTAATAGAAATGATTATGAGTATAATATTTATCATGTCTTGATTGGTATTAAAAAGATGTCTGAGGTTATCTTAACATCAAAATTTAAAAACTTAGATATGGTACCTGCAAATATTGGTTTGGTAGGTGTTGAAAAAGAGTTTTATGACCCATCAAAGAAAAATCGTGAATTACTTTTAAAAAAAGCGATTAAGCCTATTAAGAAGAACTATGATTATATTATTATAGATTCACCTCCTGCTTTAGGACCCATTACTATTAACTCTTTAGGTGCTGCTGATTCGGTTATTATCCCTATACAGTGTGAGTATTTTGCATTGGAAGGTTTGGCACAACTGCTCAATACGATTAATCTTCTGAAGAAGTCAATTAATCCCAAGTTAGAGATTAAAGGTTTTTTACCTACGATGTACTCTGTACAAAATAACCTCTCTAAACAAGTGCTTGAAGATTTGTCTCATCACTTTAAAGATAATCTTTTTCTAGATAAGAAGAAAGATTTTATTATTGTCCCACGTAACATAAAAGTAGCAGAGTCTCCAAGTTATGGAAAACCTGTAACTGAGTATGCACATAAATCGAAGGGTGCTGTTGCCTATAATAATTTGGCGAAATGCATTTTAAAAGGTAAGTAAGATGGCTTTAGGTAGAGGACTTGGTGCAATATTAGAAGAAGTAGGTCAATCATATGATAATGAGATGTCTACTAACAGTACATCTAGTGATCAGATACAAGAGATTGATGTTGATGAGATATCACCAAATCCTTATCAACCAAGAAAAACTTTTGATAATGAAGCACTGACCGAGTTAAGTGAATCTATTAAGCGTAATGGGTTACTTCAACCCATTGTTGTTCTCCAAAGAGATGAGGGGTATCTGCTTGTAGCAGGAGAGAGAAGACTTCGAGCTCATAAGTTAGCAGGTTTAGATAACATAAAAGCTATTATTGCAGATGTTGATATCGATGATGCAAAGCTACGTGAATTGGCTTTAATAGAAAATATTCAAAGAGAAAATTTAAACTCGATGGAGTTGGCTCACTCCTATGATGAGTTAATTAAGGTTTATGAAATTACACATGACGAGCTTTCGAATGTTGTTAATAAAAGTCGTTCTCAAATCACCAATACATTAAGACTTTTAGCACTCTCTAAATATGTTCAAAAGAAGTTAATAACAGGAGCTATCTCACAAGGTCATGCCAAAATTTTGGTTGGTTTTGATGAAGTAGATCAGAAAGTTTTAGTGGATACAATTATTGGTCAAAAGCTATCTGTACGAGAGAGTGAACTTTTAGCTAAAAAGAAAAAAAACGGTGAAAAAGAAGAGGTGAAAAAGGAGAAGAGAGTAGATTTTATAAACAGTTATAAAAACTCTTTTAAAGATAAACTTCCTTTTGCTTTTAAAGTAAAAAACAATAGTTTAGAGATAAACTTTAAAGATGATGTTGAAATAGAAAAATTTTTAACAATGTTACAAAAATAGACAACTTTCTTTTTTGAAGTTTGTCTCTGCTACCAATTTACCCAATGCTTTTTTTTAATCTTCTCAATCCCTCTTATATAACAATTTATTAATCAAATTATTACACTTTCCAAGTTATAATACGCAAAATTTTTTGGAGGAGTTTGAATGCTTGACTTGAATCCCGGTTTGATGTTGTTCGTTCTCATTGTTTTCTTCTCTCTTCTATTTTTATTAAATACTATGTTATTTCAACCATTACTAAAGTTTATGGATGATAGAGATACAACAATAGCAGATAATTTAAAAGATGCAGAAGAGATGGCAGGCAACAATGATGAGCTGAATACAAAAGCTGATATGTTACTAGGTGAGGCAAAAGCCGAAGCTAATGCAATCAGAGAGAAAGCTACTTCTGGAGCGAAAGCTTTAGCAGAGAGTAAAATTGAAAGTAAAGTAAAAGAACTTGATGGTAATTACCAAAAATTCTTAGTAGAGCTTACAACAGAGCAAGAAGAGTTGAAAAAATCACTTGCTACTGAGTTACCTGAATTAAAGAAGAGTTTACAAACTAAACTCAGTAGTTTATAGGAGATGTTGAATGAGAATTAAAAGTATAGCTCTACTTGCAACTGTACTTGTACCATCAATGGTACTTGCTTCAGGTGCTGAGCATCATGATATTACTATGTTTAACTCAGACTTTTTTTATAGAGTCTTTAACTTTACTATTTTTGCAGGTCTTGTTTATTATCTAGTTGCTAATCCTATTAAAGATTTTTTTAGAGGAAGATCTGAGGGAATAGCCAATAGACTAAAAGAGATAGAAGAGAAGTTACAAGCTGTTAAAGATGCTAAAAAAGAGGCTGAAGCTAATTTATTAAAAGCTGAATCTAAAGCTCAAGAAATTGTTTCTGATGCTGCAAATGAAGCAAAACTTTTATCTAGTAGTATTGCTAATAAAAATGAAAGTATTCTAAGTATGATGGATAAACAAGCTGTTGAGAAACAACTTTTAGAGTCTAAAAAAGCTACACGGGCAACTATTGATAACTTGCTAAATGATGGTTTTGGAAACGATGATATTGCTATTGATGAAGCTAGAGTTATTTCATTAATATCTAAAAAGGTGGCGTAAATGGAAGAGTTAATTGCAAACAGATATGTTAATGCTTTAGTTGATATAACAACTTCTGAAGAGAGAGTTGCTTTTTCATCGAAACTATCAGCTATTGCAGACGCTTTTTCTGACGATAGCGTTGTTGAGATGTTAACCTCTCCATTAGTTCCAGCTGATAAAAAAACTTCATTTGTACTTGATGGCTTAGGTGAAGATAGTGATGTAAAATTACAAAACTTTATCAAAATTATTGGTGAAAATAGTCGTTTAGACCTTTTACCAGTTGTGGCGAAGAGATTAAATCAAGCAATTCAAAAAGAGACAAATGAGTATGAAGGTGTTGTGACCAGTTCAAACACATTGGGTGATGCAGAACTTGCTGACCTTGAAGCTTCATTAAAAATATATACAGGCTCAACTATTAAATTGACTCAAGAACAATCTGATCTTGACGGTATTAAAGTTTCAGTCGAAGATTTGGGCATTGAGGTAAACTTCTCTAAGCAGAGAGTTAAAGAACAGTTAATTGATTTTATTACGAAATCATTATAAAATAGTAATCTAACGGAAGGAGTTGCAGTGGCAAACAAATTACAAGCAGACGAAATCTCTTCAATAATTAAAGAGAGAATCGCAAATTTTGAGATTGATGTAGATATCAACGAAGTTGGTAAAGTAGTAGGGGTTGCAGATGGAATTACATCTGTATACGGTCTTAACAATGTTATGGCAGGAGAAGTAGTAGAGTTTGAAACAGGTGTTCAAGGTATGGTACTTAACCTAGAAGAGGCGAGTGTAGGTATCGTTGTTCTTGGTTCAATGGCTGGTATTGTTGAAGGAATGAGCGTTAAGAGAACTGGTGAACTTTTAAGAATGCCAGTTGGAGATGCGATGATTGGTCGCGTTGTTAACCCACTTGGAGAGCCAATTGATGGTAAAGGTCCAATTGAATCAACAGAGTCTCAACTTATTGAGACAAAAGCACCAGGAATTATGGCTAGAAAATCAGTTCATGAACCACTTCAAACAGGTATTAAAGCGATTGATGCACTAGTACCAGTTGGACGAGGACAAAGAGAGCTTATTATTGGTGATAGACAAACAGGTAAAACAACTTTAGCGATTGATACAATTATCAACCAAAAAGGTCAAGATGTTATCTGTGTATACGTAGCGATTGGTCAAAAACAATCAACCGTTGCTTCATTGGTAAAAAGACTCGAAGAAGCAGGAGCAATGGAGTATACAATTATTGTTAATGCTTCTGCATCTGACTCTGCAGCGTTCCAATTCTTGGCTCCTTATGCAGGTGTTACTTTAGCTGAGTACTACATGAACTCTAGCAGACATGCTGTTATCTTCTATGATGACCTTACAAAACATGCTGTTGCTTACCGTGAAATGTCACTTATTCTTAGAAGACCTCCAGGTCGAGAAGCGTACCCAGGGGATGTTTTCTATCTTCACTCAAGACTTCTTGAAAGAGCTGCTAAACTAAGTGATGCAAATGGTGCAGGTTCAATTACAGCCTTCCCAATTATTGAGACACAAGCTGGTGACGTTGCTGCGTACATTCCAACAAACGTAATCTCTATTACTGATGGACAGATTTTCCTTGAAACTGACCTCTTTAACTCAGGTGTAAGACCTGCGATTAACGTTGGACTTTCAGTATCAAGAGTTGGTGGTGCTGCACAGATTAAAGCTACGAAACAAGTTGCAGGTACACTTAGACTTGACCTTGCTTCTTACCGTGAGCTTCAAGCCTTTGCACAGTTTGCTTCTGACCTTGATGAGCACAGTAGAGCTCAACTTGAAAGAGGTGGTAGAATGGTTGAAGTTCTTAAACAAGGACCATACTCTCCAGTACCAATTGAGAAACAAGTTATTATGATTTTTGCAGGGGTTAAAGGTTACCTTGATGATATTGATATCTCTGCTGTTACTAAATTTGAAGCTGAACTCTATCCATTTATGGATGCGAAGTATGCTTCTGTTGTAGATAGCATTAGAGATGAGAAAAAAATCACTGATGATAATGAAGCTGAGTTGAAAAAAGCGATAGAAGATTTTAAAGAATCTTTTTCAGCGTAAGAAGGCTAAAAAATGGCTAACTTAAAAGAGATAAAGCGTAAAATTTCGAGTGTTAAAGGTACTCAAAAGACCACGCGTGCGATGAAACTTGTTTCATCAGCTAAACTTAAACGTGCAGAAGAGATTGCTACACGTTCTAAAGTTTATGCTACAAAGTTAACAGAGTTGTTAACGGAGATTGCACAGAAGATGTCTCAAAACAATGCAGAGGGGATTGATAATGTTTTTATGAAAGAGAACAAAAATCCTAAAAAAATTGACATTGTATTTGTAACATCAGATAAAGGTCTTTGTGGTGGATTTAACCATCAAACCATTAAAGAAGCGAACAAAATCATGCAAGAGTATGTTGATGCAGGGGTTGAAGTTCGTTTGAGTGGTGTTGGAAAAAAAGGTATTGCCTTTTTCAAATATAATCAAGTTGAGATGTTAAATCAGATTGATGACTTAAGTTCAAAACCTGACTATGCACGTTCAACAGAGTTAATTTCATCATTGGTTGAAGATTATGTTGCAGGTGAGACTGATAAGATTATTCTTATCCATAACGGATATGTAAATATGATATTACAAAAAGTTCACACTCAACAACTGCTTCCAGTAGACACATCTATGCTTGAACTAACGGAGAGTGTTTCTATGTCAGAGATGGATGTAGAGCCAGATGATGATGATACATTGTTAAATGCATTGGTACAAAAGTATGTTGAATATACTATGTATTATTCGTTACTTGACTCATTGGCTGCTGAGCATTCTGCTCGTATGCAAGCGATGGATGCAGCAACTAACAATGCAGGTGATATGGTTAAGAAGCTGAGTGTTAAATATAACAAAGCAAGACAAGAAGCGATTACGACTGAACTCATTGAGATTATCAGTGGTATGGAATCGTTGAAATAGAAAAGGAGAATAGATTTATGACAGGTAAAGTAGTACAAGTACTAGGTCCAGTTGTTGATGTTGATTTTACGGATTACCTTCCAGCAATCAACGAAGCACTTGAGACAACAATTGGTGACCAAAGATTGGTTTTAGAAGTTGCAGCACAGTTGGGTGACAACCGTGTAAGAACCATTGCAATGGATATGAGTGAAGGTTTAGTTAGAGGTCAAGAGGTTAAAGCAACTGGAGATGCGATTAAAGTTCCAGTTGGTGAAGAAGTTCTTGGTAGAATTTTCAACGTTATTGGTGATACTGTTGATGATGCTGGTGAGTTCTCTTGTAAAGAGTACCGTTCAATTCACAGAGACCCACCACCATTTGAAGAGCAAAGTACAGCAACTGAAGTATTTGAGACAGGTATTAAAGTAGTTGACCTTCTTGCTCCATACAACAAAGGTGGTAAAGTAGGACTATTTGGTGGTGCTGGTGTTGGTAAAACCGTTATTATTATGGAACTTATTAACAACGTTGCAATGAAACATAGTGGTTACTCTGTATTTGCAGGTGTTGGTGAGAGAACACGTGAGGGTAATGACCTCTACTTTGAAATGGAAGAGTCGAACGTCTTGGACAAAGTTGCACTGTGCTACGGTCAAATGAGTGAACCTCCAGGAGCAAGAAACCGTATTGCACTTACTGGTCTTACAATGGCTGAGTACTTCAGAGATGAAATGGGACTTGATGTTCTTATGTTTATTGATAACATCTTTAGATTTGCACAATCAGGTTCTGAAATGTCAGCGCTTCTTGGTCGTATTCCATCTGCTGTTGGTTACCAACCAACTCTTGCGTCTGAAATGGGTAAACTCCAAGAGAGAATTACATCAACAACAAAAGGTTCAATTACATCAGTACAAGCTGTATACGTTCCTGCAGATGACTTGACAGATCCTGCTCCTGCTTCTGTATTTGCTCACTTAGATGCAACAACAGTACTTAACCGTTCTATTGCTGAAAAAGGGATTTATCCTGCTGTTGACCCACTAGACTCAACATCAAGAATGCTTGATCCACAAATTCTTGGAGAAGAGCATTACAGTATTGCACGTGGTGTTCAGTCAATTCTTCAAAAGTATAAAGACCTTCAAGATATTATTGCAATTCTTGGTATGGATGAGCTTTCAGAAGAAGACAAAAACACTGTTGAAAGAGCAAGAAAGATAGAAAAATATCTATCTCAACCATTCCACGTTGCTGAAGTATTTACTGGTAGCCCTGGTGTTTACGTTGAACTTGCAGACACACTTGCAGGATTCAAAGGTCTTATCGAAGGTAAATACGACGATATGAGTGAAGCTGCATTCTACATGGTAGGTAACATGGACGAAGCTATTGCTAAGAATGAGAAAATTCAAGCAAAAAATAAATAAGTAGAAGGAGTTTAATTATGGAACTCATGAAACTTGAAATTGTGACACCAGATGGTGTTATTTTCGATGATGAAGTAAAACAAGTTACCATTCCAGGTAGTGAAGGCGAGTTCGGTGTTTTAGCTGGACATGCTGCTGTTGTTTCTCTTTTAGATACAGGTGTAATTACAATTGAGCGTAAAGATAACCGTGAGGTTTCTGTAGCAATCAATGGTGGTTATGTTAAAGTTGATGAAGAAAAAACTTTATGTATGGTTGATGGTGCTGTTGCACTTTCAGGAGACAATACAAACCTTGCTAAAGCACTTGCCGAAGCAAAAGAGCTTTTAGAAAAAGCTCAATCTTCAAGTACTACCATTGCAGCTGCAATTAGTAAAGTTGAAAGTATTAAAAAATAATTCGTAAGCCTTTAGGCTTATGAATTATCTCTCTTTTTATAAAATCTACAATTATTTTTTTATGTTTTTTTTTATTTATAAATGATATAGTTTAAGTGATCATCTGAAAGGATGATGAATTTAAATTTAGAAAGTTATATCAATGAACTTGAGATTAAAAAATATATTTATAAGTTTTATATTAATTGCTACGATAGTAAAGCTAGAAGCTGTAGAAAATAAATACCCAGAAATAAGAAAATTAACAGCCCGTATTTTAGATATAAATGTAGAGAAACCTGAAGAAAATAAAAATTCAATTGATTATCATAATAATACTATTATAGAAAAAGTTATTAAAAAAGATACATCTATATCTAGCTATCCAAAAGTACAGTCGTGGAATAAAGATATGACACTTTTACGTATATCGAATAGGCTATATGATGCAGATACATTAAAAGAGAGTACTTTAACAAGTAAGTATGACAAATCTGCTGCCTACAAAAGTATATGTTCAAGATACAGTGACTATTTTAGATGGTCAAATATAGATGCAGATACTTTTTATGTTTTAAATAGTTCAAGGCAATTTATCAAAGCATCAATTTTAGATAATAAGATAGATTGTAATAACGTATTAGAATCATTTAAAGAGTATGAACTGCTTCATATCGGTCCATATGAGGGTAATATCGATTATGATGATAAATATGTGGTTTTTGTGGCTAAAAAGCTTAAAGATACAAATGTCTATATGATTTTATTTGATATAGAAGAGGGGAAAAGAGTATGGACAAAAGAGTTAGAAAATAATAAATGGATTAGAGTAAAAGGTAAATGGAAATTAACAAGTCTTGATTGGATCTCTGTTTCTCCTTCTGGTAAGTATATTGTCATAAATGAGAGTGATGCTAATGGAGGAGAAGAGGGTATATATAGATATGATATAGAGTTTAAAAATAAAGTAAAACTTCAATTTGAATATAAAGATAAATTATACAGTCAGGGTGGACATGCTGATATGGGGTATGATATGAATGGTAATGAAGTTTTTGTTCAATTTGTTGGTGGATTAGGAGTATATCAATTTAATTTAGAGAATCCAAGAGAAAGGGGAAAAAAGATTCTTAATCTATACGGGGGAGGGCATATTAGTTGTAGAAATACCGAACGAAAAGGCTGGTGTTATATTACAACACATGCAGAAAAATATAGACATATCTTTGCATTGAAGCTTGATGGATCAGATGATGAAAATATTCAAAATTTTACTCAATCACATATGCTTGTAGATATCGATAAAATATATGGTGCACCAAGTCCTGATGGACGAAAGGTTATTTTTAATAGTGACTGGGGAAGTGGTAATATCCAAGGTATGGATACCTTTGTTGTCACAGCTAATTAACTAATGATAAACTAATTAGCAGTGAATAGTTTTTTATATAGATGCCATATGGATATTGTTTTGAATAACTCTTCTTCCCCATAAAAAACGTTTTTTATAAAACTCTTTTTCATTGAAGTTAAATATTACAACTTTTTTTGCACCAGAACTTGCATGGATAAAGTTTCCATTACCAAGATATATACCAACATGTGTAACTTTTCCAGTTCTTTTTTTGTGCGTATCAAAAAAGACCATATCACCTTTTCTTAGATTTTGGTAGTTTACATATTGTCCAACTCTTGCTTGGTCACGAGATACTCTTGGTATATTTATTCCTGCATCTCTATATATTTTTTGTGTAAACCCAGAACAATCATAGTTATATGGTCCTGTTGCTCCCCATACATATTTTTTGCCTAAAAGTTTTTTGGAGTTGTTTTCTATTAGGCGAGTTATATTATACAAATTATTTCTATAGTTAGTATATGCAACATGTTGAGCTTGTGGTTGAAAATGTTGAGCTCTTTGATAATTAGAGTATCGTCTTGGTGGGGCAGGTGTATCAATAACTTCTATCTGCTGCATTTCATATGCAGATGCATCATAGTGAGTTTGAGTTATAGCTGATCTTCTATTCATCGGGTATGTGGTAGCTAATGGAAGTTGTGCTATTTGTTCTTGTTGTATTTGAAAGAGTTCAGCTCTACTTTTTGGTTTTACATCTTTACTTGAACAAGCACTGAAAAGAGTGGCAGAGGTGAGTAGCATTAGATTGATTAAGGTTATTTTTCTCATTTATTATTCTCCCTAGAATTAAAATATTTGTATAGTTTGCTTTCCTAAATTTAGTATAGCAATAAAGTTGTGATGTAAATGTGAAAAAAATATGGAAATTTATTTTTATAGACTCTTTTGAAAGGCTATTATTATGGGATGTTAAATAGTATTTTCAATACAATAATTATTGTTTTTTTATAATTAATATAATTGTAAAAACTTTTTATTTTTTTTAAATAATAATATTAAAATATGAACTTATTATTTATACTATATGTTCATGCGTGTTAATCTAAGACATAATTAGAAAAATATTTATTTATATAAATTAAAAAGCCTTTAATGAGGTCAAATATGTTAATATTTTTTAGATTTAAAAAAAGGAAATAAATATGGGACTTTTCGACAGCCTCTTTGCCTACCTTGATAAGAGTTCTGCTATTACAATTTTTGTTTTAGCCGTACTCTCTATTTACCTCTTTCTTGTACTTTGGATTTTTATATATAGATATTTTTCATTAAAAAGTAAAGTTGCCACAGAAGAGAAATCTTTAAAAAAACTCTATATGGGACGTTCGAAAAGTGTAGAGAAAGACTCTTTGCTCTTTATTTATCTCTCTAAAGTATTGGTACCTAATAGCTCTATATTTTCAGTTGCAAAAAATGATGCTATCAAAGATGCTACAGGGGGGCTTACAGCTCTTTCTATCATTGCTTCTACTTCGCCTTTCATTGGACTATTTGGTACGGTTGTTGCTATTTTAGAGACATTTTCGAAGCTAGGTGGGCAGAGTGGGGGTTCTTCTATTGCTATAGTCGCACCTGCTATTTCGGAGGCGTTGGTAGCGACTGCTGCTGGTATTGCTGTAGCAACATTTGCATACTCTTTTCATTTGATTTTAAAAAGAAAAGCTTATGAGTTAAATGTACTGTTAGATAGTCAAGCTGACTTGATTCTCTCTCAAAAGGCATAATATGTATGAGTGGGATGAAGCTCCTGATTTAAACATTACACCATTAATTGATGTAATGTTGGTACTTATGGCAATTTTTATGATTACCATTCCTGTTATGCAATATGAAGAGAAGATTAATTTACCTGATGGTTCACAAAAAGCAGCTGTTTCAGATACAAAAGCAATAACCATTAGAATTGATAAAGAGTTGACCATATATTATAAAGATGATACTTTTACGTTAGACTCTTTTCCTGATGCTTTTAGGCTTAAGGCAGCTGATATAGATAAAAAACAGGTGATTTTTATTAATGCAGATAAAGATATAGCTTATGAGAAAGTAATTTTTTTACTTAAAGTTGTTAAGCAGAGTGGTTTTACTAAAGTATCACTTCTGACACAGTAGATTAAAATTTTTTCTACACGAATAGATGTTAAAATTTAATAAGTATGATAGTTTATAATAGAAGGGAGAGATAATGAATCGTGGCAAGATATTTTCAGGTGTTGCAGCACTTTTTATTTATATGTTATTGATTTTTACAGTTCTCTTTTTTTATAATATTCATCAAGTTAAAGCAAAAAATTATGTTGAAAAGAATGAAAATAGAGTTACTGTAACTTTAGTCAATAGTGATAAAACAGTTTTAAATAGAAGTGATAAAACTTCTAATAACAATAAACCAACACCTCTTGTAACTCCACCTGTACCTTTAAAAACTCCTGCAAAAACAGACCGTGCAGCTAAACCAATACTAAAGATAGTTAAGCCTATACCCAAAAAAGTAATTCCCCAAAAAGCAGTTCCTAAAAAAGTTATTATAACAAAGAAGATACCTAAAAAGGTAGTTCCAAAAAAGATAGCACCTAAGAAAATACCAAAGAAAGTTGTCAAAAAGGTTCCTAAGAAAAGAATACCTAAAAAAGTTGTCAAGAGAATACCAAAAAAGAAAGTGCCTAAAAAGGTTGTTAAAAAAATTCCAAAGAAAAAAGTCCCTAAGAAAAAAGTTCCAAAGAAGAAAGTACCCAAAAAGAGTGCTAAAGATTTGTTCTCTTCTGTTAAAACAAAAGATACTAAAAAAAGACCAGTTAAAAGTAGACCAAAGCAACCGAATAGCTCGATTAAACATCGTTCATCAGTTGCAGATAGAATTAAAAGTTCTCATCAGAGTGGTCGTACCTCAAATGCCAATAGAGATAAAGGGATTAAAAATGCATATATTGCTAAAGTAAAGCGTCACATGAACAACTGGCATGCAGCACCTGCACATAAGGGTAAACGGGTGACTATTACCTTGACCATCTATAATAGTGGTAAATTTTCTTATAGAATTATACAAGGTAGTGGTAGCATACGAGGAAGTTTATCTCAATATTTAAATCAGTTAAAAAAGATAGGGTTAGGTAGACATAGTAAATCAACACCTTACTCTATAAAGGTTTCGTTTATAGTTAGATAGGTGTGACGATAAGCCGTGTTCTGTCGTGGGTAGTTATTTATCTAGGCGTATGGTTGCCCATATGCTCAAGCGAAGCAGTTTTGTCAATCCAATGACTTAATGAGACTTTATACCATTGCTTCTTGCTACGGACAGGGTTTACCTAGCTACCTATGTTACCATAAGTACTGGTGAGCTCTTACCTCACCCTTTCACCTTCACCACAATGTGGCTGAATACTCTCTGTTGCACTTGCCCTCAGATTACTCTGGCCATCCGTTAGATGGAGTCCTGTCTCATGTGTAGCACGGACTTTCCTCTCGTGGTACAAGTACCACCAGCAACTACCTGTCACACCTAAGCGAATTATAGCAGAAAACTCTTTTTATAGATTAAAAAAGATAGTTAAACTCTAAACGTAATTCATTGTATGATGGGTCTGCTTTTATAGAGTTGTCTTTGGCTATGGTATTTTTATCTCCATTGACAAATGCTGCTCGTAATTTTGTTCTGAAGTTTGGTATAGATTTAAAATGTTTTACTATATCAAAGGTTAAGACACGATTATCTGCTTGAACCCCAGCTTTGTTATCATCGAAATCTTGAATGGCATAACGCATCATGGCTCTCCAACCTGGAAGAAGTTTAGCTTTTGAAAAGTCATAGTCCATACGAATCATATAAGACTCTGTATTGGCGTACCAGTTAGTTTGACCCATAGTTCTGGTGTATCCTGCTGTTGGAAAGGCTCGCCATGGGGTAACAAAGTCTCCTTTATCAGCTGTTTTAGAGTATCCTAAACGTAGACTAGAGGCATTCTTAACAATATCAAGACGACCAGCGACAAGTGTAGCACTTAAGCTATCTGCATTAGTATAGGCAACGGTGTTATTTTTTAAGTTTGCTCCACCAATAGTACCTGCACCATTATCAAACTGTTGCATATAGTGTAGGGCAGGTATAATCATAAAACCATTAGTATTTATCTTATATTTAGCATCAAAGATTGCATAAGAGAGTAAGTCTGGAAGTTCTGTATAGTTAAGCTTGAGTGTTAAGTTATCAACTGTAGTATTTTTGACTTCCATTAAATACATTTCATCTTTAATATTTTTTGCTTTTAGTTTACTAAGGGTTAAGCCTCTATGCATTGCACCATCATCATTTTGAGTCCATTTACTGTAACTGTCTGTAGCGTCATCACCATAGGCAAGTATGTGATGAAAATGGGTATGGTCTCTTAGTTTTTGCTTTTGTAGAAAGGCAGTTTTAATAGATGTTTTTGGGATAGAAAGATTTTTGTAATAGATACCCTCAAAAGTATTGGGAATCATCTTGGTATCATTACTTTTAGCTATCATAGTTTCAAGAAGAAAGTGTCCTATTTTGAGTTGATTCTTACTTGTTCTATACTCAGCATAGAGTTGAGCTAGAGAAGTGATACCAAATTTATCATCTGTCACTACATCGTATCGGTTAAGTACGTCTTTTGCAGAATGATAGTCAGAAGCCAAATCCTGTTTTTTATCTCCTATATTTTGTGATGTGTATAGTCCAGCTGTTAAGCCTATACGATTAAGGTAAGCACTTTTATACACAAGGCTTCCACCCAAACCAGCAATAAAGAAATCTTTGTTATCATCTATATTGTCAAATTTAAAACTGTTTAGGCGTATTCGACTATAGAAAATACCCTCATTTATGAAATCACTTAGATTGTCTACATTTTTAGGTCTTTTTTTATATTTTACAGTCATATTACAGTTAAGTTTATGTTTTATAGCTGTGGTAGCATTTAAAATAGTATGCGTTAGAATAAATGCAATGAGTATAAATCTCATTTAATATCCTTAAAATTTTTATTATTAATAATGAATTATATTTTATCTATAAAGCAATTAGCATATGTATATTTTTTGTAAAAAATAGTTGAAATAGCAATATAAGACATCTTAAGTAACCCCATTTAAAACCCTAAATAACAATATTTAGTAGAGTTGTTCAATTTATTTAATGAGCATGGTTTTTCTGTTATAATATCAAAAAAATTATAGTTACAAGGGCATAGATGCAATCAAATTTCTCTTCACTAGATTGGATAATTTTCGCTTCATACTTTTTAATACTTATTTTAACCTCAGTACTACTAAGTCAAGTAAAAGTTAAAACCTCAAGAGATTACTTTACTGGAGGAAACAGTATGCCAATGTTGGCTGTTGCTATTTCAGTGTTGGCTACTTCTCAGTCTGCTGCTACTTTTTTGGGGGGACCAGAGTCTTCCTATAAAGGAGACCTTACTTTTTTAGGCTTTTATATTTCTGCTTTTTTAGCTGTTATTTTTGTAGCTAAGGTCTTGGTTCCTAAGTTTTATGCAGTTAATGCAATTACTGTTTATGAGTATTTGGAGTATCGTTATGGTGAGAGTTCTAAACGTTATGCAGGGATAATGTTCTTAATAGGAAGACTTTTTGCATCTGGGGCAAGGCTTTATATTGGGGCATTGGCAATCTCGATGATTCTTTTTTCAGATATAGCTGTAGTTCATATGGCAATATCTATAACAATTTTGATGCTAGGTGCTTTAGGTTATACCTATTTTGGTGGTGTAAAATCGGTTATATTTTCAGATATTATTCAAGCTATTACTTACATCGGAGCTGGTATAGCTGTTTTAGTCTATCTTTATAGTAGTCTCAATACAGATTTTTCAACCATTATAACAACGCTAAATGAGAACAACAAACTTAACTTGGTTAACTTTTCATTTACTGGCTCTTTTAATATATGGACACTTTTTGTAGGCTTTTTTCTTTTGAACATTGCAGCATATGGACTTGACCAAGATATGACACAGAGGGTCTTGACTTGTAAAAACAAAAAAGAGGGTGAAAAATCACTTATATACTCTATTATTTTTACTGTTCCTGTAGTAATGATTTTTTTAGCTATTGGTTTACTTCTCTACCTGTTTTACCAACATCCAGAAATTTCAGGGATTAAGTCTGCTTGTATTGACCAAAATATAGATGGTCAGAGTGTGACTATTTTTATGCTCTATATTTTAAATGAGATGCCAGAAGGGTTACGAGGCTTGGTAACAGTAGGTGCTGTTGCAGCTGCACTTTCATCGAGTAACTCTGTTCTTTCAGCTATGTCATCAGTTGCAGTGGAAGATATCTATAGACCTATGGTATCTGAAAATAAACCAGAATTACACTTCCTAAAAGTAGGACGTATTATGGTTGTAGTCTTTGCAGTTTTACTCTCTATTATGGCACTACTCTCTTACTATTGGCAACAGTATACACAGTTAGATTTACTTAGTTTTGCTTTAGGTGTTATGGCATTTGCTTATGCTCCTTTATTGGGTGTTTATGCTGCAGCTGTATTTACTAAACGTGGCTCAGAAGAGACAGTTAAGTATGCACTAATAGGAGGTTTTTTAATGGTTTTAATATCTCAACCTTATGTAATAGGTAAACTACTGGATTATAAGATAGACTATTCGATAATGATGGTAGCTGGAACTTTAGTATCCTTTTTAATGATGATGACACAGAAAGGTAAAAATGGCTAAAGGTTTGTTTATAGGTATTATGTCAGGTACATCTTTAGATGGTATTGATGTAGCATTGTGTCAAATATCAGGAGAGTCATGTAGTTTAGAAGCTTCATCTTTTATGCCTTTTGAGAACTCTTTAAAAGAGGAGATATTAGCCGTTATAAATGGTTTAACTACTATAAAACAGATAGGCGAAATAGACCATAGATTGGCATTGGCTTTTGCAAAAGCTGTTAATACTCTAATTGAAAAAGAGAATGTAGAAGCCGAAGATATTGTTGCTATTGGTTCACATGGTCAAACAGTTTGGCATGAACCAAATGGGGTATATCCTTTTTCCATGCAATTAGGGAATCCTTCTGTATTGGCTGTAGAAACAGGCATAGATGTGGTTGCTGATTTTCGTGCTAAAGATGTTGCCATGGGAGGGCAAGGGGCTCCTTTTGCTCCTGCATTTCATCAGTTTTTATTTTCAGACATCAAATCTTGTGCCGTGCTTAATATTGGAGGCATGGCAAATATATCTATTTTAGGTAAAGAGCTGATAGGGTATGATACAGGCTGTGGAAATGTACTGATGGATATGTGGATAGATGAGCATAAAAATCTTTCTTATGATAAAGATGGAGAGTGGGCTAAATCTGGGACTGTTCATGATGAATTGTTGAAAAATATTTTGAATGATAGATACTTTAACTTAAAATTTCCTAAAAGTACAGGTAGAGAATACTTTAATAAGAAATTTTTAATAAACTATTTGGAAGCATTTGGTAAAATAGCTCCTGAAGATATACAAGCAACCCTCTTAGCAGTAACGGTACACTCGATTGCTAATGAGGTAAAAAAGTTTAATATTAAAGAGTTATTACTTTGTGGTGGTGGTGCTAAAAATATTTTTTTAATGAGTGAACTACAAAAACTATTGCCAACCATTAAAGTAAGAACTACAGATGATTATAATATAAGTAGCGATGATTTAGAAGCGATGATATTTGCATGGTTTGCATTTATGCGTTTAGAGGAGAACCCTGTAGCATTAAAGAGTGTAACAGGAGCAAAAAGAAGTACGATTTTAGGAGGGTTATATGCAAAAAGTTGAAGCATGGATAGAAAGTTTAGGGTATAGTGATTATAGATTAGAAGTGGTTTCGGCTGATGCGAGTTATAGAAAATATTATCGTCTTTTTATAAAAGGTAGAACCTATATTGTTATGGACTCATCTATGCAGGTTGAGAGTATTTATCCTTTTATCGATGTAAGTGTACGACTTTTAAAGGCTGATGTTCAGATACCAAGGGTTTATGCTCAAAACTTAACACTTGGTTATTTACTCATAGAAGACTTGGGAGATATTCACCTTATTAATGTACTAAATGAGATGAGTTGTAAGCTACTCTATACCAGAGCTATTTATGAAATCTTAAAGATGCAAAAGGCAGATACCACTGGTTTAGATTTGTATGATGAAGAGTTCCTAATATTTGAAATGAACTTAATGCAAGAGTGGTATCTTGAACGGCATTTAGGTATTAGGTTAACACTTCAAGAGCAACAGGAACTTGATAAAGTATTAAATCTTATAAAAGATGAAGTGATTGCTCAGCCTCAAGGTCATTTTGTTCATAGAGATTTTCATTCACGTAACATTATGTTTGCTGGAAGAGGGAAAGTTTGGGTTATCGATTATCAAGATGCTCTTATTGGTTCTATTACTTATGATTTAGCTTCACTTCTTAATGATGTCTATGTTAAATTTGACAGAGAAAAAATAATAGAGTTAGTTTTAGAGTTTAAAATTTTAAAAGGCATTAAAGATGTCAGTGATGAGCAGTTCATTCGCTGGTTTGACTTTATGGCAATGCAGAGACATATTAAGATTTTGGGAATTTTTGCTCGTTTAAAGATACGAGACAATAAACCAGCCTATATAGAAGATATTCCAATGACTTTAACTTACATAAGAGAAAACATTGCTCGTTATGATGAGTTTAAACCTTTAGAGAAAATTTTGGATAAAATACAATAATATGATAGCACTAATACTCGCAGCAGGCTTAGGGTCAAGAATGCGACCACTGACCAACCATACTCCTAAACCACTTTTAGAAATAGCAGGGAAACCCCTTATTGTTTGGCATATAGAACGTTTACGTGATGCTGGTTTTACAGATATAGTGATAAATGTAGCTTATTTAGGTCAGCAGATTATTGACCATTTGGGTGATGGTTCACTTTATGGGGTTAAGTTAAGTTTTTCAGATGAGCAAAATGAAGGTGCTTTAGAGACAGCTGGGGGTATTGTCAAAGCTTTACCACTCTTAAGTGATACATTTTTAGTTGTCAATGGTGATGTATGGACTGATTACCCTTTTGACAATAACTTTACTTTCTCTTCTGGTAGTTTGGCTCATTTAATATTGATAGATAATCCTGAACATAATTTAAAAGGAGATTTTTCTTTAGATGGTACAGAAGAGAAGTATACTTTTTCAGGTATAGGGTATTACTCCAAGAAGATGTTTATGGGGGTGCCTTATGGGAAACAAGCTTTGGCTCCACTTCTTTTCAATGCTATAGATATGAAGCAATTAACAAGAGAATATTATAGTGGAAAGTGGTATGATATTGGTACACCTGAACGTTTAATGGAGTTAAATAGTTTAATAACAAAATAGAATTATAGGCATAAAACAACTATATTAATAGATAAAAATGTTATATTATGATTTAAATAGTTTATTTTGGGGAAATAATGCAAAAAATAGTTTTATTAATATCTCTTTTTTTGTTTACTTTTTTATCGGGTAAAACATTAGAGTTGGCTGATAAAAATATCTATGAAGCTAAACAATATATCTCCTATACGATCGCAAAAGATTTAAATGAAACACCTGAGTTATTAACTTCTAGAAAATGGGAAGATAATAAAAGAACTTTCAATACGGCTAATAATGCAGATAAAGCATATTGGGTGAGATTAAAAGTTAAAAATATTAGTTCTCAAAGCAAAACATACTATTTAAAATCTGAAAATCAATTTACTTACCATATTGAGTTTTTTCTACTTAAGTCAGGAGAAGTTGTAGACTATATTGAAGATGGTGTTATCTCTAAAAATCAAAATAGAGAATTTAATGTCAATCATATGATTTTCCCTTTTACTTTAGAGCGAAAAGAAGAAGCTACTATTTACTTTAAAATACAAAATTATAATAAGATAGATATTAACTTTGCTATAGTAACTAAAGAATATCTGATAGATTTTTATCAGACCTATAATCTTGTAGAAGGTCTATTTTTTGGTGGAATGTTACTCATGATGTTTTATAATCTATTTCTCTATTTCCTTTTAAAGTTTAGAGCCTATTTATATTATGTTTTTTATACTTTTTGGTTAACAGTCTATTTTGCAGGGCTTTTTGGCTTTTCTCAGCGTTATTTTTCTGGATATACATGGGTGTTTTATATTAGTTCAGGAGCATTTTTTGTCTCAATGACTCTATTTATTCAATCTATTTTAAATCTAAAAGAGCAGTTACCTAAGGTAAACATGATTTTAAATTTTTTTATAGGTTATTTTATTGTAGCAACAATAATTAATATTTTTATGCTTGAGTTTCAACAGTTTGTTTATGCTCAGATTCTCTTTAATCTATTTTTTATGTTGGTTCCTTTTTATGTGTCAATGGTTATTTTCGTAACTTATTATTTGGCTTATTTTAAAAAAGACAGTGTTGCCAGAATCTATTCATTAGTTTGGACAGTTGTCTCTTTTGTTGGACTTTTACTTCCTCTTGTCTATTTAAACATTATAGAAACAGATATTCCATCTGATTATATTTTTCAATTTTTAATGCTATTTGAGGTTTTATGTTTTTCATTTATTTTGGCATATAAAATTAAAGTGATACAAAGGGAACAGACTAAACATCAGACATTGTTAGTTGAACAAGCCAAACTGGCTTCGATGGGAGAGATGATCTCTACTATTGCCCATCAATGGAGGCAACCACTCTCTGAGATTAATGGAGTTGTTTTAAAAATGGATATAGACTATAGAAAAAAGAAGTTAGGTCAAGATAAGTTTAATGAACACTTAAATGATATAGAAGGGATTACTTCTTATCTCTCTAAAACTATTCATGATTTTATGAATCTTTTTTCTCATAAAAAAGAGCTAGAGGAGTTTTACCTACTTGACACTATAATAAGCAGTAAAAGATTGGCATCAATGTTCATAAAAGAGGAGATAAAGTTTACTACTGGAGAAAATATCAATATCAAAATGCTTGGGTATCAATCAGAATTGATACAAGCACTATTAATTGTGATTCATAATTCAATTGATGCTGCTAGAGAAAATAATATATCAGCTATAATAACTATTGACATTAAAGAGTTGGATAATCGAGTATA
>JALUKQ010000141.1 GCA_027056485.1 Campylobacteraceae bacterium | reverse complement strand
CTTCTATCAACTTACTCTTCCACCCTAAATGTAAATATTTGGTCATTTTCAAACTATACTGATAATAACTTTTTTAAGGGAGACCCAAAAAAGCTAACTTTAACAAGCCCACTACAAGCACAAGTAGAGGGTATTACATTTATAGACAAATACAAAGCATACCTTAGTAGTGAATCTTTTTCCAATACTACTTATGGCATCTCTCTTGATAACAACTTATATGAGTTAGATTTTTCTAAAGAGTTTGAGTAGAAGTGGTAGAATAATCTACCACTCAACCATACCCCATTCTTTTAAAGAATTTTGTAAACTATCTAAGCCCTTATCTTTATGACAAGTAAAACAAGCATTGGTCTCTTTTGGCATCTTGTACTTTTGAGTCTCGGCAGGAGAGGTAAACTTAAACTTATGAGAACGTACAGTCAGTGGTGACTTACCTGTATGTTTCGCCGTTTTAGGCATGTGACACTCTATACATAAAGAGCCTTTTGAGTTGGCTTTATGGTGGGTATGAGCTTCAAGGCTCTCTTGGTGAGGACCTACCACAGAACCAAAAGAGTGACACTTCATACAAGCATCATTACCCTCTGGTTTATCAGCTCTATTACTTAGGGTATGAGGGTTATGACAGTTTACGCAAGTAATTCCATGGGCATACATGGTATCGTGAATATACTCATTACCTTGGGTACGGTTTTTCTTAGCAGCTCCATTTGCCCAGAACTCTTTACTCTCTTTTCCTAGTTCAAATGGTGCTATCTTTTTGTAGTCGATGAGTGGCTTCCCTACCTCATACCCTGATGGGTAATCTTTGGCTTTCATCCACAGCTCTTTCATGCTCATATTCATATCTAAACGTTTGTCACGGTTTCGCATGTGACACTGTAAACAGACTTCATTGGTACGAATAGGGTCTGATACTGTTGCTCTATAGATAGCATTTTCAGGCTCATTAGCATGATTACTCCCAGGACCATGACAACTCTCACAAGCTATAGCTCTCTCTACCCGTTTTTCAGTAGACATATACCCCGTAAAGTGACAACCATCACAAGTATTTGATGTAGGGAACTCTCTGTTATCATGTGGGTAAGCATCTTTATACCAATACTTATAAGGTTTAAAGTGTTGCCACTTTTGCGTCTCTACATTCCACTGGTAGTTTCCAAGTCTAAAGTCCTCTTTTCCCTCTATGGTTGCAGGAATCATATAACGCTGTTTAAACTTACCACCTACCGTATAGATAGCATCTTTTAAAGTAAAGTCTGCATCCTTAGGCAGTTTAGAGAAGTCTGCTTTGACCACAGAAGCATCTTCTTTTATATTTTGTATCATTCTTGAATGCATTGAACTGTTCCAATCATGATACTCCTCTTTATGACAGACCTTACACTTTTTAGAGCCAACAAAATGTGCACCTTTTTGTGCTTTGGGTTGTAGGTCTTTACTAAGCCCTACTCTCTCTTGTGTCAGTTGTTGATAATATGGGAAGATTTTTGGTTTGTTTATCCAAAAGAGTCCAGTAATAAGTGTCAATATTGTAATAATAAATAATGTTTTTTTCATTTGACTAATATATCAAAAATTATTTAAATCGTTACTATATCACCATAATAATTTCACAATTTATACACAACAAGCTACAAACTCCTAATTTTTAAACAGTTTTAACTATAATATCAAGATGAAACCTGTACAATTTTTAAGCAATTCGCCTCAAATCGACAATATTGTTAAAGGATTTACCATCACTAAATCACTTTTTGTCTCCTCTTTACTTGTGGGTGAAGAGCATACTGGCAAAAAAAGCCTTATTCAAACTATCTTTCCAAACTCTATTTATATAGATGCTAACAACAGTGAAGAGCTATTTTCTGCTTTAGAAAATCATGATGAAATCATCATCTATAACTTTGAGAAACTACTTGACATAGAGAATTTAAATTTTGAAAACAAACGTATTATTGCTATTGCTAACCATATAGAAAACACAGCGAAAATAGAAAAGAAGTTTGCTTTTATTTATCAAATGCCAACTCTAGAAGAGAGAGAAGACAAAGAGCTGATTATAAACTATTTTCAAAGTGAAATTCAAAAAGAGTTAATGCTTGAAAATGAAATCACACTTGACTTCCAAAAACTTGACCTTTCACAAAATATTCGTTCTCTTAAAGCCTCTATCTATAAACAACTAATGAATAGAACACTCAATAGTGATGAGATAGAGTCCATACTTTTTGAGTATTTACTAGAACATATAGAGGGAAACAATGCCTATAGAGAGCATCTCTATCTTTATGAAAAGCCTCTTATCGAGGCTGGTTTACAAAAGTATAAATCACAACTAAAACTCTCTAATATACTCGGTCTGAACCGAAATACCTTACGAAAGAAGATACAAGAACATGGACTCGATTAATTTTAAGTTTTTCATTGAGAATGATAGTAATCCTTTTATACTTTTTTCAAATAGAGGAAAGATAAAATATCTAAATACATCAGCCGAACTACTCATGGGGTCATGTCAACCTAAAGAGCTTTTTGAGATAGCACTAGCGCATGCACCCAAAAGTTTCGGTTACCAAAAGACTCTTATTCACCTCTCTTTTGGCTCTTTTGAGTTTTATGGCATTAATGTACTATATGAAAATGAAGAGTTCTTAGGCATGCACCTCTACAACAAACCCATGGCAAAAGTTGATGAAAATGCTCTACTTGACGGATATATGTTAACTGATATTAACGTTCTGCTCCAAGCCAATATAGAACTTTTTAATATGAACTATAAAGGGAAAATTAAACTCCTAACGGATTACGATATCCCTCCCTTTCAACTACACCAAAACAATTTTTCTCTACTTTTACGCAATCTTTTTACTCAATTTGAAAACTCTACAAATTTAGAGATAAATATAAAAATTAAACTTGGAGAGCGTATTGTCGTAAAAGAGAAACGCTATTCTATTATTGTTCTTCAACTGCTTTGCAAAAACAGAGATGCCAGTCAAGACAAAGAGTTGGAACTCCTTGCATTAAAAAACCACATCAATATCCATTTTAAAAAGAATGCTACCCTGCTAGAAATTCCAGCCATTATTTAATAATTAATAACATTATAAAGTGATTTCGATAATATAGCTATAATTTCAACAACTATATTTTATAAGGAGAAGTCATAAATGAAATTAAAATGCTATCCAAATAAAGAGGGTCTCTACGACCCAAAATTTGAACATGATGCCTGTGGTGTCGGTTTTGTTGCCCACCTAAAAGGGCAACAGTCTCACAATATTGTGAGTAAGGGTCTTGAACTCTTAGCAAACTTAGAACACAGAGGGGCTGTGGGAGCCGAAAAAAACTCTGGTGATGGAGCTGGTATTTTAACACAGATGCCAGATAAATTTATGAGAAGAGTTGCCAAAGAGGCTTCTAATATTGACCTTCCACCATTTGGTGAGTATGGAGTGGGTGTAGTCTTTATTCCTCGTGACCCCGATGCCTACAGTGAGACACAAAGTATTGTAGAGCAGTGTATTGAAGAGTTAGGGCAAGAGTGCTTGGGTTGGCGACGGGTTCCAACTGTCAATGAATCTTTAGGTGAGACAGTAAAAGCCATTGAGCCTATAGTAAAACATGTTTTTATTAAAAAAGCAGACGACATTGACAGTGAGACTTTTGAGCGAAAGCTTTTTGTTATAAGAAAGTATGCTCAAGCAAGAGTAACAGCCTCACCTATTAGAGGTACAGGCTACTTCTATATGCCCTCTATGTCTCACAAAACCATCTCTTACAAAGGTCAGTTAATAACCGAACAGTTACCTCTATATTTTCCTGATTTAAGCCAAGAGGATTATGAGTCAGCTATTACTTTAGTACATAGCCGTTTCTCAACCAACACTTTCCCTTCTTGGTCTTTGGCTCAACCATTTAGATACATTGCCCATAATGGAGAGATAAACACCCTTAGAGGAAATATAAACTGGATGAAAGCTAGACAGTCACTACTAAGCTCTAAGCTCTTTAGTGATGATGAGCTTGATAAAATCTACCCTTACCTTATAAACGAAGCAAAAGGGTCAGATAGTTCAGTACTGGACAATGTAATAGAGCTACTTACCTTAGCAGGTCGTTCCCTTCCTCATGTTATGTCAATGATGATTCCAGAGGCATGGAGAGATGACGAAATGAGTGACGAGAGAAAAGCCTTCTATGAATATCATGCAACCTTTATGGAGCCTTGGGATGGTCCTGCATCAGTAGCCTTTACCGATGGTAAACTGGTTGGTGCAACACTCGATAGAAATGGACTAAGACCATCGCGATACTCTCTAACCAAAGATAACATTTTAGTTATGGCTTCAGAGCAAGGTGCATTAGAGTTCCCAAGTGAAGATATTATTTTAAAAGGACGACTACAACCAGGTAAAATGTTCTTAGCAGACCTAGAAAAAGGTGAAATTATCTCAGATGATGAGATAAAAGAGCAGATTGCTACTGCTTATCCGTACAAAGAGTGGGTATCCAAACAGAAAATAGACCTAGATGACCTACCTCTCAACGAAGAAATTTGGCAACCAAACTATGAGACCGTACTACAGCGTCAAAAGTGTTATGGATATACAGTTGAAGATCTAAAAACAGTTATCACCCCTATGGCAAATGATGCTTATGAAGCAACTGGTTCTATGGGTAACGATGCAGCTTTAGCTGTTTTATCACATCGTTCTATAAACCTCTACAACTACTTCCATCAGCTCTTTGCACAAGTAACCAACCCACCTATTGACCCTATTCGTGAAGAGTCGGTTATGTCTTTGACTTCTTATATAGGTTCACAAGGTAACCTCTTCCAAGAGGTTGACGAAGATAGAAACTTTATTAAACTCTCTACCCCTATTTTAGATAACAAGCAGATAGCCAAACTGAAAGGTTTAGACAAATTTAACTTCAAGACCAAAAGCATTAGCATACTCTTTGATGCAACCAAACAAGGTGATATGAAAGATGCTGTAGAGAGAGTAAAAAAAGAGGCTTCAGAGGCTGTAGCTGATGGATATACTGTTATTATCTTATCTACTCGAGGGGTAAGTGATATTTTAGCTCCTATCCCTACTTTACTTGCTACCTCTGCTGTACATCAACACCTTATAGCAGAAGGGACACGAACTTCTTGTGGGCTGGTAATTGAGTCAGCAGAACCAAGAGAGATTCACCACTTTGCAACACTTATTGGTTATGGAGCCAATGCTATTAACCCATTCTTAGCATTTGAAACCATAGAAGATATGAGAAGTCGAAAACTTATTCGTGAAGATTTAACTCAAGACCAAGCTGTAGCCAACTACATAACAGCCATAGGAAAAGGTATCTATAAAATTATGTCAAAAATGGGTATATCTACCATTCGTTCTTACACAGGGGCTCAAATCTTTGAAGCTGTTGGTCTAAGTGATAGTTTAGTAGAAGAGTATTTCCATGGCACTCCATCAAGAATCGGTGGAATTGATATAGAGACATTAGAGAGAGAGACTCTACTATGTCACTCTTTAGCATATCCAAAACAGTTAGTTGAGTCAAACAACTTAAATGTTGGTGGACAATACGCCTACAGACAAAAAGGTGAAAACCACCTCTTGTCTCCAGAAAATATCTTCTTGTTACAACAGTCAACCAAAAACAACTCCTATGAGACCTTTAAACAGTATACAAAAACAGTTGATGAAGTCAATGAAGATTTTATAACACTTAGATCTCTGCTTGATTTTAAAAATCAAAAACCTATAGATATTGATGAGGTTGAGCCTGTTGAAAACATCATGAAAAGATTTGCCACTGGTGCCATGAGTTACGGTTCTATCTCACAAGAGGCTCATGAAACATTGGCTATTGCTATGAACAGCATTGGAGCTAAGAGTAACACAGGTGAAGGTGGAGAGGATGCTGCTCGTTTTGGAACAGAGAAAAACTCTAAAATCAAACAGATAGCCTCTGGACGATTTGGAGTAACAGCCAACTACCTAGTCAATGCAGAAGAGCTACAGATAAAACTGGCACAAGGTGCAAAACCAGGAGAAGGTGGGCAACTTCCAGGGCATAAGGTCGACAAGATTATTGGGGCAACTAGACACTCAACCCCAGGGGTTGGGCTTATCTCGCCACCTCCACACCATGACATCTACTCTATTGAAGATTTAAAACAGCTCATTCATGACCTAAAAAATGCCAATGTTAATGCAAGAATAAATACTAAGTTGGTTTCAGAAGTAGGAGTAGGAACCATCGCAGCAGGTGTAGCAAAGGCTTACTCTGATGTCATTCTTATTTCAGGTTTTGATGGGGGTACAGGAGCTTCACCTCAAACCTCCATTAAACATGCAGGTCTTCCTTGGGAACTTGGACTCTCTGAAACCCATCAAACCTTGGTTAAAAATGGTCTAAGAGGAAGAATTGTTCTTCAAACTGATGGTCAGTTACGTTCTGGTCGAGACATCGCAATAGCAACTCTTTTAGGTGCTGAAGAGTGGGGAATCGCTACTTCTGCCCTTATTGTAGAAGGGTGTATTATGATGCGTAAGTGTCACCTCAACACCTGTCCTGTAGGAATTGCTACCCAAGACAAAGAGTTAAGAGCCAAGTACACAGGAAAACCTGAACATATCGTAAACTTTGTACGCTTCTTAGCAACAGAACTACGAGAGGTTATGGCAGAGCTTGGATTTAGAACCATTAATGAGATGGTAGGACGTGTTGACAAACTTAAAGCTAGAGAGGGCATAAACCACTGGAAAGCAAAACATTTGCAACTGGACAAGCTACTCTACAGAATGTATGTAAGAGAAGAGGATAACACTTTTAAAAACATGGAACAAGACCATGGAATAGATGAGGCACTGGACAATGAACTAATCGTTGCTATGAGAGATGCTATAGAGAATAAAACGCCTACTAAAAAAACCATAAAACTACGAAACATCAACCGAACTGTAGGAACCATGCTCTCAGCAGAAATGACTAGAAAACATAGAGAAGCTGGACTTCCTAATGATACCATTCAGATAAAAGCAAATGGTACAGCAGGGCAGAGTTTTGGAGCTTTTGTTAACTCTGGAATCACTTTTGAGATAGAGGGTGATGCAAATGACTACTTTGGAAAAGGACTCTGTGGGGGGAAACTAATTTTATACCCACCTGCAAACTCTACTTTTGTAGCCAACGATACGGTTATTTTGGGTAACGTTGCTTTCTATGGAGCTACCTCTGGTGAAGCCTACATTTATGGTCTAGCTGGTGAGCGTTTCTGTGTAAGAAACTCAGGAGCAAAAGTAGTTGTAGGAGCTGTCGGTGACCACGGTTGTGAATATATGACAGGTGGACGTGTGGTTATTTTAGGTGAAATAGGTAAAAACTTCGCTGCAGGTATGAGTGGAGGGATTGCTTATATTTACGATGAAAACAACAACTTAGCGAAGCGTATTAATAATGGAATGGTTGACCTAGACAGCATAGAAACCCAAGAAGATTCAGATGAAGTCAAAGGTATGATTGAGAACTATGTAAAATATACAGGTTCTAAAGAAGCAAATGATATTTTAGATGCTTGGGATACCAACAAATCTAAATTTATTAAAGTAATGCCAAGAGATTACAAACGTGTCTTAACAGAACAAAAAGCCAAAGAAGTAGAGGAGGTTTAAGATGGGAAAAATAACTGGATTTAAAGAGTATGCACGAAAAAACTTTACATTAGCTCCTGTTGAAGAGCGAATCAAACACTACAATGAGTTCACCACACCTCTAAACCAAGATGAGATGGAGGAACAGAGTGCCAGATGTATGGACTGTGGTGTACCATTTTGTCACTCTAACTATGGTTGCCCTGTGGGAAACATTATTCCACAGTTTAACGACCAAGTCTACCGAGGTGAGTGGGAGTCTGCATTTAGAACCCTTATGAGTACCAACAACTTTCCAGAGTTTACAGGTAGAATCTGCCCTGCTCCTTGTGAACATGCTTGTGTTCTGGGTCTAAATGAAGTCTCAGTAGGTATTAAAAACATCGAGTACTCCATCATAGAAAAAGCCTATGAAGAGGGGTGGATGAAAGCTCAAATACCTACTTCAAGAACAGGTAAAACTGTTGCCATAATAGGAAGTGGACCAGCAGGAATGGCTGCTGCAAATCAACTAAATAAAGCTGGTCACACAGTAACTGTTTATGAGAAAAATGCACGAATCGGTGGTCTTATGCGTTATGGAATTCCAAACTTTAAACTCGACAAACAAAAAGTAGTTCAAAGACGTGTTGACCTTATGTCAGAAGAAGGAATAAAGTTTATAACCTCTGCCAACGTAGGAGTTGACCTCTCAATTAGGATGCTTCAAGAGACACATGATGCAGTCGTTATTACCATAGGTGCAGGTAAGCCTAGAGACCTACCTATAGAAAACAGAGATGCAAACAACATTCACTTTGCTATGGAGTTTCTATCTCAAAGTAACAGCCGAGTTGAGGGTGAGACTTTTGCTCCCCAAAAAGATATCTTAGCTACAGACAAACATGTAGTGGTCATCGGTGGAGGTGACACAGGAAGTGACTGTGTAGGAAACTCCATAAGACAAGGGGCAAAAAGTGTTACCCAAATAGAGCTAATGCCAAAAGCACCTAGCAAAAGAACTGCCGACATGCCATGGCCAACCTATGCTAGAACTTTTAAACTCTCTACTTCACAAGAAGAGGGAGCAGTGCTTGACTTTAATGTACTATCCAAATCATTTATAACCGATGAAAACAACAGTGTAACAGGTATTAACTGTGTTAGAATCGAATGGGAAGGAAGAGGATTTAAAGAGTTAGAGGGAACAGAGTTTGTACTTAAAGCTGACTTGGTTCTTTTAGCCATGGGCTTCTTAGGACCACTTCAAGATGATATCATAAAAGAGTTAGCTCTTGATACAGATGAAAGAAGTAACATTAAAACTACTGGCTTTGCAACATCTATAGATGGAGTATTCTCAGCAGGAGACAGCCGAAGAGGTCAATCACTTGTGGTATGGGCTATCAATGAAGGTCGTGAATGTGCTGTAGAGGTAGATGAGTTCTTAACGGGTCAAAAGAGTATGTTAAATCAAAAAAGTCATGCTTATTGTGAGATATAAGCTTTTATGTATCGAAACTCCTCAGCTAAAGGCTGAGGAGTGATATAAAAACTTTTATTAAAACGCATAACTCGCATTCAAATACATATATCTTCCAGGTTCATTAATTAGCATCGTATCCGACCCATCTGTCATTAAAATCAAATCTTTATAGGTATTGGTAATGGCATAGGTTTTGTCAAACATATTATCCACCCCTGCTGTTAGCTTGATGCCATTGTCAAACTCTCGTGTGGTTTTAAGATTCATCACACCATAACCTGCCAACTTCTGCTCACCGTTGTCACTGTCTACATCATCCCATGCATCTGCTGCTTGAAGTGAGAGTTCTACACTCCCTTGAGAATCATAATCATAAGTAACTGAAGCATTAAGTTTTAGAGGAGTAATTTCAGCTAAGTTGGTATTGGTCTGACCTGTAGTTTGGGTATCTTTTTTACCTTTTTTATAGGCTAATCCAGCATCTAACGTAATAGAGTCTGAAGCCATATAAGAACCACTAAGCTCTGCACCATATATAGTTGCATCGATATTCTCAAAGTTATTCTTTGTTAAAGAACCATTGTAGTAGATATAATCTTTTAACTTAGAGTAGAAAGTTTTTACTTTAACCTTTCCATCTCCATAGTATTTTTCAATACCAAGGTCAAGTTCATAGTTATCTGTTTCATTTAGATTTGGATTACCATTTACTACTCTTGTTGGAGGAGTAGTTTTAGTATTATAATTTACATTATACAACTCTCTCGCATCTGGAACCCTACTTGACTTACCTAAACCTGAAAAATATTTTGTATTTTTGTCTGCATTATACGTAGCAAAAATATTTCCTGAAAAGGCTTGGTAGTCATTATCTTTTTCTGTTGTAGATTTTGTATCTACAGTCGTATCATCATACCGTACACCCCACTCAAGGTCAACCTTACCAAGAGTTCGTTCACATTTAATAAATAGTCCTACATTTTCAGTATCTACATCAGCTATACTTTTACCAATTATCTTAACAGGAAAGGCATTGGTTGTGGAAGTTACAGTATACTCTCCATCCCAATTTCTCTTACTTGTATCAACTCCATAAGTGACAGTTCTATCAAAAGCATCTACACTATTTTTAAGTTTAATTCCTGTCATGTCAGTAGTAAGGTGGTGAGTCATATACTTACCCTCTGCCTTAGCCAAAGCTCTATACTGAGTACTCATAGGGTGGTCAACTTGTGAATTATAAATCTGAAAATCCAACTTTTTAGAATATTTTGAAAGGTTAGTAAGAGAGTACTCCAAATTCATAATGTCACTGTCATCATAAACAGCGTCCATCTTGCTTGAAGGGTAAAGCACATCGGTACTTCTGTTGGCTGTATAGCTAAGTTTCAACGCTTGATTGTCAGCAACATCTATAAAAACTTTTCCCATATACATGGTTTTATCAAAAGCATCCATGCCTTTATGTTCAGGGGCATAGTTAAACCCAGCTACTGCTGTTCCTGCCGTATAGTTTTCTAACTGTTCTGCAAAGTCATTACCATCACCATCTTCATACTGTTCCCCATTTTCTGTAGAGGCAGAAAAAAGAACACGTACCTTATCTGACCCACCAGATAGGGTTCCCGAGAGTTTTTTATATCCAAAAGAACCAGCATTAACATTTATCTCACCACTTAACTCTTTGGTAGGTTTTTTAGTTCTTACCTTCACCGAACCACTAAGCGTCCCAAACTCCTCTACATCAAAAGGACCTTCTCGTACTTCAACCTCATCAATAGCATGAGTTACAACATGAGAAAGAGGTGGATCCATGCGATTAACACAAGCACCACAAACTTTTGCTCCATCTATAGTTACATTGATATTGTCTCGTTTCTGCCCTCTTAAAATAATATCATTGGCTATACCACTTCGTCTAATAAGTGAAATACTTGGAATCTTCTTAGCTAAAGCCTCTGATAAGTCAGCCGACTTAACCTCTTCTCCACTTACATTCTCTACTATCTTTGTATTGATTGTTTCCACAACATCAATACTCTCTAACTCTTCTGCCCCATGAAGCACAGCCACAACAACCAACGATAAATAGATACTCTTTTTCATTTATAAACTCCTATTATAATAATAAGATAATCATAGAGTTATTTTGTTAATTTAGTGTTAAATTATATTTTAATCTTTTTTCAAAACTATAAACTGACGTGCAACATAATAGTTGTTAGATCTTACCCAAGACATTGACTTGAGTACTTTTTCTCCTGCATTCCATTTTATATTGTCTTTAGATATCTCAGCATAGGTATCTAGTCCATTTAAATTGGCATAAAAAATATTGAACCAATGGAACTCACCTTCTAAAGATTCAGAGACAATAAGCTCTTTTATTTTCTCGTTATAAGTTTCAGGTATTACTAGCGTTTTTTTATCGTAGTTCAGAATACCTTGCGTTCCTATATAAGCTGTATAGCTCTCTGCACCCACAAACCAACTCTCTTTTTTTACCTCTTTAGAATCAACACCCCAAACAGCAGATAAAAAAGTAGGGAAAGAGTGGTGCAAAAAACTAGCAAACGCATCTTTAAGTCGTTCAACGCCACTCTCGCCCATTCCTGCAAAACTCTCTACCATTATCAATTCAGAGTTAACGAAAACCTCTATACTTAGCTGTCCTGTATTCTCTGTAGCTTCAAGGTACCAATAACCTCGCATGGCATAATCAGACCCTTCTGGTATAATCCATCCATCATACTCCTCTACTGTAAAACCTTTCGTTTTAAAAAGCTCTTTTATCAGTTCCGTAATCTCTTTTGCTTCACTTTTTTGTACTATCATGTCATACCTTTATATATTTTCTAAAAAAATTAAAATAAATCTCTGAATAATAGCAAAATCCATTTATTTTTAGAAAAATTCTACAAAAATCACATTTTTGTCCCATTAGTTTAATATAATATTAAAAAATATATATAGATAAAAGGATTAATCATGACAAAAGCAATGCAAAATAAATATTATTATATAAACAGTGAAGATAGATTAAGCAAAGAGGAACTGCTATTTTTTAAAAATGAGTTAGAAGAGAAAAAAGAAAAGATTCAAAAGAACTTAGATAAAACAACAAAAGAGTTAAATGCCAATGTAATAGGTGACCCAAAAGATGAAGCTGACCATGCTTGTTTGGCTGTAGACAACTTGACAAACAATGCCATTGTAAAAGAGCAATACAACACACTAAATCAAATAAACAGAAGTTTAAACAGAATCGCTATGGGAACTTATGGTGTATGTAACCTATGTGAAGAGACTATTGATATAGAGCGACTAAAAGTAAAAATATTTGCAGAGTATTGTGTTAGCTGTAGAGAAGTTATAGAAAAACAGAGATAAATCTCTCATTCAGAGAGATTTATCTAAAGCCTACTTATACGCCTTTTTAATATCATCTTCAATCTCTCCTGGAACTGAAGAGATTT
Organism: Campylobacteraceae bacterium; assembly: GCA_027056485.1. Taxonomy (GTDB): domain Bacteria; phylum Campylobacterota; class Campylobacteria; order Campylobacterales; family Sulfurovaceae; genus UBA1140. The sequence goes on along the minus strand of JALUKQ010000141.1, from coordinate 9,381 downwards.
TCATAAATTGACCCATACTTAACTGAGGTAAAGAGAGTGCTAAGTAATACTTAGGATTCATCATCAAAACTTTATTACTATAAACTAGTGCTTCATAAGGAAGTATCTGAGAATTTGCCGTTTGTCCAAGTGTATTTAAAAAACCATTTGTACTAGAGCTTAGTTTGTGTCCTACAAGTAAAGCACCACTTGGTAAAGAGAGACTATAAGCAATATTAGCATTTCCAGCTACTTTTTCATGAATATTTGTGCCCTCTGCAACAGTAACAGCATCTTTAAAGTAAGGCATACTCATCATAAAATGATATCCTGGAATATCCGAAGAATCAAGTTTTTCCTTAGACCCTTTCATACTTCCAAGAGCTTTAGTTAATGCATCTACTGTACCCTTAAACTGCCCTTTTTTATAAGCATCCTCAAGATAAGCAGCTCCAAAATAAGCAGGATTTTGCACACGAACATCAGAATCACCTACATAAACATGAAGTGTTGCGACATAGGTATTAGAAGCTTGAAGTTCAGGGTTAGTAATGGTAACAACATTATTGGTTGTAGCTAAAACATCAAAACCATTGGCTTGTAACTTTGACTTAACATCTGAAAGTGATGCAGATGAAGAGATAAGATATGCTGAAACATCTTCAGCCATAGCTGCTGTGCTCAATAGCGTTATTGCTGCTAAAGTAGTAATTGTTTTTCTCATGAAAATCCTTTTAGAGTATATGTTGATGAAATAAGTATAACAATTATTTACTTAAATAAAGAATAAAGATAAGTTTTTTTAATGATATAGAATTAATTTATAATATATCTTATCCTTATTTATCTAGTTTCACTCACCTAAATACAACTGTCTAGGTCTAGCAATTTTAGAACTACTATCATTTTTAAACTCCATAAGCTGGGTAATCCACCCTACGGTTCTGCCTATTACAAATATAGCTGTAAACATCGGTCTTTCTATCTTTAAAGCTGTTAATATAACACCTGAATAAAAATCAATATTTGGATAAAGATTTCGTTTTATAAAATACTCATCATTCAAAGCTATCTCTTCTATTTTATGAGCAATCTCCATTAATTTGGAATCTAAGTTCAACTCATCTTTTAACTTGTCTTGTAACTTTTTTAACGCTTTAGCTCGTGGGTCAAAGTTTTTATATACCCTATGTCCAAACCCCATTAACCTAAAATCATCATTGGGATCTTTAGCACGAGCTATAAAGGCATCTACATTAGAGACATCCCCTATCATTTCTAGTTGGGCAATGACCGATTCATTGGCTCCTCCATGAGCTCTGCCCCACAATGCAGATATACCAGCAGATATTGCTACATAGGGGTGAGCTCCTGTTGAAGCAACATTTCTAACCGTAGTAGTTGAAGCATTCTGTTCATGGTCAGCATGAAGGGTAAAAATAGTATCAAGAGCCTTTATCTCTATGGCTTTTATCTCCTCTACCCCTGTAGCTGTTCGTTTCATCTTTCCACCTGGGTAGGCTCTAAGCATATAGAGAAAATTCTCTGTAAAAGAACGGTCAATATCAGGATAAATAAAAGGAATACCTAACGATTTCCTATAAGCAAACGCTGCTAAAGTAGGAATCTTGGCAATAATACGTCGTGCCATATCTTGACACTCTTTTTCATTTTCCATATTGAGATGTTCATAGTAAAACGAAGAGAGTGCAGAAACTCCTGAAGAGAGTATAGACATAGGGTGAGCAGAATCTGGAAACGTTCCAATAAGTGTAATAAGATTTTCATCTATAAAAGAGCGATGTCGTAACTCCAAATCAAAATCAAGTAACTCCTCTTTAGTGGGAAGCCGTTTATTTAGCAATAGGTAGCAGGTCTCCAAATAAGAATGATTTTCAGCCAACTCTTCTATGGTAATTCCTCTATATCGAAGTTCACCCTTTTCACCATCTATAAATGTAATACGTGATTCACAAGAAGCTGTAGAAGTGTAACCCACATCAAAAGTAAACATTCCTGTCTGTTTGTAAAAAGAGGAAATATCAACCACCGAAGGTCCACGCGTGGCATCTAAAATATTAAATTCATAACTTTCATTGGTTCTATTATTGGTAAAAGTAAAAGTATCTTTTTTCATAATGTTCTCCTTATATAAAGAGTTCTTTTATTTTACTATAACTAAATTTTATAAATATTGCTGTCATATTTGTTACATATTATAATTTTAAAAGATGATAAACTGTAAACATACCTCATTATAAAGGATACAAAATGAACAATAAATTAATTTTTATTCCTATACTTTTAATACTCTCAAGTAGTTTACTCTTTTCAGATGTCAATGCTAGTCAAAGTGTACTGAGTATTGTTTTTGGAGCATTTGTTGCAGGTCTTCTTCTAACTTTTACTCCTTGTGTGTTGCCTATGATACCCATACTCTCAAGTATTATTGCAGGAGAAGGGAAAGATATATCTAAACAAAAATCTGTCATGTTATCACTTGCTTATGTCTTGGGTACAGCTGTTACCTATGCCATAATGGGTGCTTTAGCAGGAGCAACAGGTGAACAACTACAGGTCTATTTCCAAAGTGTCTGGTTTATCAGCCTCATAAGTCTCATGTTTGTACTTATGGCACTCTCCATGTTTGGACTCTATAACATACAAATGCCTTCATTTATTCAGTCAAGACTCGATAAAAGTTCCCATGGTATAAAAGGTGGTTCTACCCCTATGGTATTTCTTTTAGGAATGATTTCAGCTCTTATTCTTGGTGCTTGTGTCTCTCCTGTACTTATATCATTTTTAGGTGTTGCCATCTCAACAGGTGACGCAACCTTAGGTGCGTTAACCATGTTCTTCATGGCATTGGGTATGGGTGTCCCTCTTATTCTTTTAGGCTTTGGAGCAGGTCATATACTACCGAAAGTTGGTGACTGGATGGATACCATAAAATACATCTTTGGAGTTATGCTTCTAGCTGTTGCTGTTTATCTTTTTAGTACATTGAACCTTCTCCCTTCTCTACTTCTTTGGGGTGTACTATTTATTGAGCTGAGTATCTATTTAGGTGCTACCCAGTCATTGGAGAAGAGTGCATCTGGTTGGCATAAACTTTCAAAAGCCATAGGAACCATCTTACTTATTTGGGGTTTTTTATTACTTGTAGGTGCTGGTTATGGCGAAGAGGATATTTTTAGCCCTCTACCTAAAACATCTACTGTTACTGTTTCAAATAAAAATGTAAAAAGTTTTGAAGTGGTCTCGATGCCTTTTGAAACCATTAAAAGTTTAGATGAACTGGAAAGCAAAAAAGAAGTAGCCAAAACAGAAGGAAAACTGGTGGTTATCTACTTCTATACCGACTGGTGTACAGTCTGTAAAAAGTTCAAAGCAACAACCCTTATTGACATAGATGTTCAAAAAGAGTTAAGAAAAGATTACATTGCGATAAAAGTCAACATGACTGACAGAGAAGATAAAGCCATGCAAGCTATTAAAAAGAAGTTTGCTATCTTTGGTTCTCCTGCACTAGTATTTTTAGATAGAGATGGTAAAGAGCTAAAAGATGACAACTTTTATGGATACCAAGACCCTGAAGAGTTTCTTGATACGCTTGAACTGGTAGCAGAGGAGTAATAATGATTAGATTCATTAGTTTTTTATCCATAATTCTCGGAAACAAACTCCCAGTTAATCAAAGTCCACCACTCTTCAAGGTACTTAGGTCGTGCATTTCTATAGTCAACATAATAGGCATGTTCCCAAACATCACAAGTAAGTATAGGTTTGTTTACTCCAAGTAATGGATTGTCAGCATTAGACATCTGTTCTACAATCAAACTACCATCAGGTTTTACAGATAGCCATACCCATCCTGAACCAAATAGTGTAGCACAAGCATTTAAAAATTCTATTTTAAATGCCTCTAATGAGCCAAAATCTTCTTCTATTCTAGTTTGTAACTTTTCTGATGGCTCTGTTTTTTCAGCTTTGAGTCCATTAAAATAAAAATTATGATTATAGACCTGAGCTGAGTTATTAAAAACTCCTCCATCAGAAGTTTTGATAATTGATTCTAAGGTCATCTCTTCATATTGTGTACCTGCTATAAGATTGTTTAGATTGGTTACATAGGCATTATGATGTTTGCCATGATGATACTCCAAGGTCTCTTTAGAAATGTGAGGCTCTAGTGCATCTAAGTTAAAAGCTAGTGTCTGTAGTATATGTTTCATTTTTTATCCTTCTTTTTTATGGTGTAGATTAGTCTAATTAATATTTTATTTTCAATTTTATACCTTTGCTGATATCATCTCTTTAGGCTTTACAGCCCTGTCAAACTCTTCAGCAGACATCAATCCCAATGCTACTGCCTCCTCTTTTAATGTTGTCCCATTGGCATGAGCCGTTTTAGCAATTTTAGCTGCATTATCATAACCAATATGAGGATTAAGTGCTGTTACAAGCATCAGTGAATTGTTCAAAAACTTTTCAATATTTTCAAAAATAGGCTCTATTCCTACCACGCAGTTTTTATCAAAACTTCTCATCGAATCAGCCAACAGTTTAATAGATTGTAAAATATTGTAAGCAATCACAGGTTTAAAAACATTCAATTCAAAGTTGCCTTGTGACGCTGCAAAACCTACAGTGGCATCATTTCCCATTACTTGTACTGCTACCATAGTAATAGCTTCTGCTTGTGTAGGATTTACTTTTCCTGGCATAATGGACGAACCTGGTTCATTAGCTGGTATACTAATTTCCCCTATTCCACAGCGAGGTCCAGAAGCCAACCATCGAATATCATTGGCAATTTTCATTAAATTGGCTGCTAAAGCTTTTAATGCTCCACTCAATACTACCTCAGCATCATGACCTGTTAAGGCATGAAATTTATTGGCTTGGGAAACAAAACCATAATCTTTTTCCATAAAAGTATTCAGTTGTTTTGAGACACGCTCTGAAAACTCAGGATGTGAGTTTAACCCTGTACCCACTGCTGTACCACCTATAGCCAACTCTCGGCAATAGACCAATGCATCAGAAATCTGTTTTAAATTTGTCTCCAACATTGCTACATAACCACTGAGCTCTTGTCCTAGAGTTAAAGGTGTGGCATCTTGTAAATGGGTTCTTCCAATTTTCACCACACTGTCAAAAGCTTTTGATTTTACATTCAGTGTAGTTTTAAGTTGATGAAGTGCAGGAATTAAATTCTCCGTAATAGCCAATACCTCAGCAATTCTCATGGCTGTTGGATAGGTATCATTTGAGCTTTGTCCTTTGTTGACATCATCGTTGGGGTGAACCAAGTTTTCACTATGAAAATCTCCACCCAACATCTCGGTGGCTCTGTTAGCAAGCACTTCATTTATGTTCATGTTTGACTGTGTACCTGAACCCGTTTGCCACACCACCAAAGGAAAGTTGTCATCAAGTTCACCTGCTAAAACACTTTCACAAGCTTTGAGAATAGCAGAGGTTTTGTCAACCTCCAAGCGTCCCAACTCATGATTCACCAAGGCACAAGCCTTTTTTAAATAAGCAAAGCCATAAAGAACCTCCAACGGCATCTTCTCATTACCAATTTTAAAATTTTCTATAGAACGCTGAGTTTGAGCAGCCCAATATTTATCTATGGGAACTTCAATCGTTCCCATACTATCTTTTTCTTTTCTAAAGTTCATAATTTATCCTTTATGCTACTTTTTCAAGTATACTCTTTAGAACTTAATCCATTAACCCTGAATACTCCTCTTTAAGTCGCTAACAAACTCTGTAATATCATCATACAGTGCTTGTAAATCTTCTTCATGCTCCACCTCATCAGCTAAAATCTCACTCACTAGGTCATAGGTTACAATATCTTTATCTCTTGTCATATCAGCCAAATTAGAATAGATAGAGATGGCACACTGCTCACCCTTTATGGAGTCTTCTAAAATACTCACCACATCAAAGTTATTTGGCTCTTCATATCCACAATTGCTATGACTGAACCACTCTTTTGGGTTAAGTAATGGTGTTCCTCCTAACTGTAAAATTCTATCTGCTACCATATTGGCATGTCGTAACTCATCATTTGCATGTTGAGTCAGCTCTGCTATGGCTGCATCTTTCATAATTCCTTTTATCACCTTGGCTTCGATAAAGTACTGATAATACGCCAACCACTCATCAGCATAAGCTCTGTTAAGGGTGGTGATAATATCATTTATCTCTAACCCTTTTATAATCGAATTTCCTCTTTTTGCCATAATAAATCCTTTCACATAATTTATATATTATCCAACTGTTATATCGTCAGACACCTTTTTAAAGTACTCTTGTCCAGCTTTACATAAAGGACAAACTTTTGGTGCTTTTTTACCTCTATGCACATGACCACACACTTCACAGATATACTCTTCGTTATTCTCACTGTCAAAGAATCCTTCTGCTTCAAGTGCCTCTTTTAGTGCCAAGTACTCTCGCTCATGTTCTACTTCTACTTTTCCAATGGCTCTAAAAAGTCTGGCAATATCTTTAAGACCTTCCTCTTTGGCAATCGCTTCAAAATTAGGATACATCTCTTCATGTTCATATCGTTCACCATCAGCTGCATAAGTAAGGTTCTTCTGAGTAGTATCTAACTCTACATCGTTTACCAATTTATTATACGCTTTAAACTCTGCCATAGCATGGTACTTTTCATTGTTTGCTGCCTCTTGAAAATGTCGTGCAATTCTATGTAAACCCTCTGCATACGCCACATCTGCAAAAAACTCATATTTATTTCGTGCTTGACTCTCACCTGCAAATGCTTTCATAAGGTTAACAGCTGTTAAATTTTCTGTTACCATCCCCATATCTTGACCACAACAAACCAATGTTCCACCACCGACTTCTTGAAGCTCCACCTCGTTACCACATTTGTTACATTTATACATTTCATACTGTCTCATTTTATATTCCTTCTATTTTTTATTAAACGATAATTTTTTTCGTTAAGGAAGTATAGCCTTTTAAACCTTTAATAATAATTAGTAAACGATAAAAATTATTGTTTAGGTAAAATTATCATCTTTTTTTATTTTTAAAGTGATATACTAAACCCGAATAAAACTCTCAACATTAAAAAAGGACAAAGTCATGCAAACATTAAAAGGATACATTAATAGCTTCATACCCCTAAATGATAAAGATTGGATGGAGATGATGGAACTCTTCAAGCCCTACTCCTATAAAAAGGGTGAGTTTATCTATGGTGCTTCAGATATTCCAGCAGAGATAAACTTTATTGTAAAAGGAGTTATACGTTCCTTTAAAATGGAAGAGGATGGTAAAGATTTTACATGGGCTTTTTATTACTTAAACGACGAGGTGATGGAGCATCGTATGATATCGGATGTTTGTGTCGTAGACTATGCCTCTTTTTTAAGAAACCAATCAGCCGAACTTGCCTTTGAAGTAATGGAGGATTGTACCCTTATGACCATTACCAAGGCTGACCTATTTAAGCTTTATGAGAGTGACGACAAGTGGCAAATGTTTGCTAGAAAAGTAGCAGAAGATGCTTACTGTGCTACTAGAGATAGAACATTAACACTATTAACAAAAAGTGCGAAAGAACGTTTAGAGATACTAGAAGGTTATTTCCCCGATATATTCAAACGGGTATCTCAACAGCATATCGCTTCTTATTTAGGAATTACTAGACAATCATTAAATAGATTAAGAAGAGATACTGAAAGTAAATAATTTATGTAACATATATTACATAAGTAATTATAATATACTGCTATAATTTGAACATAACTTAACTAAAGGATACACAATGAAAAAATTAATCGTAAGTTCATTCTTACTACTTGGAATGATGGCATTTATAACAACTTATGCAACAGCTGGTTCAGACAACAACACTACAAAATGTGGTGAAGGAAAATGTGGAAGTAGCACACCTATGAAATGTGGTGCTGGTAAGTGTGGTGGAGGGAAATAATTTTTCTTCCATAAATCCAAAAGAAATTAGACTTCTTGCAAAACTAGGAACCGATGGCTTTAGCCTCGCATTGTTCGGGACTGAAGTCTCCGATTCCAAGAAGTTTATTTAATATTTGGATATTTTTCGGGGTGAGGACACCTCGACCTACAAAAGGATATATCATGTTAAGAAAAATTCATACCCTCTCAAAAAATATTTTACAAAACTTTCAATCTCTCTCCCTTCTTTTAGCACGATTTGCCGTTGCCTATGGTTTTTTAGAACCAGCCCTTCTAAAATGGAAAGACATCGGAGCAGTGGCTGAGTGGTTTGGGTCTATGGGCATACCATTTCCAACACTTAACGCCTATATGGCTGCATCAACTGAGATTTTAGGTGTAATTTTACTCACCATTGGACTCTTTACTCGACTTATCTCTATCCCTCTTATGGTCATTATGGTTGTGGCGATTATGACAGTGCATTTGGCTCATGGTTTTTCAGCTGGAGACAATGGCTTTGAGATACCTCTTTATTATATGTTGTTTCTATTTATTTTCACATCACATGGTGCTGGTAAATTTTCACTAGATTATTTTCTTTTTGAGAAGAAACAATAGAGTTTTTGATACTATTTATTAAAATTAAATTTTAGGAACTACCCTCATGCGTTTAAAAGATTTTTATTTAGAGCTATCTGTTTTACTTAACTACTTTCAGAGTCTTTCTCTGCTATTTGCAAGGCTTGTTCTTGCTTATGGTTTTTATGAACCTGCTTTAACAAAATGGAGAAACTTTGAGACCACAGCAGAGTGGTTTGGCTCGTTAGGCATTCCATTTGCACCGTTTATGACGCTCTTGACAGCTTCTGTTGAGATTATAGGTGTTCTTCTGTTGGTTTTGGGTCTTTTTACGCGAATTATTACTGTTCCTCTTATGATTGTAATGGTTGTTGCTGTACTGACCGTACACCTATCTAACGGTTTTTCTGTAGCCAACAACGGTTTTGAGGTGCCTCTATATTACTTTTTATTTCTCTCCATTCTTGCCTCTCATGGAGCAGGAGAGTTCTCTTTGGACAGAGTTATTTTTGGAAAAGGGAAATAAGTAATGGAAGCACTTTTACATTTTAGTCAAAACCTTTTGGTTCATCAATGGAGTCTTTTTTTCAAGGTAGTGGCGATTCTTATACTTTTTATCTTAATCAATATCACCATTTACGATAGATTTGTACAAAGAACCAATCAACTTCTTATCAACTATCCACTCATTGGAAGAATGCGTTATTTCTTTCGTCTGCTTCGTGACCCTATGCGTCAATACTTTGGAGATGAGACCTATTATGACTCTTATGAAAAAGTAGACTGGGTCAACAAAGCTTCACATCAAAAGTCACTTATGTACTCATTTTCATTGACAAGACCTTATGG
>JALUKQ010000140.1 GCA_027056485.1 Campylobacteraceae bacterium | reverse complement strand
CTCTTTTCCATCATAATCATCTATCTGACCTAATGAAGGTTCACCTTCTAGTTTCATAATATAATCCTTTATTATTAAATTTATAAGTTTATACTATACTAAATATAAAAATAAACTTACTGATATTATTAGTTATAGGATAATTTTTACAATTTGTCAAATACTTTATTGACAAATACCATTTTTATAATTTCCTACAGTTCTAATAATTGATTCTTTGTCTGCTTCTATACGTTTACCACTGAGTTCACTATCTATTACTCTTTTGATAAGTTGGTCAAGACGTGTCACTTGGTAACATGCTACTTTTGGTTCAGCATGGCTATTACCTACACCCGAGTCATCAGTTAACCATAGGTAGCGACCTTGGGTAAAGAGTGCTAAATGACGCATAACAAACTCTGCTTTTTGAGCTACACCACTTGCCCCAATAGGGTAGATATGAATTCCACCTTTTCGTGCTTTTTCTATGAGAGGAATCATCTTTTTTATCTTATCATCATGTGGTGGAGCATCAGCTACTAAGAACATCATACGTACACCATCTTCAGCTTTCCAAGAAGCATTAAGTGCTTTTTCAATTCCCTCTTCCATCGCTTCTGGGTAGTCTCCACCACCATTTGCTGATTCTCCTGCTAATTGTTTTTGCATTTTATTTTTGTTAGAGGTAAAAGGAAAATCTTTAACTACATAATCATCACCTTTATCTTTGTAGAGTGTCAATCCAAAACGAATATCTACCTCAGGATGTTTGGCTTCTATGTTAGCTACAATAGCATCAAACTCTTTACTAAGATAACGCATCTCATCTCCCATACTCCCTGTGCTATCTATTACAAACATAAGGTCAAGCGTGTTGGGTAGGGTCTGCTTTTTGTTAAAGGCAATCACAACCTCTTTTTTATTACCTAAATCAATAGGTTGGCTTTTACCATTGATTGTAATAGTAGTTTGTGTTGGTATATCATCAACTGTAGGGAAAATGTAGAGAATACCTTGTGAGTTAGTATAACCTATGAAGTCACCTACTTTTACTTTAACCTGGTTGAGTCCCTTCCCATCTGCACTCTCTATAGTTAATTTAACTCTATCTTTTGTATTCATAAATGGTAGAGTACTCTCTTTGGTAGATTGTAGAACTCTATCTACATATTTCTGAAAATGAGAAAGATTAAGATTATCATCAACATCTGCTGCTGTTAAAATACCAGATTGAACAGCAGGTTGATATGGGTCTGGATATTTAGGAGGAGTTGGGACAGTTGGTATTGAGGGGTGAGGTTCTCCTACAGCAATACCTGCTACAGGTGAAGGTACAGCTTCAACTACAACTTCAGCTGAGATATCTCCACCATAGCCTACATCTTCTGCTTCACTTACTCTTGATGAAGATGAATATGTTGAATCTGAACTATAAGTAGAACTATCTTTTGAAGTAGATTTTTCGCTACAACCTGTAAAGAAAGTAAACACTAATGTAAAAAGAATTATAAAGTATCGCATGGTCAATCCTTTGTATTAGACAAAAAGTCTATTGGTATGTTTCCATTATAGCGAAATAAAGTAGTAAATTTGTGTTTTGAAAATTAGTGAAAGAGGGAGAAAGGTTCCCAAAAATGGTAACCTTTTTTATTTTAATTAGTGAGAGAGTGAAGAACTAGTCAGCAACTTCTCCTGCAGCACCCTGTTCAATCATTCCAACCATTGCGTCTTTTACATCATTTGCATACTTAAGTAGTTCATCTGGAAGTGTATGACCACCATGAATCATCATGTCAAGAGCCATAGTATATAACCAAATGTCACCATTTTCATCTTCTACTATTCCAACTCTACAAGGCATAAAACCTACGAATTCACCTGAATATTTTAAGAAAATATCAGCAATTGATGGAGAACAGTATGAACGAATATGTGTGTATTTTCCACCATCTTTCATAAATTTTCCACCTCTTGGCATAGTTTTTTCATCAACCTTTGCAAGTCCGTAACCTTCAGCTACTTCATCCATAACTTCAATAGCATTTTGAATAGCGTCCTCTTTAGAAGTACCATCTTCAATAACCAGTTTTCTCTTAATAACCATACCTTTTGCAGGGTCACCAGTTGTTAATACTTTGTCTGCCATATTCATGTATAGACCTAAAGCTTGAGAATCCATTTTCCCTAAACTTGAACCATATTTAACACCTACAAGAGCTGCAGCAATAACTACAATAAAACCTATAAGAGTGAAAATTCCTTTAATAAAACTCATTATGTTCCTTTTTTCCATATTGGAAGAATTAGTAATTAAAACAGTTTTGACACTATTTAATAATCTATTATAATAAATTATTATTAAATAAAGGTTATCTATTGAATCTATTTTAATTAGAGTTATCTATAAGTATACTATGGAAACTCTTTTTATAGACTCATTATTGTTTATCTATTAATTTAAGTTTTCTAAACTATACTTA
>JALUKQ010000139.1 GCA_027056485.1 Campylobacteraceae bacterium | reverse complement strand
ATTAAGGGGTTAAGTTTTTTCAACCCTCGTTTATCATTTAGCTCTATGGCTCTGCTTTTTACCCACGCTAACGACTCTTTTTCGGCTTCGTATTGGTTTGTAACTTGACCAACTCCCAAATAAGCATAAAACAGCTCAGGATATTTCTCTACCGTCAAAAGCCCTAACATACTACCCCAAGAGTGGCCCATAATGTAAATTTTCTCTTTATTAAATCTTTTTGCCAAATACTCACTAAGCTCTTTAGTATCTTCAATTAATTGCTCGGTAGTTAAGTTACATTTTTGCTTATCTCTACAGTACGATTTTCCTGCACCTCTTTGCTCCCAATAAACCATAATAAAATGCTTTTGTAACTCTTGGTTCTCTTTTTTCATAATAAAATACTCAGGAACTCCAGGACCACCGTGTAAAAATAGCATTACGGGTTTGTTTGTATCTTCTGTCTCTATTATTATATACTGCTCTACCTCGCCAATATCTAACTTATCTACGCTGTATAAACTTCTTCTATTATCCATAGTTACCTCATGTACGACCCATTATTCATATCAACAGTAGTACCATTAATATACTCAGGTGACTCCGTAGCCAACCAAAGTATGGTTTTTGCTACTTCAATGGCTGTGGCGAAACGTCCTATGATAACAGACTTTTTAAATGCCTCTTTTCGCTCAGGAGTATTGACTTTTTGCATATCTGTGTCTACTGGGCTTGGTGCTACTGCGTTGAGTATCACTTTCCCTTCATAGAGTTTTGCGAAGCTTTTTGTGGCATTGATTAACGCAGCTTTAGTCATACCGTACCAAATATCAGGGTGTCCTGTGTAGGCTGCAACAGAAGCATTGTTTACAACACGTGTTGTTCCTGCCTTTACACACTCTTCTATGAGTTTAATAGGTGCTTCCAAGTTAAGTTTTAAGATACTGTTTACTTTCTCTTGTGGGTAATTATCATAAGGCAGAGAGTACATCACTCCTGCATTGTTGATGAGTATGTCTATCTTACCCATAGAAGCCACGAGTTTTGGGATGTTTTCTACATCTGTTAAGTCGTATTCTATGCACTCTACTTCATTTTTGTAGGCAAAATTTCTGAAGTCTCTAGCTACTACAATGATGTGATATTCTAACTCTAAAAATGCCTTGGTAAGCTCTAAGCCTATGCCTTTGTTTCCACCTGTGATGAGGACGGTTTTAGTATCTGCCATTTACTCTCTCTTTTTGATTACTTTTGGTAGTATTATAGTATAAAATTAAATTTTTTTATCTAAATTAATGGTGTGATGGTAATTGTCCCCAGGAGGAAAGTAAATGAGTTCAAATAAAATCTACATGACCCAAGCCCTAAAAAAAGCATGGCAATACCAACTAAGAACCTACCCAAACCCTGCTGTGGGAGCATTGATTCTCTATAACAATGAGATAGTAGCCCTAGAAGCCCACCAAAAAGCAGGAACTTCTCACGCCGAAGTTTTAGCTTTTATTTCAGCATATGAAACTCTTTCAGCTGGGGAGATAGATTTTGATAGATTTGATGCTCATAAAGCTCATGAGTTTCTTTATGCTTTACCTAAAGAGTTCTTTTCCGAATGCATCATTTATGTAACGCTTGAGCCTTGTTCTCATGAAGGTAAAACTCCCTCGTGTGCCTCTTTGTTGGCAGAGTTAAAACCTAAAAAGGTAGTTGTTGCTACACTTGACCCTATAGAAGGACATGATGGGGGTTTAAAAAGACTGGAAGAGCAGGGGATAGAGCTTGAAGTGGGTGTTTGTGAAAAAGAGGCATTAGAGCTTTTAGAGCCTTTTTTGATTTGGCAAAAAAGAGCCTTTGTGCTTTTTAAAATAGCTCAAACCTCTAATGGAAAGATAGGGGGAGGATACTTGACATGTAAGGAGTCATTGACGCATGTACATCAGTTACGGTCAGTCTGTTCTAAGATGATGATAGGTGGAAATACCGTTCGTGTAGATAGACCTACACTTGATTGTAGGTTTACAGGTGATAATGCTCCTGATATTATTATTTATTCTAAAGAGGATAATTTTGATAGGGATATTTCTCTTTTTTCTGTAAACAATCGTGAAGTGAAGATTACAAATGTTTTAAAAATTTTTGATAAACCCTCTTTTATATTTATAGAGGGAGGAGAGGGGATGATAAATGCTTTAAAAGATAAAATTGATTGGTTTTTGCAGTATCAGGCTCCTAAGTTGTCTTCTCATACATCAAGTTACTCTATAGATTTAAATTTAGAATTTTTATTTCAAGATAAAAGAGGTGTTGATTTGTTATTGTGGAGTAAAATAGATAAAGAGTAAATCTATTTTCTATTTTTTTCTTCAATCCATTGAGACATATATTTGGTACTCATCATGGAGTGATGTTTTAACATGGCTCCTATGAAGTTGTTTAGACGATGTTGTTCTAAGTTTTCTTGGATTTTGGTTATTTTTTTTATTAGGTGTTGA
>JALUKQ010000138.1 GCA_027056485.1 Campylobacteraceae bacterium | reverse complement strand
GTTGGGCAGAAAGAATGGGAGCTGCGTTTAGTAGAACTCCTGATGGGAAGATAGCACAACGTCCTTTTGGCGGGCAGTCTTCTCCTCGTGCATGTTATGCAAAAGACAGAACAGGTTTAACGCTTCTTCAGACTGTATATGAGCAGGCTGACCGTGCAGGTGTTAAGTTTTGGGATGAGTGGTATGCAGCGGACATCATCTATAAAGATGGAAAAGTTTCTGGTGTTGTAGCCTTTAACATTCGTGATATGCAGATGGCAATTTTTAATGCAAAATCAGTCATGTTCGCAACAGGCGGATATGCTCGTGCATATAAAATTAACTCAAACGCTCACGCAAATACAGGTGACGGACTTTCCATCGTTGCGCGTCATGGTCTTCCTTTAGAAGATATGGAATTTGTACAGTTTCATCCATCTGGACTTTCAGGAAATGGTGTTTTAATCTCTGAAGCAGCGCGTGGTGAAGGTGGAAGACTTTTCAACTCTAAAGGTGAGCGTTTCATGGAAAAATACGCACCAAATGCACTGGAACTAGCTTCAAGAGACGTTGTTGCCCGTGCTATTCTTAATGAGATCCGTGAGGGCCGGGGTGTTGGTCCAAGAAAAGATGCAGTATTTCTTGATGTAACACACCTTGGAAAAGAGTTGATTATGGAAAGACTCCCAGAGTTGCGTGAGCTTGCTATCACTTTCTTAGGTCTAGACATGGTAAAAGAGCCTATTCTTATCTCGGCAACTGCACACTACTCTATGGGTGGTATTCCTGTTGACATCGATGGTCATGCCCGCCTGAACAATGAAGATTTTATTGAAGGTTTTTATGCAGCTGGTGAATGCTCTTGTGTATCTGTTCACGGTGCAAACCGTTTGGGTGCCAACTCTGTACTTGAAGCGATTCTATTTGGCCGTTTTGTTGGTAAGACAATGGTTAATGATATCGACAATATTGAGCTGCGTCCTGCAAATGAAAAAGATGCACAACGAGCTTTAGAAGAGGTAGCTTTTCTCTTAGATAATAATGGAGATGAAAAAGTTCCTACTCTTCGTGAAGAACTACAGCAATGTATGACAGCAAATGCCGGCGCTTTCAGAACACAAGAGACACTTCAAATTGCAGTAGATAAAGTAAAAGAGCTGCGTGAACGTTTCAAAAATATCCGTATTCAAGATAAATCAACTGTATTTAATACAGAACTTCAAGAAGCCATCGAATTTGGACATATGCTTGATTATGCACTCTTTATCGTTGAGAGTGGTCTTGCTAGAAAAGAGAGTCGTGGTGCACACTACAGAGAAGATTATCAAACACGTGATGATGAGAACTTTTTAAAACACACTATGGCCTATATGGATGAAAATGGAAATATCAAACTTGACTATATGGATGTTGTCCTTGGCAAGCATAAATTACAAGAAAGACATTACTAAGGATAACTTATGAGTACAGAACATACAATAACTACACAACAAGTAAACTTCAAAGTATTTCGTTTTAATGCTGATAAAGACTACTTACCATACTATGAAAATTACGATATGGAGGTAACATCTGAGGAAGTTGTACTTGATATATTAAACAGAATTAAATGGGATCATGACGGAAGTTTTTCTTACCGACGATCATGCCGTCACGGTATATGTGGTGCATGTGCCATCAAAGTAAATGGACGTTCAACTCTTGCATGTAAAGAGAGTATGAATGATATGGTTGATCTTTTTGGCAATGAACTTACTATTGAGCCGCTAAGCATTAAACGTGCAGTCAAAGATATGATTATAGATAAAGGTGATTTTTGGGAGAAACATGAAGCTGTTACACCATACGTAGTAGCAGACATTGATGAAAATCCAGAATCTGAGAATCTCATCTCTCCAGAAGATGCAAATGCGCTTGATGATGCAGATTTATGTATTCAGTGTGGTGCTTGTCACTATGCATGTCCTGCTGTTGCCATTAATGAAGACTTCTTTGGTCCCGCTGCTTTTGCAGCTGCATATAGATTTGAAGCGGATGTTCGTGATAATGCAGGTTCAAGACTTGCTACTGTAAATGCTGAAAAACAGGGTGTTTGGGACTGTGTAAAATGTTTTGAGTGTGCGGAAGCATGTCCAAAAGAGATTAACCCAATCGCAAAAATCACAAAACTACACCAGATGGCTTTCCAGGAAGGAATCGCACAGAACAATGTTGCAGTTCGTCACGCAGTCGGCTTCAAAAAATCTATTGAAAAACGTGGTGTACTTGATGAGGGCGGATTGGTTCTTTACTCTGAAGGTCCTTCAATCGTTAAGCACATTCCAGTTGCATTACGTATGTTTGCAAAAGGTAAAATAGCAATGCCATGGGCAATACCAACATCAGATAATATGGATGAGATTAAAAAACTTGTAGAATCTTCATCTACTGCAAAGTTTTAGGAGTAATATAAATGAAAAAATTAAAATATGCACTTTTTACAGGATGTACAGC
>JALUKQ010000137.1 GCA_027056485.1 Campylobacteraceae bacterium | reverse complement strand
AAACAGCAAGACTCATGGCAGAGTGGCAAGTGGTAGGCTTTAACCACGGAGTAATGAACACTGACAATATGTCCGTGCTTGGACTCACCATAGACTATGGACCTTTCGCCTTTTTAGATGACTATGATAGCAACTTCATCTGTAACCACACCGACCAAAACGGACGCTACTCCTTTGGAAACCAACCACGCATTGGGGAGTGGAATCTACGAGCTTTAATGTTGGCGTTTGAACCCTTAGTAGCACAAGAGCGTTTAGAAAAAATCATGGAACATTACGGACGACTCTACAGCAGACACTTTTTGTACCTTATGGGTAAAAAGTTAGGATTAGACGAGGTAAGCGACAAAGATTTTGACTTTATGACACAGATGTTTGGAATGTTACAGTCGTTAAATGTGGACTATACACTATTTTTCAGAACTTTAAGTCGTTATAATGGAGAGCGAAAAGCTCTATTGAAATTGGGACTACTTCATACCCCTATGAATGAGTGGTTAGATGAGTATGATAAACGTTTAGAGCAAAACAGCACTTCGCAAGAGGAACGACATGAAAGAATGCTAAAGACCAATCCTAAGTATGTACTCAAAAACTATATGCTACAAGAAGCCATAGACCAAGCAGAAAAGGGTGACTATAAATTGGTAGATAAACTGTTTAAAATAGCTCAAAACCCTTACGCTGAACATGAAGCATTTGAGCGATGGGCAGGGGTTACACCTGATGAGTTTAAGAATCGGAAGTTGAGTTGTTCGTCGTAGGTGTGACCATGTCACACGCCAAAACCAAACATAGCACAGATTAAAATTTAAAATTATTTAGATATACTTTAAAATATTAAAATAAATTGGGGAATAGGATGAAAATTACAGCGAGTAACTCACAGATATTAAACGATATTTATAACAATTTAAAAGATAAAGATATTGAAGTTGAAAAAGTAACTAAAGAAGTTGAAGGTGCTAAGGGAGATGTTGTTACCTACCTTGCTATAGGAAATTTAGCTGTTTCTTCTGTTGGAACTTTTTTTGTCTATTTACGTTATTTAGAGAGTCAACGAAAACATTATATTCATTATCGTTATAAAGAAGATGCAGGAGAAGAAGTACGTGAGTTGAAATTTGATAATTTAACACAAACAGAAGTAGAAGCAAAATTGAAAAATATTCAAGATAATATTGAAAAATTAGACTTTTTACATATAAGTAAGTAAAATGAAAATAGCTTTTATTTGTAGTGGTACTCCTGATGGATTAAATCATCTTTTTGAGAATAGAAAGAGTATTGAATTGTCTCTTGCTAATCAAGATTGGAAAATTATTAATACAGAGCTACAAAATGAGCAAACTTTAAAAATTGCATTAGATAATTTTCAAGGAGAAAATGTCGATGAATTCCTCTTTTTTTATACAGGGCATGGAGATACATGTCCGATTGAAAAAAAATTAGAATTAAAACTTTTTTATGGTAATCCACCATTAAGTATAAATAGAATTTTTGCCTTATTAGAGCCTATAGCACCTAAAAATATTGCCATTGTTTTAGATGCTTGTTACAGTGGTAACTATAAAACCGTTGAATTTACTGATAAAAGTGTTCAGATATTATCATCTTCACAATACTTTCAACCTAGTTATGAATTTACAGAAGAAGATGAGAAAAAATATGGAAAAAAGATTGAAAATAGTGTTTTTTCTCATTTCTTTTGTGAAGCCATAAAAGAGTTAGATGGGAAGATTACACTTAATCGAATAGAAGAAAATATTCGACCTAAATTAGAAGAACATTTTCAATCAGAATATTTTAAACAACAAGAATCTCTTTTAATTTCTTTTGGAAATAATCCAATAGTCTTAGTAGATAAAAATAAAAATACCCCTAAAGAGTTGACACTATTTAGCCAACAAAAAGAGACATTTTTAGATTCTTTACAAGCTTCAACTTTTGATTGTTCTAAAGAGGAGTTTTTGGAATGTGCAAAAGAGTATATTGGAAATCAACTCTATCTCCTTAAAATAGAAGCAGAATCTAATATAAAAAATATGATAAAAATTCTTTATGATAGTAGTCAAAAAGAGGATTTAGCCTCAATACTTCATGATTTAAAAGCTAAAATTGATTTTGATGAACTACTTAATCAATGGGTAGCTGAACACTACAACCAAGATAATGAAAAAGTTCTTAAAGAGAAAGGGCTTGTTGAAAATCAAGAAGACCGTATATATGTACTAATGCAACATATAGAGGCTTCCAAATATAGAGTTATAATTTCTCCTCGTTATTCAAAAGGAAATAATAAACAATTTGTATTGGAAGATATAGACTTAGAAGAGTGTCAATCTAAATTTATTGATAATTTTGGTCGAGTAAAACGAAATGCCTCTATTCATCTAATAGTTCCTGAAGAGTTATATCTTCAAAATATTCGACTTTGGGCAAAAAGAAGTCGTAAGTTATTAGATTTGGCTCACCCTCTCTATTTGCATACATTGGAGCGTTTTAATGAATCTATTGATAACTATAGTTGGATGATAGAGGAGTGGAACGACTCGTTCGTTTCAAGCGATACTTTATCAAACTCTTTATATCTTTTAAAATCTGATAGTTGTAAGTATAAAAGTAGAGATGAAGATGGCAATGCGTTATTGGGTGTTGGTTACGCTTGTCAACCAACAAACATAGATGAGATTGCTGACCCTTTATATGATGCTTATGTCTCTTTATGGTCTCACAACACCCAAACAGAGTATCATACAGAGATTATTGATAAATTTGATAAAATAACAATAGAAAATTTACCTCAAAAAGTAAATAAGTGTAAACATATTTCATTGATATGGGATGATATGAGTCTGTTAAAAGATTTTAAAAATGAATTAAATATAGATGAATAAAGGAGAAGCGATGGCAGAGAATGATTGGCATATATTTAAAGGTGATGGTAGAGAACCTCATAAAGAGATAGAGACGTTAAATGAAAAAGTACCAGTACCTACATACAGAGGGGAAAATGTTCCTTATTTTCCAACTAAAGAGGAGATAGAGTCCGTTAATGCGTCTATTTATCTACGACGACCTTTACTCTTGACTGGTAGCCCAGGAACTGGAAAATCTTCTTTGGCAAAAGAGATAGCACGAGAATTTGGTGTAGAGTTGATACATTGGGCTATTAACAGTAAATCAACACTTGAAGAGGGGCTTTATGAGTATGATGCTATTTCTAGGCTTCAAG
The DNA here is from genome assembly GCA_027056485.1 of Campylobacteraceae bacterium. Taxonomy (GTDB): domain Bacteria; phylum Campylobacterota; class Campylobacteria; order Campylobacterales; family Sulfurovaceae; genus UBA1140. Next base: position 5,016 of record JALUKQ010000137.1, on the reverse strand, counting down.
ATGTACAGAGTGAAGACACAAAAGAGCTAAAAGAGTACATAAAACTTGGAGCATTGGGTGAAGCATTTGCTAAAGGTAAAAAATGTGTATTGCTCATAGATGAACTTGATAAGTCGGATGTAGATTTACCCAATGACCTTTTACATATTTTAGAAGAGAATGAGTTTGAAATTCCTGTTTTAAAACGCTATAAAAAAGAGAAAAAGGTAAATTTAGGTACAGAAGAAGAGCCTATTATTATTGAAGAGGGAAAACATAAAATCTCTGTAGAAGATATGCCTATTATTATCATAACTAGTAACCAAGAGAAAGATTTTTCTCCTGCGTTTATGCGACGTTGTCTCTCCCATCATATAGAGTTCCCAGAAGTAAGTCGTTTAGTGAAAATAGCTTGTAAACATTTGGAGATAGGCTACAATGAAGAGCAAAAAACAGAACAACAAAAAGCCGTTGAGTCTTTGGTCGATGAGTTTATGAGTAAACGAAATGGAACAGGTGACTACAAAGAGAAAAATGAGTTAGCCATTGACCAACTTTTAAATGCTCTTTATTTACGTACAAAAGGTAATGATAATATAGACTTTTCAAAAAATAGTATACTCAATAAAACGGTACTGCATAACTTAGAAGGTAATTAGGTGCAAAAAAAATTAGAAGAATTTTATGAAGTACTTAGAAGGGAAAATATAGAACTCGATGAGGTCGAATTAGCAGAAGTTGTTTGGTTGGCTACGCAGATAGATAATCAGACCCAAAGGCAAAGCTCTCTTTCTGATATGTTTAGAAAACGTCTTGATAATATTTTAAGTCATCTTGATTTCAATTTTAATTTCTTTAATAAAAAAGATGAAAAAAATGATGAAAAAGAACCTATATCTACCCCTACAACTGAAATATCAAAACGAAAAAAGAGACATATAAAAAAACGTTCTAATTCTGCTCCTTTGGTTGCCTCGTCGTCAGAGAGTCAAAACACTCTATCTTTTCGTACTCCTGCAAATAACTATCTACATAAGAGTAGTGAGTGGATACATGCATTTCGTCATTTTAAACAGAAAAAAGAGTTAGACAATAGAGATATTTTTGATGAAGAGAAGACAGCAGACTATATTGCGTCTAGTAAAATCTTTGTACCTCAGTACAAAGCAAGTTATGAGAAGCGTTTTGAAGCCATTTTTTTGGTTGATATTTCAGACTCTATGGAGATTTGGAAAGAGTTGATTGATGAGTTTTTTAAAAGTATCAAAAGTTATGGTGTTTTTAAAAGTGTCACCGTCTATTATTTGCATAGTAACAGTAGTTTTGAACTCTATAAGGCAGAAGAGAAAAGAGGAAAGCTCAACAAAAATTGGTATAAAAATAGAGAAAATGAATCGCTCTGTTTCGTATTAACCGATATGCTCTCACAAGGGTGGCAAAGTGGGGTTTGGTTAAGTAGTTTTGAAAAATGGCAAAGTAAATTTGCTCTAAGTGTGGTACAGATGCTTCCTTACCATTTGTGGAAAGGAAGCATACTCAACAGAGCAACTGTAACAAAGTTTGAGGGTGAGAAAGTTTTTGGAAAAAACAAGTACTTAAAAAGTAGAGCAAGAGTTAGAGATGTCAATGAGAAGATTTTAAAACTACCTCTCTTAAACCTAGATGCAAACTCCTTTGACAAATATGGAAAAGTCTTTTTAGCCAAAGGTAAACAACGAATAGATGGGGCAGTTTTTAAGCTCAATAAAAACTATGAGAGTAAAGAAAAAATAAAAACAGTAAAAACAGATGCTCAAAGAGTAGAGCATTTTTATAGAATAGCCAGTGATGAAGCAATTGCTTTGGCTGAATATTTTTCTGTTATTCCTCTTACTTTTCCTGTTATGAAAATAGTTCAAGAGGTACTCTTACCTAACTCTACACAAGTGCATTTGAGTGAGGTGTTTATGAGTGGACTCATAGACAAAAAGCATAAACAAGGAGATATTTATAGTTTTTATAATGCTGAAAACTCAGAAGAGGGTGTTCGAGAGATTTTGTTAAATCTTTTGGGTGTATCAAAAGCTGTAGAGACGATTGTTCGTATCTCTAACTATGTCTCTAGTAGTGGTGGACGATTTAGTTTTTTAGCATTTTTACAAGACCCAAACTATTTAGAAAAAGGTGGTGTATCTAGCGAGTTTGACCGAGAGTTCGCACGAATATCGGCAACACTTTTAGAGAAAATGGGTGGAGAGTATGCTAAAAAAGCAGGTGAACTTATGGAGTTTATTGAGTATGATGAAGAAGATGATATTGAAGAACCTGAAGAGATTGTAACCCTCATCACCCCAACCACAAAACGCTTCATCATGGGTTCAGAAGATGGAGAAGACAGAGAAAAACCAGCTCACGAAGTCATTATAAACTACGACTTTGAAATGGCTCAAACTCCTGTAACGGTAGGAGAGTTTAGCGTGTTTGTTGAAGAGACTGGGTATGTAACCGAAGCAGAAAAAGGTGATGGTGCTTATGTTTATGATGGTAAAGATTGGAGTAATAAGAAAGATGCTTCATGGAAAAACCCCTATTTTGAACAGACCGATAAAAACCCTGTTGTTTGTGTTAGTTGGAACGATGCACAAGCTTACATAAAATGGCTTAATGAAAAGACAAATGAAACCTATAGGCTACCCACAGAAGCTGAGTGGGAATTTTCTTGTAGAGCAGGAACAACTACTAAATGGCACTTTGATGATAAGAAGAATAAATTAAAAGATTATGCTTGGTATGATGAAAATTCAGAGAATAAAACACATCCTGTAGGGGAATTAAAACCGAATGATTGGGGTCTTCATGATATGCATGGAAATGTATGGGAGTGGTGTTTAGATGACTTTGAAGATAATTATAATAATACTCCAAGAGATGGAAGTGAACATATCATAGAAACAAAAGAATATAAAATCCTTCGTGGTGGTTCGTGGGGCTACAATGCTTATTTTACTCGTTCGGCTATTCGGTTCGGGTACATTCCTTCTAGTCGATATGTTAGTGTGGGGTTTCGTCTCCTCAGAACTTTACCTTAGATTTTGGGTGTTTTTTAGCTTTGGGGTTTTTACTTTTTTCCTTTGAGAAGACCCCGTAGGGACGCGACAAATTTTGTAGGTGTGACCGTGTCACACGCTTAATCTCGGTTTGAATTAAATGGATGTTTATGATTTTTATTTATGCCATGTTTGGTTTTGACGTGTGACATGGTCACACCTACGGTTTGGATGAAATGTTAAATTATGCCAATTTGGTTTTGACGTGTGACATGGTCACACCTACAGCTATTTAAGCTTAAATTATTGTTTATAATATGCTATAATAAATCAACAATATAAAAAAGGAGTTGCTATGCAAACACTTAAAATAGAAGTAAGCAATAGTATCTATGAACACATACTATTTTTTTTACAAAGTTTACCCAAAAACCTTATTAATATATCTCATGAAACAAAAGCAACATTAGCTCCAAAAAAATCTATTAAAAACGATATAAAAGAGCTTTTTAGTACAAACTCTAATATACAACTCTTCCAAGAGATAAAAGAGCCTGTTGAGTGGCAAAAAAGTATGCGTGATGAGTGGGAGTAGTCAAGTTATTTTAGATAGCAATATTGTTATCTACCTTTCACAAAAAAAGCTCTCTATAGATGAAGTGTTTGAAGATGACAAAGAGTATGCGATTTCACTTGTAACCTATATGGAGATACTCTCTTTTAACTTTCCATCTAAAGAAGAGGAGAGATTTGTTCGTAAACTCTTGTCGTTCTTTAGAATTATTGATATTACAAAAGTTATTGCTAAAGAGGTTATAGAGTTAAAGAAAAAGAGAAAAATTAAACTTCCTGATGCAATAATTGTTGCAACTACGCTTGTTGAAGATGCAATTTTATATACAAATGATAAGCAGTTGCATAGTGTAGAATATTTAAATATTCGTTATTTTGAGTGTTAATATGGCAGAGTTTATAGAAGCAAAAATGGTACGCATTCAAAATTCACTCTCTTTTGATATGATAAAAATAGAAGCAGGTAGTTTTCAGATGGGTTCAAATGATTATGATGATGAAAAACCTATTCATAAAGTTACTATAAAAAATGCGTTTGAGTTGGGTAAGTATGCTGTAACTGTTGGAGAATACCTACACTTTGTAAAAGCCACTAAAAAAGAGAAGCTAGATAAATGGACAAAAGAGAAAGAAAATCACCCTGTAACTGATGTTTCATGGAATGATGCAGTAGAGTTTTGTCAATGGCTAAATGAGCAACAAAAAGAGTATGTTTATAGATTACCTACAGAAGCAGAGTGGGAGTATGCTTGTAGGGCAGGGACTACAACTAAGTGGAGTTTTGGAGATGATGAGAAAGAGTTAGATAAGTATGCTTGGTATTATGAAAATTCAGATAAAAAAATGCAACCTGTTGGAACTAAAAAAGCTAATCAATGGGGACTTTATGACATGCATGGAAATGTTTATGAATGGTGTGAAGATGATTATGTAGATAGTTATGAAAATACACCTAATGACGGAACAGCAAATATAGATAAAAATACTGAAGGAAAAGTCCTTCGTGGTGGTTCGTGGAGCGACCTTGCTGATATTGCTCGTTCGGCTTTTCGGGACAGGAGCAATCCTACTAATCGGGACAATGATGTGGGTTTCCGTCTCCTCAGAACTTTACTTTAGAATTTGGATGTTTTTAACCTTTGGGGTTTTTACTTTTTTCTTTTCGTAGGTGTGACCGTGTCACACGCCAAATCTCGGTTTGAATTAAATGGATGTTTATGATTTTTATTTACGCGATATTTGGTTTTGACGTGTGACATGGTCACACCTACGGTTTGGATGAAATGTTGAATTGTGCCAATTTGGTTTTGATGTGTGACGTGGTCACACCTACGGATTTTTGAAATTTAATGAGCTGTATTTCCAATTGTGTATGTTGTCGGTTAAGCCGTGTTTTACAGGGTTATTGTGAATGTATTGAACTTTTGTTGTCCAATCT
>JALUKQ010000136.1 GCA_027056485.1 Campylobacteraceae bacterium | reverse complement strand
CAGATGAGTCTATGAGTTTGGTGATTATGGAAAATTTGTCAGAACATATTATTATGAGAAAAGGGCTTATAGATAGAGTTTATTACCTGAACTTTTCAGAGCATATCTCTACTTTTTTAGCTCATTCACTCTTCTTCTCCTCTTCACTCTATTTAAATAGTACAGAAAAAAGAGCCTTAATTGACAGATTTAATAGCAATACTGAGCTTTGTAAACTAACAGAAGATTTTGTTTTTACCTTGCCTTATATGGAAGATGAGACTAATGAGATAAATCCTGAACTACTTGAAGAGGCTAAAGTACTCTTTAGTGAAAATGAGTTTAAGAAAAATGTTTTAAAACTCAAATATATTTTTATGACTCAAAACGATGCCTTACTTCATGGTGATTTGCATACAGGTTCTATTATGTTAAATGAGAAAGAGACCTATGTCATAGACCCTGAGTTTGCTTTTGTGGGACCCTTTGCTTTTGATATAGGAGCTTTAATAGCTAACATGATTAATGCTTATATTTCTCATTTTTATAGAAGTGAAGATGAAAAGTATCAAGAGTGGATATTAAAAAGTATAGAAGAGATCTACACACAGTTTGAAGCCAAGTTTTTAGAACTTTGGTCACAACATCCAAACTCGGCACTTTTAAAAGAGGGGTTCATAGAAGAAAAAGAGTTAGATGAATTTAAAAAAGAATTCATGAAAAATATCTTCTCTCAAAGCATTGGTTTTGCAGGATGTAAAATAGCCCGACGAGTCTTTGGCATAGCAGGAGTTGAAGATATAAGAGGCATAGAAGATAAAACAAAACGTAAAGAGGCAGAGTTAATGGCTCTTAGAGTTGGAAAAGATATGATTTTGAATTATGAAAAAATAGAGAGTGTAAATGATTTGTTAAGGAATGTGTTATAATAAAGTATATCTAAGAAGTTTACTATTAAAGGAGCTTATTATGAGATTACGATATTTAGCACTGTTGTTAATAATAACTATGAGTTACTTAACAGCAAATGATTCAATTTCTTGGGAAAAATTTACAGCTAGTTTGAGTAGAGATAAGATTGTCAAGTTAAAAAATTATAAAAAAGAGATAGTTTTGATTGATGAATCAAATGCAGATACTTCTTTTTTTAGATTAGGCAATGGTTTTTCTAAAAAAGAGAGAGAAACTATAAATCCAATTCTTGATAAACTACACTACTCTTATGTAAATGATATTTTAAATTTTACAGATGAGAACAGTACTGACAATGTAGATGTTTTTGAAGTTAGTTTAACACATTTATCAAAAGAGCTATTGGGATTTAATGTATATATTGATGATACCTTTTCACCTGGGGGACATCCACGTTATTATAATAGAGGTTATCTGTATAGTTTAAGTACAGGGGAAGAGTATGGACTTGATGATATTTTAACTTTTTCAGAAGATAGAGCTTTATCTATTAGAGATTTTGTTTTTAAAACAGCAGGTGAAAGAATATCTGCGTTAGAAAAAGAGTCACCTCATTGTAATTATTCTAATGAAGAAGTATGGGATTTTACACGTTGGAATTTTAGAAATAAAGGAATAGCATTTATGCCTAAATTTCCTTATATTTATAGTGGTTGTGAAGAGTGGATATTGATTCCTTTCTCAAAACTAGAGAAGATTAAAAAATCATCTTTTCCCTATGATTTTAAGAAGTTAGAATCAAAAATTTAAGAATAGTAGAACATGTTATATAATTAAAGCCAATTGATTTATGGTACAATTCTTGAGTAAAAATAAATAAAAGGAAACAATATGGGCATGATGAGCATGTTAGGAAAAATGGCAATGGGTATGGTAGTAGCAAAAGTTACTAAAAGCATGATGGGTGGAGGTTCTTCTGGTGGAGGAATTGGTGACATGCTAGGTGGGCTTTTGGGTGGAAGTAAAAATGATGCTTCATCTGCTTCTCAAGGAGGAGGAATAGGTGATTTACTCTCAAGTCTCACAGGTTCAAAGTCAGATAGTAGTGACAATGGACTTGGTGGTTTACTTGCATCTGCACTTGCAGGTGAAGAGGTAGAGACTACAACACCAACCCAAGAAGAACAAGCAAAGATTCTTCTAAAAGCTATGATAAATGCTGCTAAAGCAGATGGACAGATAGATAAAGATGAACAAGCGAAAATAGTCGAACATATAGGTGAAGTATCACAAGAAGAATTAGAGTTTGTAAAAAGTGAAATGTCTGCACCACTTGATATAGAAGGTGTTATAGAGAGTGCTAAGGGAATAGAAGGGGAAGTTTACCTCTCTTCTTTAATGACTATTAATCTTGACTCAAAAGAGGAAGCACTTTATTTAGATAAGCTTGCAAAAGGTTTAGGAATTTCTGAGGAATCAGCAGATGCATTTCATGAAAAATTAGGTGTACCTAAACTTTATAGTTAGACTTTGGTGCGTTTCTTGATGCACCAATGAATAAAATCTTTATTAAATAATATTTTGCCGAAAGGATTTTTGTGTAATTCCTTGAAAAACTCCGTAACTTTCAGCTTATAAGGAGTAAAGTATCATAATATAGAACATAAAAGATTAGGAGATATTATGAATGGAAAATATAAAGCTTTTTGGCTAGATGAAGATGAAAATTTAGTAGTTTTAGACCAAAGGGTTTTGCCATTTGAAGAGACAACGGTAACCATACAGACAGCAAAAGAGACAGTAGATGCTATAGAAAATATGACCGTTCGTGGGGCAGGGGTCATAGGTAATGTGGCTGCTTTTGGTATCTATTTGGCTGCTCGTGAGTGTGAGGGTGACATGGGAAAACTTCAACTCTTAGCAGAAGATATTCGTGAGTCTCGTCCAACAGCTGTTAATCTTATGTGGGCAGTAGACAGAATGATGAAACTTGCACATAAAAAGAAAAATCTTAAAATACCAAACCTTATAAAAGCTCTGAAGAATGAAGCTATTTTAATAGCTGATGAAGATTGTGAACGAAGTGAAAAAATAGCTGAGTATGGTGCAGATATTATAGAAGAGATTATGTTGGTGAAAAAATTAGACACTATTAATATTTTGACCCATTGTAATGCTGGTTGGTTAGCTATAGTAGATAGTGGTACAGCATTAGCACCCATATATGAAGCACAGAAGCGTGGTATAAAAGTACATGTTTGGGTAGATGAGACACGACCACGAAACCAAGGGGCAAACCTAACAGCATGGGAACTTGGAAAAGCAGGTATAGAACATACGGTTATAGCAGACAACACAGGTGGACACCTTATGCAAAACCACATGGTAGATATGGTGATAACAGGAGCTGATAGAGTAGCTAGAAATGGTGACTCTGCGAATAAAATAGGAACTTACCTAAAAGCATTGGCAGCTCATGATAATGACATTCCTTTCTATATAGCTATTCCTACATCTACCTTTGATTTTGAGATTTTAAATGGGGTAGATGATATTCCTATAGAGATACGCCATGAAAATGAAGTTAAGTTTATACGAGGTTTAAATAAAGAGGGAAAAGTAGAAGAAGTTCAAGTAGTACCTATGGACTCATCAGCACTCAACTATGGTTTTGATGTAACTCCAGCTAGACTTATAAGAGCTATTATAACTGAAAGAGGAGATTGTGAACCTAGTGTAGAGGCTATAGAGGATATGTTTGGTGACCTTATATGATAGATGGAGTTATAAAATACAATTTTGATTTTCAAAAAAGTGAAGCTTTAGATAAGTCTCAATTTTCTGATATTGAAGCTACAAGAAAACGACTTTATGCTTTAGGTCTTATAGGCGTTTATGCAGATGGAATAGGGTATGGTAACATTAGTAAAAGGGTTAATACTGACTCTTTTATTATTACTGGAACACAGACTGGACATTTGAAAAGTTTGAAGGCAGAACATTATGCTTTTGTAGAAGCCTATGATGATAAGGAGTTTTATCTTAAGTCATCAGGAGCTATTAAACCTAGCTCAGAAGCATTGACTCATGGAACTATATATAATTTAAGTGATGAGGTAGGAGCCGTTATACATATACACTCTAAAGTGGTTTGGGACTTTATGTTGAAAAATAACTACTTGAAAACAGCAGATGTAGAGTATGGAACGGTAGCAATGATAGATGAGGTTAATAGAATTTTCTCTACTATAGACCCTCTTACAAATGCAAAATTTGTTATGCTGGGTCATGAGGAGGGTGTGATGAGTTTTGGACGAGATTTGGCAGAGGCAGAGTTAGTATTGTATGAGATTTTGGGTTCTATTTTGATATAATCTTTATAAAAATGAATAGAGGTAACCATTGTGAACATTTATCAAATAGAGAATATAAAAGATAAAAAAGAGTTTCTTAGAAATTTAAATGTTCATGGTGGAGGTGTCTCTATTATGGCTAAAAAGATGGAGTTGCTCTACTTCTTTATTAAAGATTTAAAAACACCTTCTGCAAATATTTTGAAGCAGGATGCTCTGAGCATAGGAGCTGAGTTAGCTACCCCTTCTGGGGTGATTACTTGTGAAAAAGAGTTTTATGATTGTCTGCTTGTAGGTACTCGTAAACATATGGAGATACTCTCTCGTAAAGAGTTAGCTCAACCTTTTGGGCTTAAAAAAGTGGCACAAGAGTTGCAAAAGTTTTTAAAAACCAAAGAGTATCCCACTCAAATAATGGGAATTATAAATGCCAATGATGACAGCTTTTTTTTGGGCTCCAGATTTAAAAAAGATGATGCTATAGCCCAGATTAAAAAGATGATAAAAGATGAAGCCAATATCATAGATATAGGAGCTGTCTCTTCTCGTCCCAACGCAGATGTGGTGAGTGCAGATGAAGAGCTAAAGCGTATAAAACCTATTTGTGATGTTATATACTCTGAAAAGCTTTATAATGAAGTCTCTTTTAGTATAGATTCTTATACCCCTATTGTGATAGAGTATGCACTAAAGTCAGGATTTAATTTGGTTAATGATATTACAGGTGCATCAAATGATGAGGTAGTGAAATTGGCTATAGCTTACAAAGCTAAACTTTGCATTATGCATATGCAAGGAACACCACAAACCATGCAGGTTAATCCAGAGTATAGTGATGTAATAGTAGAAGTTTCTAACTTTTTTGAAGAGCGTATTTTAAAGTGTGAAGCTTTAGGAATGAAGCGAGAAGATATTATTTTAGATGTGGGAATAGGGTTTGGAAAAACTTTAGAGCATAATCTTACACTTATAAAAAATATGAGACATTTTAAAAAGTTTGGATGTGAGGTTTTGGTGGGAGCTAGTAGAAAGTCCATGATAGATAAAATAGTCCCTACGCCAACTGAAGAACGATTGGCTGGAACATTAGTTATACATATGAAAGCTGTTGAAAATGGAGCTTCTATTGTACGTTGTCATGATGTAAAAGAGCATAAACAAGCCTTAGCTGTTTTAAAAATGCTCTAGTTTAATCTAATAACATCTTTTTTTATATCATTATCAAAGGTGATGCTGTTGATGCTTTTTTTAATTTTATAGGCTAAAGTATAGTAAGCCATATCAGCTGTTCCCATATTGGGTTCATCTCTACCTATTTGGATAATAATATTTTGTTCATCACCTCTCGGAACATCAACAGCTAAAACAGTAGACCCTGAAGATTCAGTAATACGGTATAGAAGTAGATTGTATTTATTAAAATCAATCTCTTTTAGAAGTAGACTTTGTAAAAAATTCTCTTTTTTATTCCAACCTGTTTGATTTTTAACGTTAGTTATAAAATCATTTAGTTCATTTTTTCTCTTTATAACCTTAGTTTTAAAGTTACTATATCCATGTTCACGAACAGGTATGGTAATTTTTGAGATAACATTAATACTAAGCTCTTTGGATACTGGTTTAACATCTTTTAAAATCATATGTTTCTCAGTACAGGCTGTAAAAAATAGAGCAATAATTAAAAGTAAACGTAACATAACTTCTCCTTTTTGTTTGTTTATATTATAACATATTCTTTCTCATTTATTTAAAATATGATATACTAAAAGCATGATGAAAAATATAATAATACTCACCGTTTTCGCCTTAGCTATCTTTTTGCTCAACCGTTACTATCAACAGAGTTCTTTAAGCATTAATGATGATGCTATAGTGCTTGAGGTAAAAGGGAAAAAAGTAAATTTAAAATATACAGCTGCAAAATCTACTACGGAACATTTTTCTAACGTTAATATAGTACAAAAGGAGCTAACTATAGAGGGTAGTAAAAGTTATTATGAAGTAGCAACTATAGATGGTTTATATGAATTCAATCATAATATTGAAGAGATAATAACAAAGCTTTTTGAAACTAAAAAAGTTCAAAGTATTTTCTCTATACATGAATTACATGCTATGCAAATAATAACAGAGAATGGAGAAGTTATTAACCTATTTGTAACTGATAATGATACTAAAGAGTTTCATCTTCTCTATGGAGTCTCAAGTGAAATTTTTCGCTCAACCATCTTATCTTTAACGGGGATAAATAAGTTAGAGTTAGCAGATGTTGTTGAACTAAATAAATCTAAGACTCAATGGACAGTTCTTAATAATAATTTTAATGGAGTGATAAGCTCTATAGATTATTAATTTTTTTACTTTAAGAGCTAGTTGTTAATCTTCTACCCCATTTAAAGAATCGTCTATATTCTCTTAGTGGGGATATGACAATTTTTTTATGAAACTTACTGGCATGTATAAACTTTCCTTTACCTAAGTATATTCCTACATGACTTACAGCTGAGCTTTCTTTATCATCGAAAAAGACAAGGTCACCTTTTTGTAGATTTTTTTTGCTAATCTTTTTCCCTACTTTTGCTTGATCTTTTGAGACTCTAGGAATGCTTATTCCATTTAGCTCAAACACCTCTTTAGTAAAACCTGAACAGTCATAAGCATAAGGACCATTTCCACCCCACTTGTATGTTATTCCAAGTTTAGATTTTGCCATTTTTTCTATTTGGAGGCTTGGAGTTTTTCCTATGATTAAGTTAGATACTACAGTATAGTCTTTATTAGCCATTTGATTAATATTAAAATCATATCGCTCTAATATGTCTAAACTAAAGCTAGATATTTTAATAGGGCTATAGTATATATTCTCTTTAATTGCTTGGCTTTCTAGTGAAATACCTGTACCAAAGAGTATTGAAAATATTAAAAATGATTTTTTTAACAAGATGAAAGTCCTTCTAAAATAAAAATCTAAGAATTATACAACTAATATATGATTTTAACGTTAAAAATTAAATATAATTTAACATATTAAAATATATGATTTTATTCGTTACTCTTCCATATGGCTTTATCATAAAATTTGGGATCAAATTTATATTTATATGTAATAATTGTTGGAGCTTGAATATAGTTTTCAGCAGTGACTGCATCAGAGTCTAAAACAAGCTCAGTTGTCCAATTTGGATTACTAGCATGTATTTCAACTTCAGTTGGACGATTTTGAGACAATATCTCTTCTCGTATATGAGTATCTACTTCGTAGTTTTGAATAAGACCATAGTTAGAATTATAAGTATGTATATTTGATATACTAACTATCTCATGTTTTGAAGAACAACTATTTAAAAGTAAGACTAAAGATAGAGATAGGGTATTAATTATTATATTTTTCATTATTTATACTTTATATTTGATTATATATATTTTATAATAATAAAACTTAATTTTAATTTAATAAATTAAAGACTCTAGATTGTGTTCTATTATTTATAAAGATTAAACTTATATTTAAAATGTGTTTAAAATACTCATAATAATATAAATTTTAAATATAGTACTAATAATATTTATTTATATAAGCAAGATTATATTAATATCTATCAAAAGAATCTTTTTTAAAGATTTCTTTATTAAAGGATTTATATTGAAACAATTATGGTTAAAAATTTTAACTACTATAGCATTGACAGGCTATATTAACGCTAGTGTGTATGAAAATGCAGAAGATGGATTGACAAAAGGTTGGAAGGTATATGATAATACTCCATCTGGAGCAAAGATTAAAAACAGTTATGATTATGATAAAAATGATTATGTTATTAATTTTATTGGTAGTGGTACAAAGAATGGATATATTTTGGGTGGTGTTAACCGTAGCCCTGATGCATGGAACAACTCTAAAGAGAAAGTAATAGAGTGGAGTATGAATTATACTAAAGCATATTATTTTTATGTAAGTCTAAATACAAAACAAGGTGATCGCTATATATTATATTCGGCAAATAATAAAGATGCTGGTAAAAAAGGTAAGTATATTTGTTATGGATTGGGTTCTAATACTATTAATGGTCGTTGGAATAACATTACAAGAGATTTAGAACTTGACTTAAAAAGGTTTGAACCTCGTAATAGTATTATATCAGTTAATGGGTTTTTAGTAAGAGGATCAGGTAAGTTAGATAATATATCATTGGTTTCAAATGGGGAAGAGAATTTAACAGTTAATGATCAAAATGATAGCACAGAGAATATAGTAGTATCAGAACAAAAAGGAATATTTAAACATCCTGGAGTACTTGTTACTAAAGGACAGTTGGATTTTATAAGTAAAAAGGTTTCAAATGGAGAAAGTCCTTGGAAAGAAGCTTTTGAAAAAATGCAAAAGAGTGCTTCAGCAAGTAAGAATTTCAAACCAAATCCACAAAAAGTTATACTTTATGGAAGAGAAGATAGAACAACAACCTTAATGGAGATAGAAGCAAAAGATGCACGAGCAGCATATACACAAGCATTAATGTGGTATTTTACTAATAATAAGATTTATGCAAAAAATACAATTAATATATTAAATGCTTGGTCTAGAACAATACAAAAACATACGGGAACTAGTAGAGGTTTAACATCTGCATGGTCATCAATAAATTTTGTAAGAGCTGCAGAGATTATACGTTATACGAATTCAGGTTGGACAAGTTCTGATATAAAACGTTTTGAGAAGATGATTAGAGATGTTTATCTTGTCAATACAATAAATGGAACAATTAATGATCCGTATCAACATGGTAACTGGGAACTTTTAATGGGTGATGCTACTATATCTATGGGAGTATTCTTAAATGATAAAGATGTATTTAATAAAGGGCTTAAGTTATGGCGTCGACGTGTACCTGCATATATTTATTTAGCTTCAGATGGTAGTAGACCAATACTTGTACCTGAGTCACAAGCTTTAGATAATAAAAGCCCTAATTTTGGTATTGAATCATATTTATGGTTTAGTCATAATAGAAATTCTAATTTAGTAAAAAAATATATAAACGGTATGTCACAAGAGACATGTAGAGATTTTGGACATGTCGCATTAGGATTTGCAGGAATGATAAATGCTGCAGAAACAGCATATATACAAGGTGTAGACTTATATAAAGAAGAAAAAAAGAGAATAATGGCAGGTGTAGAATTTCATACTAAATATTTAAAGCTAAATTATAATGGGAGCAATAGAGGTTATAAAGAATATAATATTGAAAATGGCTTATGTCGTAATAATATTAGTGCAGGTGATAATTATGTACAAATAGGACATACTTCTAGTAAAAGCTATGAAGTTGTATATAATCATTATGTTAATCGTATGGGTATGTCATTACCTAATACTCATGACTATATCTACTCTAAACGTCCAACAGGAGAAAGAACTGTAACAACATGGGAGACATTAACTCATGGTGATGTTGGAAATATAGGACGATAGTCTAGGTAGATAAGTAAAATATTTTTATAGTTCTTTGAGCTTCTTCTGTTGAGTATGATTTTTATTGTTAACCTTTAGTCTAAAATGACATGATATAATAATATTTTTATAAAAAAGGATACATATGACGGTAATACCTATTGATGAAGATAGAAAAAGTATCTCTCAACGTTTTAGAAAAGCAGATAACTTTGCATTTTTAGATGAAGGACAGATATTTCTAAAAGAGAATGAGCATAAGTTTTCTAAATCGCAGTTATTTTTTGAGCATTTTATAACGTTGGGTGTTGATATTCTCTATGTTAAAGCATTGGGTTATAAAACCTTTTTGAGACTAGAAACATTAGGTG
Source organism: Campylobacteraceae bacterium (assembly GCA_027056485.1). Lineage (GTDB taxonomy): Bacteria > Campylobacterota > Campylobacteria > Campylobacterales > Sulfurovaceae > UBA1140. Next base: position 12,746 of record JALUKQ010000136.1, on the reverse strand, counting down.
TAAAAGTCTATTTTGTAGCTCAGGCAACAAAGTATAATCAAATTAATCCTGATGAATTGGTATTAATTAGTTCTAAAAATGCTAAACAGTTTTGTACTTTAGGGCATAAAAGGAGGTAGTATGAGTAGTGAAAAAATTTTAAAAGAGGGGTATGGTAAGATTATTACTGCTTTGATAATTGGATTTGTCTTTTATCTTTTAGCTGATATAGTATTTACTGATGTTCAGGCAAGACTTATTGGTGTGGTTGCCTTACTGGTAACCATGTGGACAAATGAGGCACTTCCTTTGGGGGTTGTTTCGCTGATGCCTATAGTTCTTTTCCCTTCGATTGGTGTACTGGATTTAAGCTTGGTAACTCCTAACTATTCGAAATCAATTATATTTCTCTTTTTAGGTGGATTTATGTTGGCGATTGCTATCGAAAAGATAAAGCTTCATGTTTATTTTTCAGCCAAATTATTGAGCTTTTTCCCAAAAAGTATCTTGGGGATTCTATATGCTTTAGCTATTACTTCTGCCCTCTTAAGTTCTATTTTGTCTAATACTACCATTACCCTAATGTTAATGCCTATCTCTATGTCATTGACTGATAATTTAAATTTGAAAATTCGTTTCTTATTGGCTACTGCATATGGGGCAAGTATTGGGGGAATTTTAACCCCCATAGGTACAGCTCCAAATATGATTCTTTTAGGTTTTTTAGAAGAGAAACATCTTCCTACTTTAGCATTTGGAGAATGGGTCTATATGATGTTACCAGTTGTGGGAATGATGTTGTTGATTATTCCTTGGTTACTCTCTTTGAGTTTGAAAGGTGAATCGGTAGAAGATGTGGAACATAGTGAGGCAGAAGCACTTAATGGAAAACAGAAACGACTTTATAGTATTATTGTTTTGCTTTCTTTGGTGTTGATTGGTAATACCTTTGCTAAAGAGGTTTATGGTTACTCTTTAGATGAAAAGATGGTACTACTTGGCTTTGGCTTGCTTATGTTTTTTCCAAAAGTAGGTTTTTTAACGTGGGATGATAGCCGTAAAATTCCTTATGAAATTATTATGCTTTTTGGAGCAGGATTTTCCATTGCAACGGCATTTTCTTCCACTGGATTAGCTTCAAATATTGCGACTCGTTTAGTTTTTATTTCTGATATTCCTCTCTTTTGGATGTTTATAGTGGTTGCAGCATTTGTCGCTTTTTCTACAGAGGTGACGAGTAATACGGCTTTAACTTCTATAGCAATTCCTATTTTTTATGAATTCTCTAAGACAATGCCACCTGAACAGGGTATTCTTCTCTTAATGACAGCTACTGTAGCTGCGAGTTATGCCTTTATGCTTCCTATTGCTACTCCTCCTAATGCCATTGTGATGAGTTCACGCATTATTCCCATTGCTGAGATGGCAAAAGTTGGATTTAAAGCAAATCTTATTGCTATTACTATTTTAGGTTTTGTAGCTTATTTTCTATGGGGTGCCATGCTTTAGTTATGATAAATATAATAGATTTACTAAGAGTAATATTGGTACTTTTTAGTTCGTTAGTTTTTACTATTATTTAGGAAAATATAAATACATATGGATAGGATATCTATGGTTATAGTGAGAAATCGCCCATTCAAAAAAGAAGGTTTTATTCTCCTATTTTTTTAATAGGAGAAGTAAGTATACTATGCGTAAACATCTTCTTTATTAAACTTCATTGCTAAAAGAGCATAGAAGTGTACTCTATATTTACTTCTGTTTGAAGTCCCTAGTTCTTCACAAACCTCTTTAATTGCAGCATCTAATTCTGCATCATCATTGGTTAGTCCAAGTTTTTTCTTTAAGAAGTTTGTCTTTACAGTATTTAACTCATCTGCTTGACCACATGCTACAGTTGCTGTATCTTTATTATAGAGTACTGGTCCTAAACCTACTGCTACTTTTGAAATTAAATCATCTGAAATGTTAATATTTAATTTTTTTGCTTCTGCTACCATTGACTCTATTATATCATCTCTTTTGCCCATCGGGGACTCCTTATTTAAATTTATTTTAAGTTTGATTATATCTTTTTAAACTTTTAATTTTAATGAAAAATACTTTCTATTATATTGAAAAATAGTTAATATTTATTAGTGTTTAAAAATATTTAATATAGTGTGTTTTATAACTATTTTTATTTTTTTATGTTATAATTTAACAATTAATAATATGAAAGAGTTAAAATGAGACATTATATAGTAGGAGATGTTCATGGAGAATATAAAGCACTTCTAAACTTAGTCGCTAGAGTTCCTTATGATGCTCAATTAATTTTTGTAGGTGATTTGATTGATAGAGGGAGTCAAAGTGCACATGTTGTTAAGTTTGTTAGGGAGAATAATATACCATGTGTACGAGGAAATCATGAAGAGATGATGATAAAGTATGGAGGTGCTTTTGTTCATGCAATTGAGAATGGTAAAGAGATAGAACAAGATAATATGTGGTTAAAACATGGTGGTATCGAAACACTGCTCTCTTATAGTCTTATCTCATATAGAGACTCTAGAATTGTACCTCACCCTTTTATAAAAGAGTTTATATTCCAATTTAAGGAAGATATAGAATGGATGAAGAGTTTACCTATTTATTTAGAATTAAAGAATATTAATCATTCATCTGGTAGAAAAGTTGTGGTATCTCATTCTGCTATAGCACCTGTTTGGCATATGCGTCATGGTAGAGAAGAAGATAAAGAGTTTTTATCAACTGTTTTATGGAGTCGAGCAATTCCTTTAGATAGAGAAAATATTTTTAATATATTTGGTCATACTCCACAACAATATACAGTTAAAGAGAAAGATCATTATGTTAATGTAGACACTGGATGTTATATGAAAGAGAAAAAAGGTTATGGTCTTCTTTCTGCTTATTGTATTGAAACTGCAGAGGTATATTCATCTGGAGAGTTATCTATATTTGATGAAAAAATCTCTTAATGATGTTTTCCCTTTCTGAAAATATTCCTGCTTTAGAGAATATGAAAAAATATCCTAAAGAGTTATATGGAATAGGTAATATGGAATTACTTAAACGCCCAAAGGTCTCTATAGTTGGAACTAGACGTCCCTCTTCCTATACCAAGCATTTTACTTATATGTTGTCTCAAGCTCTTGCTAAAAGAGGTGTTTGCTTGGTATCAGGGGTTGCAATGGGTGTAGATGCCATTGCTCATCATGGTGCAGGAATTGATAATACTATTGCTGTAGTAGCAAATTCCTTAGATATTCGTTATCCAACTGTGAATCGCTCTTTAATAGAGTCTATAGAGAAAGAGGGCTTAATACTAAGTCAGTTCCCTCCTACTTTTAAAGCAACTCCTTGGAGTTTTGTAGTAAGAAATGAGTTGGTTGTTGCATTGGGTGATATATTGATTGTTACAGAAGCTGATGAGAAGAGTGGTTCTATGCGTTCGGTAGAATTTGCTCTAAAAATGGGAAAAAAGATTTTTGTTTTACCTCAAAAGTTAGATGAGAGTAGGGGAACCAATAAACTTTTAGCTGATGGGTTGGCAGAGCCAATCTATGATATTGAAGTTTTTGCTGATAGGTATGGTATTTCTCCAAAAAATGATACTATAAAAAAAGATGATTTTTTCTATTTTTGTCAAAAATCTCCTACACTTGACTTAGCAATAGAGAAGTTTAACGATCGAGTTTATGAAGCAGAGTTAGAGGGGTTGATTTTTATTGAGAATGGATTAATTCGTTTGGTTTAAATAGTAGAAAAAGCATTTAATCTTGTGGAATAATAAATTTTACACAGAAGCCATTATTTATATTTTTAGCAACTATCTGACCGTTCATACTATTTTCTATAATTATTTTTGTAATGTATAGTCCTAGACCAGTTCCTTGGGTTTGGTGTTTTGTAGTAAAATATGGTTCAAAGATACTATTGAGAATATTTTTAGGTACACCTCCTCCATTATCTTTTATAGAGATATGTATATGGCTATCTTTTTTTTCTATTGTAATGGTGATTTTAGGATTTTTAATTGAGTTGTTTTCCATCGCATCTCTTGAATTATTTAAAACAATCATAATAGATTGTATAAACTCAGATTCAAAACTATTTATTTTATAGTTTTTTATAGATTTAACTTGTATGATATTGTCAGGTAAGGTAAGTATATGTATAGCTTTATCAATACTTTTATTTATATAAAAAACTTCTTTATTTTTATTGGGACTGAAAAAATTCATAAAGTCATTAATGGTATTTGAAAGGTATTGAGTTATATTTTCTATTTCTTGTAGATTTGATTCAATATTCTCTGCATTTAATGTTTTATTTTTATGTTTAATATCTATAGTCCATACAATAGCATTGATAACTGATAAAGGTTGTCTCCATTGATGTGCTATATTATTTATCATTTGTCCCATAGAAATAAGTTTATTTTGTTGTATAATCATCTCCCTTTGAGCTGCCCTCTCTTTCTTTATCTCTTTAAGTCTAAGTGCTAATATAATGGCAAAGGCGATAGACTCAAATACAAGTGTACTCTGTAAAATACTATTAAATACAGAATGATTATAGATACAAATGCCATTATAAGGAAGTATGATGGATAAAGTAGATGCTATTAATAAAAAAGTCCAAGTAAATGCAAAATATTTTGCAGTATGTTGACCTTTATAAGCAAGATAATAGGCTGTATAAGTAATTAGAATAGATAAAAAAGGTAAGAGAATTAAGTAAAAGTTAAATATGTATAGGGCGTATATATATTGCTGAGAGAGATAAAAAAATATAAAAATTATAAGACTAAAAAATGTAAGATAAATAGAGTAGTGAAAAGCTTTGACTATGCTTGGAAAATTCTTTTTTAGTGATAAGAATTCTTTTACAAAAAGAAGTAAAAATATAACGGTGTTAAAAGCTCCTGTAATTAAAAAAATATTAAAAAAATCAAAACTTTTCATATAACCATGATAAGTAGAAAAATATAGTGCTAAACTAAAAAGGTAACCTATGTAGAAAAGATAAGCTTTAAATTTAGTCATAAAATATATAATAAGATTGAAAAAGAACATTATTATGATAATACCAAAAAAGACTCCTTGCCAAATATTTAAAGTGGCGTTATAGTGTATAAGCTCATTTTTTGTTACGATTTTTGCTGGAATAATAATAAGGTTAAAATTGTTTATTTTCATATAAACATCTATTTTTTGATCTTTTTTTAGTTGAATAGGTAATACTAAACCTTCAGAGTATTTAAGTCTATCTTTTTTAGAATATAATTGACTATCTATTTTTTTATCTATAACGGTGCCATTTTCTACATAATAAGCTTCAAGAGAGAATATGGCTTGTGAATCCATAACTATAAAAAAATCTTTCTCTTTTAAATTTTTATTTTCTATAGAGAATTTTATCCAATAAGGTTTTTCTATGATGTTTAGTGAACGAATACTTTTTGTATCTTTTTCCCAAATATTATTTGTTAAATCTTTAGGTGTCTCATTATTATTTTTACCATAACTATAGTAAAGGTAGTTGTTTAATAGATATGAGTCTTTTTCTTCTAGTACTAAGGTAGATGCAGGAGAAATACTAACTAGTAAAGATAAGAGAAATAAATAAGATAATAAATATTTTATGAAAATTCCTTACTTTGATTCTATTACTTTACTTTCAATAATCTCAGTAGGTGAGACAGTGATTCCATTATATTGAAAATATATATCTTCTTTTTTAAAGTTTAAATGTGTTTTTGTTTTTATAAATTTCATCTCGTTTCCATTGAGTTTCATATTTTCTATATTACCTGTATCACTCTTTAACCACACAGGATGTCTACTGGTATTGAGTACCCAAAAATCTGTATAGTCTATATCTTCATCAAGATGTTCTCGTACACCATGACTACGATTACTTGCAATACCTTTAAGCAGAAAAATATCATGATAATAATCATCTTTACAATGCTCTTCTAAAAGTTCACCTTTCCCATTTCTAGAAACATATGCAATTATATCAATATTATCAGCTGTCTCTTCATTGATAATTCTATATAACTCTTTTTTATTAGAAATTCTATCCATACCATCGAAAGAGTAGTAGGCATTTATATGTCCTTTTAAAATCATATTTTGAAAGTTATCAAAATAGAGATGTTCATCTTTTATTTTTTTATTTTTTAACATTAAAGATATTTTATTTCCATAGTTTTCACTACGTTTTGAGATATTTTTATTTAGAATAGGTTCAATATGCTTATCACTTAGGAGACCAATATTTTCTAATAAATCGTTTAATTTATCACCTATGTAGTTAAAAAATCGACTAATAGGGTTATTTTTCCCTAAAAATCTTTCAAGTAAAGTAAGTAGATAAGATAGAGCAAATACTTCTAGAATAGGTGCAAACCACGAACTAGTCATCCATATGAAAACTTTTGAAAAAACAATCCATAGAGCTTTAAAAAAACCAATTACGAGCATTTTTAACTCTACAAATACAGCAAGATGTGTTAATACATCGGTTAAGTACATTAGCCATATACCTATACCTAAAGGCAAGACAATAATAATAAAGTTTTTAACTTTTGTTTTGAAGTTTATAGCATTGTAATATTGAAATAGTTCTTTAAATGGTTGTTTAAAGTGTCTTATAATATGTTTTTCTAACCATTTAGAGACCATGTTATCTATGAACCAGCGTTTCATTCCTAAAAGAATAGCTTGAAATAGTGTTAGACCTTTTAAAAAATGAAGAATTTTTAGTTTAGATAGAAACCATAAAGAGAGTAGAGAAGATTTAAAAATAAGCACCACAGCAACCATATAGCCCATGATATAATCATATGAGGTCTCGTGAAAGTGTGAGAGAAGAGCCATTATAATTACAGGAATTATAATGGCAAGAAGTGCTTTATATCGTCTTTTCATTAATGGTTTCTATTCTGATTCTACAATATCAGTTGCATAGACACCTGTCAATGTTTTCCAAATGATTGAAGCATTTATACCTATCCAAATAATAAGACCCATAGAGATTGTTCCTGTCCATCCCATTTGTGTAGCGTTAGAGAAGTCTAGTAGCCCATATTGTTGTAGTCCCCAAATAAATGCAAGAATAATTAAAATAGTTGCAATAGCACCAGTAAATCCTATAGATTGTAAAATTGATTTAAAAGCTAAAATCCAAAGTCCTATCATGATTAAAATCGCAAAAGGTGTGAATCCTGATAAGACATCTTGTTCTGAAATATAATGAATAAAATGATGTCCTAAAGGGTTCCATGTTCCGATAGCTAAAGCTAATGAAAGTAAAAGTGTAACCCACCAACGTAGATGACTCTCTTTTTTACCTTTTTTTGTTTTATTCGTTTTTGTTAAAAAATCTGGTAGCATATAATTATTTCCTTATAAAATTTAATTTATAAGATTATATCAAATGAAAGAATAAAAGAAGATTTTATAAAAAGATTTAGAAGAAAATAAATTCCCCTCTAAATTTAAATAGTGTAGATTATTTAATAATAGTACGAATATCACTATTTATTTCATTGTAAGATACGGTGCCAGGATAGGTGAACTCTGTTACACCATTTTTAATAACCATGGTAAAGGGTAAAATACCTGTCCATCCATAAGTATTTTGAATATTGTATTGTAAATTTGTTGCTGTTTCACCAGGAATTATTGGGTAATGTATTTTATGTCTTCGTAGTAAACTATTTCCTTCAGATGAACTCATTCTATCTTCAACTTGAACAGCAATAATTTCTACTTTACCTCGATATTTACTTCGTAATTTATTAAAAGTTGGTATCTCTTTAATACAGTGAGGACATTTTTTACCAAACATCTCCAAAATAACAACTTTGTTTTTGTATTCTGGAAATATAAAACCATTGGAACGTTCTACTACAGTAATACTTTTTCCTTGAATACTTCGTAATTTATGAACTTCTCCCCCTGTTGATGTTTTTATTTTTGGCTTTAGTTCATCTGGTCGTACAGGTGCTTTATTACAATTTGAGGTAATATCATTGGTACATTCTACTGTAGGCATAGGAGTGGAAAATACAACATTTACAGGGGCTGAGCTTGTTTGCGTAAATGTTCTATGTTGTACAGGTTTTTCTATTGGAACCAGTGGGTTTTCGAAATAACCAAAGAAACAACCTGTGTGTGTAAACATTACTGTTGCTAAAATAGATGTTTTAACTATTTTCTTTTTTATATTCAATCTGTTTATCATTATTTACCTTTTTGTAATGTAGACTCTATTCGTTTAAATCTGTAACTAAAAATTCAAGTTCATCTTCTCTTAGTTCACCTGCTTGTACACCTTGTACCTCTCCATATTTATCTATAGAAATGAGAAGAGGAAGAGGAATACCAGCATTATATCCAGCTCTTCTTGCTATATAAGAGATAAAGTCACTATGATTAATTCCTGCAATAACATTATAATTTATTTTATGTTCTTGGGCAAATAATTTTACAGCATCACTTGGATAGTTTTGTGATTCAAGGGCTACAATAGCAAGATCATCTTTATGATTATCTTTTAATTTTATAAATTCTGGAATTTCTCTCAAACAAGGAGGGCATCTGTGACCAAATAAAACAATGAGTACAGCTTTGTCTTTAAACTCTTTAAGATCTAGACCTTTTTTAGTCTCAGTAATATTAATAGTTTTATTGTCGATTGTAGTAAGGGTAAATGTAGGAGTTTTCTCTTCTGCATAAAGAGTAGATAGTGACATGATTAAAGTTAAAGCGAAAGTAAAAATTATTCTTTTCATTTCTTTTTTCCTGATAAAATTTTTAATTCATTATACCCAATCTACTATGTATTAATTGTGTATAATGAAAAATAGTATTAATTATTTAACTAATCTCTATTACGACCTCCACCATTACGGCTTCCACGGTTTCCACCACCATTTCTACTGTCACGGTTTCCTCCATTTCGTCTTTCTCCACCACTACGACGGTCTCCACCACGTCCACGGTTTCCACTACGACTTCGGTTTCTTCCACGTCCACGACCACCACCATTTCTGTCTCCACCTTTCCAGTTCTTCGCTCTCTCAATTAGTGCTTTAACCTCTTCACTTCCAAGACCGATAATATCTTTACCTTTTACATCAATCTCTTCTTGAACAATGGTTGCTAAAAGATGAGCAATAGTTACAATATCAAGGTCATGTTGAAGTGTTTTTACCATCTCTTTTGCAGAAGAGCTAATTTGAGTATTTGCAATTTTAGACAATAAATCATCATCTTTACGTGTTTGAACCTCTTGACGTGTTGGAATAACTTCTGAAACCATTACGGTTCCTACATCTTTTTCAATTCGTTTAATGGTTCTAAGCTCATTTGGAGAGACCAATGTAATTGCTTCACCTTTATTTCCTGCTCGACCTGTACGTCCAATTCTATGCACATAAGATTCAGAGTCGAATGGAATGTGGTAATTAAATACATGAGTAACATCATTTACGTCAAGACCACGAGCAGCAACATCAGTTGCAATAAAAATCTCAACTAGCCCTTGTTTAAATGAACGGATTGTATGTTCTCTTTGTTTCTGCTCCATGTCACCGTGAAGAGCTGCTACTTTAAATCCTTGTGCAGTCATGTACGAAGAGAGTCTATCAACTTCTTTTTTCATTCTACAGAAAATAATACATTTATTTGGGTTTTTATAGTCAATAAGTCTTAAAAGTGCATCATCTCTTTCATAGTCTGCTACTACATAGAACATCTGTGTAATATCAGTGTTTGTTCTTTCACTTTTTGTAATGGTTACTGACTTTGGATTATTAAGAATTTGTTCTGCAAGAATTTTAATCTGTTTTGGCATAGTTGCTGAAAACATAAGTGTTTGACGCTCTTCTGGCAGATAAGTAAAGATATTTTTAATTTCATCCAAGAATCCCATATCTAACATTTCATCGGCTTCATCTAAAATAACAAATGATGGGTTAAGCTTGATTTTTTTAGATTTAAGTAAATCTTGTAGTCTACCTGGAGTAGCTACAATAATATTTGCTTGGTTAATTCTATCAATTTGTTTATTGTATGCAGTACCACCATAAACAGTAGCAGTTTTTAGTCCAGCTGTTTTACCAAAACGGAAAAGTTCGTCTGAAACTTGCATTGCAAGTTCTCTAGTAGGAACGATTACTAGTGCTTCTACACCTTTGTTTCCTGTCATTTGTTGGATTACTGGTAGACCAAATGCAGCAGTTTTTCCTGTACCAGTTTGTGCTTGACCAATTAAGTCATGACCTTCTAAAATAAGGGGAATAGCATCAGCTTGTACGGGACTTGGTTCTTTAAACCCAGCATCATTAATGGCTTGGTTTAGGGTATCTTTGAAATTAAATTCTTTAAATGTCATGTGGTTACTTCTTTATAGTAAATTTTTTATAGTACTTTTTTATAATACTTTTTGATGGGTACGGTATTGTGCATATCCAAAAATAAAATAATATAATAATATTTATTTATGTTATGGTGTCATTCGACCCAATTTTTGCAGCTGATACCAAATAGTCACACACTTAAGGTGAGTTCTTGTTATGCTTAGTGGTAGGGAATCGATTAGAAAGCCCTAAAAATAAGAGATTTGATACACTCTTGCAGAAATTTCGCGAATTATAGCGAAATAATTAAGATAAAGCTAGTCCTATTTGGTATAATCAGTAAAAAAATTGAAAGAAGTAACATAATGATAAATAAAAATATATTTTTTGCCATCTTAGTTTTAGGTTTAAATGGATGTGCAACAGATCAGATAAATGCTGCAGAGGAAGTAAACAAAAAAGAGGTGAAAACTACTTTTGTAGATGTCGAACCTCAACTTATGTCTGAGTCTAATGGAATAGCTAAATCGAAAAAAACATTAGAAGAGAAAATAGGTTCTATGCTTATGGTTGGTTTTTTAGGTACATCTGCTCCTAAAAACTCTCAAATATGTAGAGATATTAAAACATATAATCTTGCTGGAGTTATTTTATTTGATGTTAATCCTGTAAATCATTCAAAACCTAAAAATATTTCAACTAAAAATCAAGTAGCAAAGTTAACACAAGAACTTCAATCTTGTTCTAAAGATGGGAAACTTTTAATTTCTGTAGATCAAGAGGGTGGAAGAGTTCAACGGCTTAAAAGTAAATATGGTTTTTATGGAAAATTTCCTAAAGCAAAAGATGTTAGTAAAATGAGTGATGTTTCTGTTAGAACACATTATAATAAAATGGGAGCTGAGTTAAGCTCTGTAGGTATTAACTATAACCTAGCACCAGATGTTGACTTAGCCATTAACAAAAAGAATTATGTTATTTATAAACTTGGTCGTTCATATGGTGCTGATCCTAAAACTGTTGTAAAGTACAGTTCTATATTTATGGATGCTATGCATAACAATGGTGTATTGACTTCACTTAAACATTTCCCGGGGCATGGTTCCTCTTTAGGCGATACGCATAAAGGATTTGTAGATGTAACAAAACTTTGGAAAAAAGTAGAACTAGAGCCTTATCGAATGCTAGCTCATTCAGCTGTTATAGATACTGTAATGGTAGCACATGTTTTTAACAAAAATTTAGATAAAAAATATCCAGCAACACTCTCTAAAAAAACTGTAAATGGTCTTTTACGTCAAGAGCTTGGTTTTGATGGTGTAGTTATTACCGACGACTTACAGATGGGAGCAATACAACATAAATATGGTTTAAAAAATACATTGAAGTTGGCTATAAATGCAGGAAATGATATCTTACTGTTTGGGAATCAACTCTCTGTTAAAAGTATGGTAAGAACAGATACTTTAGTCAATACGATAAAAAGTATGGTAAATAGTAAAGATATTAATTTATCTATTATAGAGAAGTCAAATAAGCGTCTTGAGAGATTAAAAGAAAAACTAGTAAGAAGGTAAAACCCTTCTTTTCGAATATTATCTTTTTTATAAAAATATAATACTCTATTATAGAGATAATAAGTCCTAATCTTAATAGAAATATCCCATTAATCTTTATAGATATTTTTTAATATTATATAGGAAAATATAGATGTTACTTAATGTTAAATTAATTATATGTGTTAAAATTACACATATCTTAAAAAAAAATAATCTTTTTTTAAATGGATAAATCTTTATTTTTATAAAAATATCATTTAAATTATTTTACTTCAAGTCATATATAGTAATATTATAGGGAAGTAGACTCTATATTTTTACCAATATATAATTTAAAATAACACTTTTAAATATTATATATTACTTAATTATATAAAATAATATTTTTAGTTAACTAATTACTGTATATTTTTGATGTAATATTTAATTCTATATTTCTCTTTAAATAGAAATATAAGAAGAAAATCTAAAGGAATAGTTATGGGGAAAAAGCAAATGAGAGGATTCTTTAAGCTATTATCATTATTGATAATAGCTTTGTTTATCACAGCTTGTGGGGGAGATGGAGCAGTACAGGAAAAATCACAAGTAACTCAAAGTGAGTTACTTGAGAAAGTTACTGGTAAAGCATCATCAGAATGGAATAGTGTAGGGGAGACTTATCATGACTCAACCTATATTAGAACATATAATGGAGAAGATTATATCTATGCTGCAGCAACAGAGGCAGGAGCAGGTTCTTATAAAGTTTTTGAAACAGAAGTAGGTAAAACTTATCAAGTTTCAGCAGAGTTAATAGGAGCTGATGTTAACAGTAATGAAAA
>JALUKQ010000135.1 GCA_027056485.1 Campylobacteraceae bacterium | reverse complement strand
TCGAAGGTGATACCCCTGTTAAAAAAGTTTTAGTCGTTGAGCGAAATGGTGAAGATGTTGAGTGGGTAGGTGGACGTGATTACTCTTACAATGAACTCATTAAAACACAAGAGGTGCATTGTGAGCCGGAAGTGATGGATAGTGAAGATCCACTTTTCTTACTTTACACTTCAGGTTCAACTGGAAAACCAAAAGGTGTACAGCATAACTCTGCGGGGTATATTTTATGGGCCCAGATGACTATGGAGTGGGTGTTTGATGTAAAAGAGAACGATACTTATTGGTGTACTGCTGATGTAGGCTGGATTACAGGACATACGTACATTGTTTACGGTCCACTTGCAATGGGTGCAACTACTGTAATGTTTGAGGGTGTTCCAACGTACCCGGATGCCGGTCGTCCATGGAAAATGGTCGAAGAGTATAAAATCAATCAGTTTTATACTGCACCGACAGCGATTCGAGTACTTCATAAGATGGGTGAAGATGAACCAAAAAAATATGACCTTAGCAGCTTGAAAGTTCTTGGAACGGTTGGTGAGCCGATCGATCCGCCTGCGTGGAAATGGTACTATGAAGAGGTTGGAAATAGTAAATGTGCAATTGTCGATACATACTGGCAAACAGAGACTGGTGGACACATCGTTTCCCCACTTCCGGGTGCTACACCGATTAAGCCTGGGTGTGCAACACTATCTCTTCCTGGAATTATGGGTGAGATTTTAGACCCTGCTACAGGAAAGAGAGTTGCAGTTGGAGAGACCGGTTATATGTGTGTAACGCGTCCTTGGCCTTCAATGATTCGTGGTGTTTGGGGTGATGAAGAGCGCTTTATGAAGTCTTACTTCGGTGATGTGAAAAAAGACGGTAAGTCTGTTTACTTCACAGGTGATGGTGCTGTTTATGATGAAGACGGCTACATTACAATTACAGGTCGTACGGATGATGTCATCAATGTTAGTGGGCATAGAATGGGAACTGCTGAGGTGGAAGCGGCCATTAAAAAACATCCTAACGTTGCAGAAGTTGCCGTTGTTGGAAAGCCACATGAGATCAAAGGTGAGGGCATCTTCGCGTATGTTGTACTCAAGTCCGATGATGGTGTTGCCGATGAGGTTGAAGAGGTCAAAGCTATTAATGGTGTCATCAAAAAAGAGATAGGAAATATCGCGCTGTGTGATGACATTGTTTTTGCTCCGGGACTCCCAAAAACACGTTCTGGAAAAATTATGCGCCGAATATTGCGCTCTATTGCAAAAGGTGAGGCTATCACGCAGGATATCTCAACGCTTGAAGATCCTTCAATCGTTGAAAAAATTGAAAATATGGTGAAGTCTAAATAAGCCTGAAGCAAAACAAAAATGCTATAATTTCATAATCTAACATTAAAGAGTTATTATGGAATTATGCGTTGCCCTTGATCTCCCTTCACAAGAAGAAAATCTCACTCTCATTGAAAAAATAAAAGAACATGATGTCTGGCTCAAAGTTGGACTACGAACTTATATTCGTGATGGCGAAGATTTTTTAAAAGCCATTAAACAAATTAACCCTGATTTTAAAATATTTTTAGACCTTAAACTCTATGACATCCCAAATACGATGGCCGATGCTGCTGAGTCTATAATGGGTCTGGGTGTCGATATGTTCAATGTTCACGCTAGTGCAGGGCGTCGTGCTATGAGTACGGTAATGCAGCGTTTGGAGAAGTATGAAAACCGTCCAATTGTTTTAGCTGTAACTGCATTGACCTCTTTTGCTGAAGATGAGTTTGAAGCAGTGTATGGCAGTGACATTGCAAGCAAAGCAGACCAATTTGCAAAAGATGCACAGCAAAGCGGGCTTGATGGTGTTGTATGTTCTGCTTTTGAATCAGCATCTATTAAAAACATCACAGATGAAAGCTTTATGACACTTACACCGGGAATCCGCCCGTTTGGTGAGGATGCAGGCGATCAAAAACGTGTAGCTGATGTTGCTTTTGCAAAAGAGCAGAAGGTGGACTTTATCGTTGTTGGACGCCCGATCTATCAGTCAGAGAATCCTTCTGCCATCGTTGAAAAAATTTTAGCAAAAATTTAAGCTAGATGTTATAAAAAAAGTACTATTATTACGCTCTTCAAAAGGACGAGTGGGTGAGTGGCTGAAACCACATCCCTGCTAAGGATGCGTATGGGTAACTGTACCGAGAGTTCGAATCTCTCCTCGTCCACCACGAAGACTTTTTAATTTCCCTAAATAACATACTTTAAACCCCCTTTATAACGAGCTTACAAGACATTAAAATACTTTTTACGATTTATTACAATTCGTATCAATTCATCAACATTCGCATTTTTAATGTATAATTTTGAGTATAACTATTAATCTATACAAAAAAATATACAGGAGTTATACAATGGCAAAGATAATAAAGCCTTTAACAGATACTCAAATAACGCCAATTCAAGTAGTAAGTGCAACACTTGATTAAACTGCTACATAAGATTTCGTAATTGTATCGAAAAAAACTTCTGCTGGAGTTTTGTAACCAAGTATCTTTCTGGGTCTACGATTG
>JALUKQ010000134.1 GCA_027056485.1 Campylobacteraceae bacterium | reverse complement strand
ATTATATTGTAAAAACGATTATGCAGAATATTAAGTTACCTTAAGGGGTAGACTTATGAAAGATGATAATAAAAAAACCATTATAGAACGAGTCGCACGAGAGATTCTTATAAAGAGTAAGCGTAAGATTTTTAGTCAAAACTTAGGTAATAACGCCACGACTTTTGTAGGAAATGGTCTGGATTTTTCAGAGTTACGAGAGTATTACTTTGGCGATGATGTTCGTAAAATCAACTGGAAAGCAACAGCCAAGGCACAACGCCCTTACATTAACCTCTTTACAGAAGAGCGTGAGTTAAACATTGTTATAGCATTTATGACCAGTGGAGGGATTGCTTTTGGAAGTAAACGAATCAAACAAGAGTTGATGGCTGAGGTCTATGCTCTCTTGGCATTTTCTGCCATGAAAAATGGAGACAATGTTACAACCTTGGCTTTTTCAGATAGAGAGGAGTACTACAGACGTGCAACCAAAAGCATTAATACCCTGCATGATGTAGTGCCAAAGCTATTGGGCTTAGATGCTTTGGGTAAAGAGGTAGATTATGAAGAGTTCTCTGACTATATGTTGGGAACTGTCAAGCAGAAATCTATAGTTTTTCTTATAGGTGATTTTTATGAAGAGGTCGATTTAACACTTCTCTCTGCTAAACATGAGGTCTATGCTGTGGTGGTTCGTGACAAGTTTGAAGAGGAGCCACAACTCATGGGAATGTTAGACCTCATAGACCCTAATAGTATGAAGTCGAGTAGTTTTGAGTTTAACAAAAAGATGCTTACTGACTATAAAGAGGTGATAGATAAAAAAGATAAAAAGCTCTATGAACACTTTATGGGACATCATATACGGTATGTGAAAATCTATACCGACGAAGACCCCTATTTTAAATTGAATAATTTGGTGAGATAATGGAAGAGTTAAAAGATATAAAGGGCTTTGTAGAAGTTCCTGATGAATCATTTTTTTATTTTATGCTAAGCATAGGGTTGGCTCTTGTTTTTATAGCCTTTTTAGTATGGTTGGTTTTATGGCTACGTAAACCTAAACGTAAGTCCAAGCGTTTGAGTCCTAAAGAGTTAGCAAAGTTGGAGCTTCAAAAGATAGATTTTTCAGATACAAAAGAGGCTGTTTACAGTTTTTCTGAAAATGCACAGATAATTTCACCTGAACATCCAGCACTGTTAGATTTACTACCAAAGCTTGAAATGTATAAGTTTAAAAAAGAGGTGCCTGAGTTGAGTAGTGAAGACAAAGAGAAAATGAAAAGTATTATAAAGGAGTTGACCTCATGAGCAATATAATGTTTGAATACCCTTTTGCTTTTTTGCTTTTGTTACTCTATGTTGTTTGTAAAAAGTTTTGTAAACAGAGAAATGAACAGCTTATTTTCCCAAATATGCAAATATTTAAACAGATATCATCAGGGCAAAACTATCTTTTGTCTGTTGTTGAGTTTTTAGCTGTTGTGCTGTTGACTATTGCTCTAGCTTCACCCTACAAGCAAGATGATGTGGTAATAAACAAAGACAAAGGGTATGAGATATCCATGATACTCGATGCCAGTGGTTCTATGAAAGAGTACAATAAGTTTGGAATTGTTAAAGATATCGTAACTGATTTTATAGATATGAGAAAGCATGATAAGCTAGGATTGACTATTTTTGCAGATTTCTCTTATGTGGCAATTCCTCTAACTTACGACAAAGATAGTATTAAACGTCTACTTTCGCGTTTAGAGGTGGGAATAGCAGGGCAGAGCAGAACATCGCTCTATGAAGCACTTTTTATGAGTTCTAAGCTTTTTAAAGAGTCAAAAGCCAAAGAGAAGATAGCCATACTCTTAACCGATGGTGTCAACAACGTTAACAATATTCCTTTAGATGTAGCCATTAATACAGCTAAAAAATATGGCATAAAAGTTTATGTTATTGGGGTTGGTAATCGTGGAGATTATAACCCTATGGTACTTAAAAAAATAGCCACAGAGACAAAGGGTGAGTTTTTTGAAGCTGACAGTGTTGAGAAGTTAGAGAAGATATATGAAGAGATAAACAAACTAGAGAAGAGTGAGATAAAAGTAGATAAGTATATTAAAAAGAGTCACTATTTCCAGTACCCTTTAGGTGCAGGAGTTCTACTTATGCTTCTCTATTTTCTTGCTAGAAATAGGAGATTTTAATGGTATTTGATAACAGTGAATATTTATGGCTCTTACTGCTTTTACTCCCTTTAGGATTTTTTCTAAAGGAGAGTAAGCAGAGTTTAGAAGCCTATTTTGACCCTAAAATACTAAAGCAGATGAGACATACCGATAGAACGCTCTCTAAAAAGGTGCGTAATATCTTGCTTATTGCTTCTATGGCTTTAGGTATAGTAGCTTTAGCTCGACCCATTTTATATAATGGAGAGGTAAAAGTCGAGAGCAGTAGTATAGATGTCATGGTCGGGTTTGATATCTCTCATTCGATGTTTGCCCAAGATGTCTACCCCAACCGTTTTGAGTTTGCCAAGAGAAAGTTTGATGCCTTTTTATCTAACATGAAAGAGAGCCGTATTGG
>JALUKQ010000133.1 GCA_027056485.1 Campylobacteraceae bacterium | reverse complement strand
GTATCATAGTGTCCGTTGCTAACGATGGTGGAAAAGCAAATATCACTTCATTGACACCTTTTACTGCGTCTTTTAAGTGGTACTCATCAAGGTCGGAAATTTGAGTGACTATGTAGTAGACACCTTTGTACTGACCACTCTCTTCTATGGTCAAAATATCTTTGGCACTCTGCACGATGCACAAAACGGTCTCATCTCGGAACTCGTCGGAGCAGATGGTACAGAGTTCATCTTCGCTCATGTTGTGGCATTTTTTACAACGCTGTATGGAGTTGACACCCTCTTCTATGGCGTGTGCCAACTTCATGGCTAAAAAGCTGTCTTCCATGACCAAATGGTATGCCATTTTAACAGCTGATTTTTTACCGATGCTGGGCATATCTTGAAAAGCATTGACCAAGTTTTCAAAGGCTTCTATTTTATGTTTTTTCATCTACCCTACTGTATAATCTGAAACTTTAGACGCCGTTGCAACACTTTTTATAAACTCTACCACTTTAAGATGCTCAGGGTGAATAGCATATGCTTCTAAACCCTCTCTATCGTCAAATTTAGAATAGAGACTCATATCCATCGCTCGTTCTTCTTGTGAAAAATTGATGCCTACTTCCATGCTTTTTAAGCTTGGTACAGTTTTTAATAATGCTTCTAACATTACTTTTGCTTTGAGTAAATTCTCTTCTTTATTTTCCTCTTTAAAATCAAACATTACTATATGTTTCACCATAATTATCTCCTCTAGTTTAAGATAGTTTTTATACGCGATTATAGCTAAAGTATGTTAGAATTCGCTCAATTTTAATATTTGGAGAAAAAATGACAGAACTTGACTACTATGAAGCCTTAGAAGTTAGCCGAAATTGCTCGGGAGCTGAACTAAAAAAGTCATACCGTAAACTTGCCATGAAATATCACCCAGATAGAAACCCTGATAACAAAGAAGCAGAAGAGACTTTCAAGTACTTAAGTGAAGCCTATGAAGTGTTAAAAGATTCTGAAAAACGTGCTATATATGACCAGTATGGAAAAGCAGGTCTCGAAGGTCATGGTCGAGGTGGCTTTGGTGGTGGACAAAATATGGATGACATCATGGACATATTTAACTCTATGTTTGGTGGTGGAGCTGGTGGTGGCTTTGGTGGAGGACGGCAAAGAAGACCATCTAACCAGAAATATAACTTAGATTTTGAAATGGAACTTCCACTCAAATTTAATGAAGCAGTCTTTGGTTGTGAAAAGAAAGTAGATATACATTATAAAGTACCTTGTGATGACTGTAAAGGGACAGGTGCCGAAGGTGGAGACCTAGAGACCTGTGACTATTGTAACGGTCAAGGTCAAGTAGTGATGAAACAAGGCTTTATGTCTTTTGCACAACCTTGTCCAAAATGTCACGGTGAAGGTCAAAAAGCAAGTAGTAAATGTGGTTCATGTTCAGGTAGAGGGTACCATGAAGAGCCAGATACCATTACCATAAGCATCCCTGCTGGTGTAGACTCAGGAAACCGTCTTAGAGCTCAAGGCTATGGTAACCAAGCAAAAAATGGTCAACGTGGAGACCTATACTTAACTTTTGATGTAGAACAAGATGAACACTTCATTCGTGATGGTTCAAACATCTATATCGAAGTTCCTGTCTTTTTCACCCAAGCAGCCTTAGGTGAGACCATAACCATCCCTTCACTCGATGGAGAGTTAGAGCTTGACCTCAAGGTAGGAACAAAAGATAAAGAGCAATTTGTTTTTAGAGGAGAAGGAGTACCTGATGTTCATGATGGACAAAAAGGTCAACTTGTCGCACAAGTCAAAGTTGTTTATCCTAAAAAATTAAATGATGAACAAAAAGAGATGTTATCGAAACTCCAAGAGAGTTTTGGAGTAGAGAGTAAACCTCACAAAAGCAGTTTTGATGGTGCTTTTGGTAAGGTTAAAGGGTGGTTTAAAAAGTAATAGGAACAGAGACTTCAGTCTCTGCTATATTCTTCATGGACTGAAGTCCATGCCCCTATTGCACCACCTGATGCAAAATAACTTTATCTTCAGCTTCTTCTATATCATCCTTTCCTTTCCTAGCATCGTAAACTATTACATATATCTCATCACCAGATTTTAAGTAATTATTTTCACCAAACTCTGCATAAGCTGTTGCACCTATAGAGATAATGGCTTGTTTAGGATAGTCAGTATCTTTTAGATGCATAGCAATATCTTCAAGAGGACCAAAATCTTTCTGCTCATTCATCTTTTCAATAAGCCAATCTTGTAATTTAGCATAAAAATAACTGTACCCAAGAAGTGGAGCATCCACTCCATATGGATGAAGTACACCATCACGCTTTACAAACGAACATAGATGAAAGTTATCCATTACCCCACCCTCTTCAAACTTATCTATGGCTATCCACTCTTTTGCCATACCTTTAGAGTTGGCACACCAAGACTTTTTCTCAGAAATCTTCTTTGCACCATCTTTTCTAATAGTACAGTCATTAAACGCAGTAAACTGTTTAGCAACTAATGTTTGAACTTTTTTCTCATTATTATATATTATGTCAAAAAGTATAGCAACTTCTGGTTCTACTTGTGCATTGGCTTCATATGTTGGTAGTTCTAACTTTTCAGAACCTATAGGATACAAACCTAAAAAACTCTCTGAATTTGGTAAATAAAACGGGAAAATACCTTTTGGTGCATGAGCCTCTTTTGTTACAACATTTTCAAAATCTTTTAATTCTCCAGCTTGTTCCAAATGGTGAGCAAAATTACCAGCAACACCTAATCCTATTGTATTTTTAAAATCCATATGCAATCCCTTAAAAAAAATTAATCTAATGATATCAAGTATAATTTAAGAAAATACAACAACTTCATAATTTACTAAGAATTTTTCAGATAAAATAAACCTTAACATTTTTTTAAATAAAAAAAAATAGGAGCTGTATTTAATGCTATCAAAAGTTACTCTAAAATCAAGCTTGCTTTTACTCTCTCTACTCATTATGCCTTTACAGGCAACAGAAGTGAACATTCAAAGAGGAGTTCCTTATGTTGATATTACAGCTAATGGAAAAACTATTAGAATAGAGAGAATTCAAGACACCAGCCATAAATTAAAAAACTCGTATACCAAAACATCCAGACCAACACCACCATTTAACATACAGCCCTATGAACCTATTAAAGGGATTGAAACTATTGGTGAACTATGCGTAATTGACTTTCTTAAAGATAAAGTTCAAAACAATAAAGGGATGATAATTGATGCACGTATGCCTAAATGGCATAAAGCAGGAAGTATTCCTTTTTCGTTTAACATTCCTTTTCCTATTTTAACAACCAAAAATTTCAATGGTAAAATTGCTCAAATATTTGGCGTAAAAAAAGAAAATGGTAGTTGGAATTTTGATAACGCACAAAAAATTCTTATTTATGATAATGGTCCATGGTGTCAACAAGGGGTACATGCCATGAAGAACTTAGTAAAAATTGGATATCCAAAATCAAAGATACTCTACTATAGAGGTGGAATGCAATACTGGCAGATACTAGGCTTAACAACTATTATAAAATAAAACAAAAATCAAAGGAGAAGTGATGCTAAATAAAGACCAATACAATCAAGATGAATATAACAATTACTATAAACAAGAGACAGAAGGTGCCGAAATAAAAGGATATAACGATGATGAAGGTGGCTTTATGAAAAAAGCTATTTTATTTCTCGGACTTATAGCACTTGGATTTGCAGGATATTTTGGCTTCAAAACATTTAACTCTTCAGCAGAAAACAGTAATAATAAAGTATCAAAAGAAAAAATTGTTATTAAAGAAGAGACATCTACTCCTGAAAAAGCTAAGGAGAAAGGAACAACTCCTAAAAGTGAAACAATCGAAGAGAAGGTTTTAAAAACAATAGAAACCAATAAAGTAGAAATAGGTGAAACTACAAAAAATTCAGAAAAAATCACTAAAGAAGTAGAAACAAAAGCGAATGATGTTGAAGAAAAAATGGAGAAAACTATTCAACAAGAAGTAGCAACACAAGTTCAAGAAAAATTAGAAGACAATAAAAAAATGTCTACAGATGATATTTCAAAAATAGTTGACCTTGTTATGAATAAAATTGAAAAAGAGAAAGTAGAAACTCCAAAAACAAATAATGATACTGATCTACTTTCTGCTCTTCAAAATAGTGATAGTGATTCAATAGAAATAAAAACTAAAGATATTGAACCTGTAAAAACAAATGTAGAAAGTGCCGTTCAAAAAGATGTAGAAAAAATTAATAGTAACAATAAAGTGACTCTCGATAATGATTCTAAAAGTAATAACAAAGAAGATTTAACTGAACTTTCACAACAAATTAAAAAGCTATTAAATATGGCTGGTGCAAATAATCAACCTAGTACAAAACCAACTCAGACTACTTCAGAAGAAACTACAAAAACTTCTGTACCAGATAGTACTAGTACAGCAACAAATTATGAACAAAGTATTAGTAAAGAGATTAAAGTACGTACCAACGAAATGAGAATTATAGTAGTAAAGTCAGGTGATACATTAAATAAAATTGCCCAAAGAGCTTATGGTAATGCTAGTAGTTACCAAAAAATATTTGATGCCAACCCCGATATAAGAAGAGCTGATAGAATTTACGTAGGTCAAAAACTACGTATACCTAAATAAGCTCTATCATTTACAGAGATAAAATCTCTGTAAAGAATCTCATACTCACATACAACACAAGGTTAATAGACATGAAACAACTACTTATACTATCTCTACTCTCTTCCATACTTCTAGCAGATGAAGCACCTATAACGGTAAAAATAACTGAAGATATGCCAGTTATATACACTACTGACTCTGGGAAAAAAATTAAAATTGAAAGAATCCAAGATACCAATAATCGCCTAACTGATGACTATACAAAAACATCTCGTCCTTGTCCTCCATTTTGTATTCAGCCCACTAAGATTGATCCCGATATCAAAAATATTGCTGAGCTTGAACTGATTCAATTTATGAAAGATAAAGTTGCTAACAAAACAGGCTTAATAGTAGATGCTAGGTTAAAGAGTTGGTATGAATTAGAGACAATACCTTCTGCTATAAACATACCTTTTCCTATTATTCAAAATGCAAGTAAAAAGAAAGCTGAAATGATTTTTAGAGTTTTAGGGATGAAAGTAAAAAAAGATGGTACATGGGATTTTTCTAATGTCAAAGAGATAGCTGTTTTTTGTAATGGATTATGGTGTGAACAGAGTAAACATTTTATAAAAGGTATGCTCAAGTTTAATTATCCTAAAGATAAGATATTTTACTATCGTGCAGGATTTCAAGGCTGGAAGCTACTTGGTTTAACGACTATTGTTCATAAAGAGATTAAGAAGAAATAAGGGTTTTACTCATCTAGCCTTATAATTAACATATAATGTGATAAAATTCCACAAAATTTATCCAGTTAATTAAAGGTATATTATGGCAAAAAAAGAGATTAAAAAAGCAGTCTTAGCATATTCTGGTGGGCTTGATACCAGTATTATTTTAAAATGGCTTCAAGATGAATACAACTGTGAAGTAGTAACATTTACAGCAGACCTTGGTCAAGGTGAAGAGGTAGAACCAGCTAGAGAAAAAGCTTTGGCAATGGGAATTAAACCTGAAAATATTTTCATTTTAGATTTACGTGAAGAGTTTGTTAAGGATTTTGTATTCCCAATGTTTAGAGCAAATACTATCTATGAGGGTGAATACCTTCTTGGAACTTCTATTGCAAGACCTCTTATCTCTAAAAAACAGATTGAAATTGCTGCACAAACTGGTGCTGATGCTGTAAGTCACGGAGCAACAGGAAAAGGGAATGACCAAGTACGTTTTGAGCTTGGTTACCTTGGATTAAACTCTGATATTGCTGTTATCGCTCCTTGGAGAGAGTGGGACTTGAACTCTCGTGAAAAACTTTTAGCTTATGCAGAGGCTCACGGTATTAAGATTGAGAAAAAACAGGGACAATCATCTCCTTACTCTATGGATGCGAACCTACTTCATATCTCTTATGAAGGTCTTGTATTAGAAGACCCAAGCAAAGAGCCTGAAGAAGATATGTGGCTTTGGACAACAAGTCCTGAGAATGCACCAGACCAAGCAGAATACATTACTATAGAGTATAAAAATGGTGACCCAGTTGCTATTAATGGTGAAGAGATGACTCCAGCAACTATTTTAACCAAACTTAATGCTTATGGTAACAAACATGGAATCGGACGTATTGATATTGTTGAAAACCGATACGTTGGGATGAAAGCACGTGGTTGTTACGAAACTCCAGGTGGAACCATTATGCTTAAAGCTCACCGAGCTATTGAGTCAATTACTCTTGATCGTGAAGCTGCACACCTAAAAGATGAGCTTATGCCTCGTTATGCAAAACTTATCTACAACGGTTACTGGTGGTCACCAGAGCGTGAAATGCTTCAATCTGCGATTGATAAAACACAAGAGCATGTAGAGGGAACAGTTAGACTTAAACTCTACAAAGGAAGTGTTATGGTTGTTGGGCGTGAGTCTGAAAAATCACTCTTTTCAGAGGCACATTCAACATTTGAAGAAGATGATGTTTATGACCAGTCAGATGCCGAAGGCTTTATTAAACTTAACGCTTTACGATTTATTATCGCTGGTAAAAATAGAAAATAATTCTCTTTTATATAAATCATTATTTGTTTATTAGTATTTTTAGTTATACTTTAATATAAAGGTTATACAAAGGATAGATAATGATTTATAGACCAATAGTACTTGATGAAGAGATTAATTTTTCAAAAAAGAAATTTATTGTAAGTAAAACAGACCTTAAGGGTAATATTATTTTTATAAATAAAAATTTTTCTGAAGTATCAGGATATGATGAGGCTGAACTTATTGGTGCTCCTCATAACATTTTAAGACATCCCGATATGCCTAGAGCTGTCTTTTTTGTTGTATGGCAAACACTCCTAGCAGGGCAACCTATCTCTGGTGTTGTTAAAAACTTAGCAAAAAGTGGTAAGTATTATTGGGTCATAGCAGACTTAGAACCTAAGTTTAATCTAAAAGGTGAAATAGTTGCATTAACTGCGTTTAGACGTGCTGCTCCTCAAGATGTCATTGATACCACAGAAGAGCTATATGCAACTATGCTTGCTATAGAAAAGAAGCATGGTATGGAGAAATCACTCGCTTACCTTGAAGCCTTTTTAGAAGAGCATAACCTTACCTATAATGAATTTATAGAAGAGCTTATTAAGCCAAAAGGTATTATTGCAGTTTTACTTAGTGCTTTTAAACGAATGATTGGATAAAAAAGAGAACTACTCTTTTTTATCTTTATCTTTATCTTTATCTTTTAAATCTAAACGATTACCTTCATCATCAAACTTACGCTGAAAATTACCTCTTATAATAACAAATGTCATATATGCAAAAAGTAGTGATGCCATGACATATAAAATATCTCCAATAGCCATTATGCCTCCTCCAACGTATTGGGGATAGTAATCTTCTCAAAGCCATCATAGTTTTGACGCAATGCTTCATAAGTAACTATGCCAACAGCAACACCAAGGTTTAAACTACGTCCTTTACCACCCATAGGTACAGTGATGCACTGCTCTTTATTCTTCAACAAAACATCTTCCCGTATACCTTTAGTTTCTGAACCAAAAAGAATATAATCTCCTTTTTGATAAGTTGCATTAAAATAAATCTTATCTGTTTTTGTCGTTGCAAGATGTGAATGTTCACCTATAGGATGTGCTTCTAAAAACTCATCAAAACTCTCCCAAACTATTAAGTCCAACTCTTTCCAATAATCAAGACCTGCACGGGTTACAGCTTTATCATCTATATTAAAACCCAATGGTTTTATAAGGTGCAAAGTTGCATCTAAGTTTACACATAAACGACCTATAGTTCCTGTATTAGGTGGAATTTGTGGCTCCACCAAAACGATATTAAACATATGCTCTCCTCTTTGGTTTGCTATATCTTTTTATCTTTGCTATAATTAATCCTGATTCATATAAAAAACATAAGAATAAAGGATTTGAATGAAAGTAATCTTTAAAAAAATAATCGCTGGTGCTATTTTAGCACTTTTATTCATAGGATGTACTAAAGCACCTATAACAGGACGAAACCAACTCATTATGATTAACCCTAGTCAAGAGTTACAATTAGGATTCCAAAGTGCTCAAGAGATTTTAAAAAAAGAGAAAGTGAGCTCAGACCCACAAAAAAATGCCATGGTTCAGCGTATAGGTAAACGTATTGCAACAGTTGCAACAAATCAATACCCTATAGCTAAGAGCTTCACCTGGGAATTTTTTGTCATTGAAGATGATGAACAAGCCAATGCTTTTTGTCTCCCTGGTGGAAAAGTATTTGTCTATACAGGACTCTTTAAATATGCAGCAAACGATGCTGAATTAGCAGCTGTTATGGGACATGAGATTGGTCATGCATTAGCCAGACATGGAGCTGAACGTATGAGTAGTGCACAACTTACGCAAATGGGAGGTCAAGTTTTAGATTCTGTTATGCAAGGACGTGGTAACCCACAAAATACAGCAGCAGTTATGCAGGCCTTTGGTATAGGGACTCAACTAGGAATCGCCCTACCTCACTCACGAACACAAGAGTATGAAGCTGACCATATTGGTTTAGTTCTTATGGCAAAAGCTGGTTACAATCCACAATCAGCCTTAACTTTTTGGGAAAAATTTGCTAAAGATGGACGAACTCCACCAGAGTACCTATCGACTCACCCTGCACCTGTCAACCGTATTCAAAAAATCAAATCATTACTTCCAAAAGTAATGCCTATTTATAATGCTAATAGACATTAATTTTTATTGTGTGGATTATCAAATCCACACATATTTTTAATAAAAAATTCTCCCCTTACTCCGATGTCGTATCACATCCCTATAAATCCACTCTTCCATAATTTTTTCTCTATTTTCAAGTGAAATTTGAGCTTCATCATACATCTTAGCTTCATCACGTTGTCGCCCTGCTTCATAAAGTATCAGTGCAGTTGCCACAGAGACATTTAAACTTTGAGCCATACCACGCATAGGAATAACGATGTTCACATCAGCAACAGCCAAGACCTCATCGCTAATACCATCATGTTCATTTCCCATTACCAAAATGGTAGGTTTACTATAGTCTACTTTAAAAAATGAAACAGACTCTTCACCAAGATGAGTAACCACCACTTGAAAGCCCTCGTTTTGTTTTTTCTTCAAAAACTCAACTCTATCTACAAACTCAACCCGTTCACGATTGAGCCAACGATGCGTCCCCTGAGTAATGGTTTTATGTATACGCAAATCTAAGTTATACTCTGTACTATAATACAAGTTCAAAACCCCCACCCCATCACAAGAGCGAATAATCGCAGAGATGTTTTGAGAATTTGAAACATTGTCAAGCATCACTTGTAGGGTTGGTTGTTTTTGTGTTAAAATTTCTTCTATACGTTCTTTTCGTTCTTCATTTATCATAAGAGATTATACTTTAAAATTAAAAAAATTTATTTAGATTTATCGTGCAATACCTGACACTCTTTTTGAGAAGTTGATGCTTGTGATGCTAAGAGTTTTTTAATAAGAAATAGAGGTATTCTCGATGCTTTTTTTTGTAAAAAACCTTCATTTAAATCGATACCATATTTTTTACATGCCTTCATTGATTTAGAAACCAATTCATTTACTTTTGTTACTTTTTCTTCAGAAATTTCATCTGCAAAAAATTGGCAATTATCTTTTGGCATTTTCTTGCTTACTGCTGCAATTTTATCAATGTTTTCTTTAGGAAATTTATTTATAAATGCAGAAGTTCTTTTTTCATCTAACTCAATACCTTGCTCTTTACAATCAGTAATTGTTTTCATTGTTACTTGTTGATACTTTTTCTCTTGAGTGCTTAACTCTTTTTTAACTTCACTTTTTGGTTCATTTCCTACACATCCTAAAAAAACGAACATAGAACTTACACTTAGCAATATTACTTTTTTATTTATCATTTTATAGTTTTCCTTAATAATTTTGTAAGATTATAGCTAATTTATTACAGACAAATCAATAATCTGTTTGCATATACTCATTAAACTATTCTAATGTCTTTTCTAAAGAGATAATCAACCAAATCTATTGAGGTAATTAACCATGGTCTATACTTAGAGCTAAAAGTAAAAAAATACGCTATAATCCCACATGAATAAAACTTACGCATATAACCATAAACCTATCCCTTTTAACTTTGCTCAGACTATAGAACGTTTTTTTGTTGAGGAAGTTCCTCTTTTTAAATTTGTAGACAAGGGTTCTAACCTTATTTTAAAAATTAGAAAATCAGACATGAGTACCTTTAAACTCATAACCGTTATAGCCAAAGCAACACAGCTTGAACATCGTGATATTGGCTATGCTGGACTAAAAGATAAAAATGCGACCACCATACAATACATCTCTATTCCTAAGCAGTATGAAAAAGATGTTATTAAAAATTTGACTACAGAAAAAATAGAAATACTTGAAAAACACTACAGTAAATTTCCCATAAAAGTAGGTCAACTCAAAGGAAACAAGTTTTCTATAGTTTTGCATAATGTAGCAGTAGAAGCAAAAGATAACATAGAAAAAGTAGCTCATGAAATGGTTGAAAAAGGGATTCCAAACTACTATGGATACCAACGATTTGGAGAAGATTCTCGCTCTTATATGCAAGGTAAAGAGATAGCCCATTCAGGTAAAAAGCTCAAAGGGGCAAAAGAGAAACTTTTGGTATCTGCTTATCAAAGTTACCTTTATAACAATTGGCTCTCGGAACGTATTAATATCTCTAAAACCATAAATGCTAACACGGTGGACAATGCTTCAGCCATACTTGAATACCCTAAAGAGTTGGTAGAAGTTTTAGCCAAACAGCCACAGTTTTTTAAACTTTTTATTGGTGATGATATGCAAAGTTACCCTTATGGAAAGTCTTACTTTTTACAAGACTTTAACAAAGGAACAAAAGAGTTTATATCCCATAAGTCTAGCCCTACAGGTCTGCTTGTAGGTTCTAAAGTAAAAAGAGCCATGTCCGATGCAAGACATTTAGAAGAACCTTTTGATGACGATGAACTCTATGCACTTAAAGGCGACCGACGTTATGCTTGGATTTTTCCTGAAGATTTATCTTTTATCTATAATGAACATGCAGAAGAATTAACCGTTGACTTCTATTTACCTAAAGGTGCCTATGCCACCACATTTTTAGAGGAGATATGTAAGAAATCATTAAAACCTAAAAAGTCTTAATTAACTTTTGTTACAATAGTAATCAAAGGATTTTTAATGAATAATATATATACCATAACAACCCTATTGGCTCTTTTGACAACAACAGCTACAACTAAAGAAAACTTTGTTTATACAGACTTTATAAAGGTAAAGGCTACTGCCTATACCTCATCAACCATGGAAACTGATGCAGACCCATACTTAGCTGCATGGAGAAACAAACTTAGCCCAACTGTTCCATCTATTGCTGTTTCAAGAGACCTACTGGACATTGGGCTGACCAATGGTATGAAAGTGCGTATAAAAGGTCTAAAAGGTGAGTTTTTAGTTTTAGACAAAATGAATAAAAAATGGAAAAACAAAATAGATATTTATATGGGTAATGACCGACAAAAAGCACTAAACTGGGGAAAAAGAAAGGTTATAGTCTATTGGACAGACCCAGCGTATGCCAATGCGAAATAATAGAAAGTAGAAAAATGAAAATAATTAATCCAAGTTATAGCTATATAGATGGTGAATTTAAACAAAATATTGCCATAGCATTCTCTGAAAAAATCGAAGCAATAGATACCTTAGAAACATTACAAGAAAAATATCCAGAAGCCAAACTAATAGAAACAAAAGAGAACACTGTACTCTACCCTGGTTTTATAAACACGCATGTACATTTAGAGTTTTCTGCCAACAAGACTACTTTACAATATGGTGAGTTTATGCCTTGGCTCGACTCCGTTATAGCAAACCGTGAAGAGCTGGTTGGTCAATGCGACAACAGTGTAATGAAAGAGGCATGTAACGAGATGATGGCTTCAGGGGTGACTACTTTTGGTGCTATATCTAGTTTTGGTACCGAGCTTGAAGTTTGTATGGAGACTCCTCAAAAAGTTCTTTTTTTCAATGAACTCATAGGTTCAAACGCTGCAACTGCTGATATGTTGTATGGAGATTTTTTAGAACGTCTTGATGCGTCTAAAAAGTGTGGTCACGGGGTGATTCCAGCCATTGCCATACACTCACCCTACTCAGTTCACCCTATTGTACTTAAACGTGCTGTAGAGGTTGCAAAAAGTGAAAAGTTACCACTTTCTGCACATTTTTTAGAGTCACAAGCAGAGCGACAATGGCTAGAAGAGAGCCAAGGTGACTTTTTAGAGTTTTTTCAAAAGTTCTTCTCAACCTCTATGGCTGTAACCACTATAGATGAATTTATGAAAAGTTTTGATAATGTTCCAACACACTTTACTCATGCCGTTCAAGCCACAAAAGAGGAGTTGTCTTACCTTGCAAAACATGGACACTCCATAGCTCACTGTCCTCGCTCTAACCGATTACTTGGTTGTGGTAGACTTCCCGTTGAAGAGCTTATAGAGCTAGATATGCCTTTTACTTTAGCAACCGATGGTCTAAGCTCAAACAACTCTTTAAATATATTTGATGAGCTACGAGCAGCACTGATGCTACACCATTTAGGAGCATTGGAAAAACTTGCAAATTTACTCATAAAAAATATCACCTCAACACCTGCCAAAATTTTCAACCTAAATTCTGGAGAGATAAAAGTAGGAAAAGATGCAGACTTTGCACTCATCACCCTACCCGATGCTGTACAAAACACGCAAAGTATTGCACTACAAACTATTTTACATACGAATAAGGTAGAGCGTGTTTATATTGATGGGGAAGAGAGAGTAAACCTATAATTTTTAACACTAAACTTCTTCTCAATATTTAACTGGCTCAAATCCTCATAAATCTTCTTAGCCAAAATATAGGCTAAGTTAGGAGGAACAGCATTTCCCACCATTTTATAACCAGCAGTCAAATTTTTATAATAAAACTTATGCTCATCAGGAAAAGTTTGAATCCTAGCACACTCTCGAATGCTCAACCGTCGATATAACTCCTCTTTCCCCTCAACAAACTTACGCTTATCTTTCTCTACCAATTCCATTTTAGGAGCTTGTGGGTGCAAAGGTGCGTGTCGTCCTCCTGCTTGAATGGTAAACGATGGCTCATCCCATGCCCTAACCCTATTTCGTGACATAAACATAGATGAAAATCCACCTGTCATGTATTCATGGTTAAACAGTTCACACGCATCATCATTACTATAGGTTTTATTTTTAGCAGGAAGAGCAGACGCTTTTAAATCTCCAATGACATCTTGTAAAAAGAGTTTGTCATCTAAGGCTTTTGGAAACTCAAACTTAATACCCAAATCATCTCTATATCCTATAAAAAATATTCGTTTTCTGTCTTGTGGCACAGCATAATCATGAGCATTAAGAAGTTGAAAAGACAAGGTATAACCACTATCGGTAAAGTGTTTCTTGATATTTTCCAAAGCATCTTTATGACGACTTGCCAACATCCCCGATACATTTTCAGCCAAGAAAAAAAGAGGTTTTTTGTCTCTCAAAACCCGTATAAACTCAAAAAAGAGTTGCCCTCTGTCATCATCTATCCCCCTAGACTTCCCTGCCTCACTCCAACTCTGACAAGGAGGCCCACCAATAAGCCCCAAAGTTTCAGGAATTTCATCTGATGGAATTTGGGTTATACTTCTTCTGTCTAAGATGGTATCTGTAAAGTTTTTTTCAAAGGTTTCCCAAATATCTTTGTCATACTCATTTGCCCAAATGGTTTTGAATCCTGCTTGTTTGAAGCCAAGATCTAAACCTCCTGCTCCTGCGAATAGGGAGATTATGTTCATGAATTAATCCAAACTTTGACTATGTTTAGATATTAGATAATTGACAAAAGCTGAACAACTAACAAGCATATATTTTGCCTCTTCAAATGAAGTTTTCAATTCCTCTTTTGTATGTCCATGCCGAATACCATCTTCTTTACAGGTCCAACCATATAAATTTATCATCGAAGTTTTAAATTGCTTATTTAAATCTATATCCATAACTTTTATACAACTTGCTAAATCGGTCTCTTTACCTGTGATGATTTTAGCCACTGACTCTACAGCAGTAATAGATTCTTTAATAGAATTTTGATAATCAGGATTTTCTCTATCACTTAAAAGCTCTAATGCATTAGATAAATGTTGTCTTACAGGAGTATATATACATTCCAAAGCCTCTTCAACCTCTTTAATTTCAAGCTCATCAATAATTGGAGCAATATAATTATCTACAAACCTATATGCACTCATTTCTTCTTTTAAAACTTGATTGATGGCTTCTCTAAATTGAATATTGATTTTTTTATTATGATAAATCTCTGATACATACTCTATAAAATCATATATTTTATACCATTGCAATTTAAAAAATAATATTTCTACATATAAAACTAATTGTTTATAGTTTATTTTTGGTTTATCTTTTGTTTTAAAAAAGCCATCATATATTTTAATGAAAAAATCATAATCTATTTTATATTTTATATTCCCAAAATCTATTTCTAACGAATCAAAATAAAATATCCTAAATTGATTCCATAATCGATTTTTCAAAGCTTCATCCATACTATCTATTTGAAATGTATCTCGTACTTTTACAAAACCATATCTTTCTGAAAATCTTTTTCTCATTTTTCCCCTTTATACTCTAAAAACCAACAACTTACCATCCATCAACTTCACAGGATTATCAGGACTCTTAACCTTAACATCCAAAACCTCAACCCCATCAACATCCAAACTCTCAACAGCCTCTCTATCTTCACTAGGTAAAGAGTCATACTTCTCTCTCATCATCAAACAAATCAACTGAAAATCCTTACGCTCATCATACTCATAAAGATAAGAAAAAATCTTATTTGGATTTTCAATATGCCACATTCCACGAATTCGTAAATCGGTAATGCCTAAAGGGTCAACCTTTTTTACTTTTCCTAACTCTTTAGTCTCTGTAAATTCTACATCGGCTATGGTGTTGATGCCATTAGAAATTGTATCTTTTATTCTCTCATAGGTCTCTTTCTCAGCACAAAAACAATCTCCATAAACCAACCATAAAGATTTTAATGTAGATTTTTTTGTATATCCTACAGCATAAAGCATATCTTTTTCAGACCACTCTTCACACTCTCTACAAGCTCTTGTTATCATTGGACTATCGGCATAAATTTTAGCTTTTGGATAAGAGCTATTTAGAGCAATAGCAGAATTTTTAGATTCTATTTTCTTAATTTCTATGACATCAGAATTTCTAAGTATTAAATCAGGAGGATTATTTTTATTGCCTTGATAAGAGTATGTTTCTGCTAATAACTTGAATGATTGTTGATTATTTTTCTCATTAATAGTATTGGCAAAAATATCTTTAACAAATGATTCTAACCCTTCTCCCATATTATTGGCTCTATTGTTCCCTCGGGTAAGGTTTTGAATATTTACTTGATAATTATTTATGGTATTTATAAATGCTTTGATAATATTTGACATAGAAACTCACTTATTTTTATTATTCTAATTTTATCTAAAAATTTTATAGAACTAGAGAAGTATGTCAAATTGTCATTCTTTTCCACATGACCCCTTTTTATTTCATATCAAAGGGGTATTCGCACTCACGGTATGACAGGAGCATCAATCTCCTCACCTAAAAAAGCATAACTTTTACCTATTCGTGCCACAGGTTTAAAAGAGATGCTCAGTCGCTCTTTATCAGAGATAATTCTGTCGTCAACAAATATCTCTTTTACATTTAAAACCAAAGGAATGGTTGTTCCTCCACCAAGGTCTATCTCTTGGTTTAACGTACAAAAATAAGCAGCAGGAACCCCTTTAATAGCAGGTGGATAGCCTTCGACCATGGTTTCAGTCTCTATGTTAAAATACTCTGCTTCACTCTCACCATACTCTAAACCTTTAGAGCTAAAGTGCATCTTCTCTAGGTCCTTTTCCTCTACCATACAGATGGTACATTTTTTGGTTTTACGAAGATTTGTCAACGTATCTTTAGGCGTACCATCAGCTTTATGCCCCACACTAATTAGTACCGATGCAGGTTCTGAACTTAGACCAATAAAGTAGCTAAATGGAGCAACATTCACCACACCATTCTCTTCTGTAACAACCCACGCAATAGGTCGAGGCAAGATGGTCTGTGCCATCAGTTTGTAGTTTTCGTTTAGTTTTGTATCTTTTGATAAATCAAATATCATGGTTGATTCCTTTGGGTATTTAATGAGGAATATTATTCCTTGTTATATTTATAATAACTTAATATTATCTATATTTAATAGTGATTTGCTAAAATCGAAACAAATGCTTTCAAATGAAGGAAATAAAATGAAAATCAACACCTCATTCTCGGTTGTCATTAGAATTCTATTATGGATTATAATGCTTTTTGGAGGGGCATGGTATGCCATAGCCCAAGATGTAGAAAACCCATATTTTCAAAGTATCTTATTTCATATATTAACAGCTCTTCTTGGTCTAATCATAACCTTTTTTGCATTTAAAGCTTCTGCCAATGGAGGTAGAGAACTAAGTAAGGGTCGAAAGGGGAACACTCCTCGACTAGAGACAAATCAACTCGTTACCACAGGTATCTACAGCTGTATGCGTCACCCCATGCTCTTTGGTCTGACATTGCTTCCTTTAGGCTGGTCATTACTATTGGGCTCTCCTACATTTATAGTTAAATTAGCCCCTTTAGAGATGCTTTTCATTATCTTTATGGTTATGGTATTTGAAGAGATGGAGGTAAAAAAAAAGTTTGGCTCAGATTATCAAAACTATGCCAAAAAAGTTCCTATGGTCTCTTTTGAGTGGCTCTGTATTAAGAAGCTATTTGGATAGGGTAATATGAATAAGTTGTGAGTATCTCTACCCACAAAATTTTTACTATTTTTTAGGCTTTTTACCTACATAAGCTCCAACTTTTTCTCGTTTGAAAGTTTACATAATATTATAGATTAATTCTCTACAAACCTATCATCAGACCTTTTTTCTGAAACCTCATTTTGGTTAGATTTCATCCAACCAGAGGCTACTTTACCCTCTATCTTATCAAAATTTTCAATATAGGGTTTTATATCTAAAAGAGGTGTTCCATCTAAAATATCAACCCCTTTAATCGCAACTATATTATTTTCAACTTTAACCAACTCTACTACAGAAAGCCCAATTTTATTTGGATGGACAGGTGTTCGAGTACTAAAAACACCTCTTTGTGTATTGGTCTTATCATTAAATGGGATTACACTTAGTTCTGCTTTTGTCACTTTGTGAAAGTAGTAAATAAGGTAAACATGGCTAAAACCATCTAAATCTTTTAATCCATCTTCAAACTCTTTTTTAAACTCAATAGTAGCATAAACATCTTTTGCCCCTTTTGGTTGAACTGGCATATCAATTAACTCACAAAATGGAGAACGAATAGTTGCAATCTGCTCTAACTCAAACTTCATTTTTGTCCTTTGGTCTTATCTTTATTTTTTAACTCTAAAATCCATTTAGCCATTCCCTCTATGTCTTTATCGGTCATCTTTTTAAAAGGTGGCATAATAAGTTTAAAGTTTTTCCATTTACCCTTTGAGCCATTTTTTATACTCTCAATTAAAGGTTTAGTACTACTATATTTTTTTGATATAGAAATAAATGATGGTGCTACTTTATCTTTGTTCACATCATGACAATTCTCACATCTCTGTTGCTCTAAAACTCGTTGATATAGAGGCATACGAGCTAAACGCTGTTGCTCTTGCATGATTTTGAGCATCTTTTGATTATCGTAAGTATCATACATATATTTAGCAATTGCCCCTAACTCATCAACTGTTACCTTTCCCTTTTGTGACGGCATAACACCATAACTATCTAAACTCGCTTTATCACAAAAAGATTTACTGCGACTAGGGTCAATAACATAATCTTCAACAAATTCAGCTATTTTAGCTTCATGAGCCGAGGGGTCATTAGCTTTAATAAAATCTTTAAGATGAAAAGTCACTGCCATCATACTAGGAGCAACCTCATCGTCATAACTCTTTGGAGGCATATCAAGGTTATGGCATTTTGAACATTTTTGCTCTAAAAGTGCTTCTCCATCAAGCTTTTTTTCAGTTTTATTCTCCGTACATCCAGTGAGTAAACCCACCAAAAGTAGCAGGTAAAAATAACGCATTGACATAGTTTTCCTTTTTTATAATTTAAAGTTATAATTATTATTTTAATTTATTATAATGGTTTTGTACTTAAATAGTAGCATACCCATAAGACTTAGTCGCTACCTTTGGAGACACTTGTGAAAGCTTAAATATCAACAAAAGTGTTAACCTTAGTAAAAATATAAGTAAAACTAATTATTTTTATATTTTAGTGATTTCATCTATTGCAGTAATATATTTAGCTCAAATGATTTAAGCCCTAAAAATATGGTACAGAGAAGATACTCTTGCACTATAATACCTCTTTCTTCAACATAAACAACACCGTAAAGAGCGTACCTAGCCCTAAAATATTACAAATAACAAAGGTCTCGTTAAGTCCTACACTGTCCCCTAAAACCCCAATAAGCAGGACAACAATGGAACTCAATCCAAAGTTAATACCCATATAGATACTGTGCATAAACGTAGGCATAGGGGAGTCAGTGTCTTGAACCAATGCCATGAGTACAGGGGCTGGTGCAAAGACAAATAGCCCTAAAATACCCAACACAATTATGTTTTGTGTATAGAGGAAAAGTGCCATAAAACCGACACTTCCTAAAGAGCTAAAAAGTAGGATTTTGTATCGTCCGAATCTGTCTGAAAACTTACCAGAGAAAAAGACCCCAACAACACCACTAAATTGTAATACCGAAAGGGCAATACCTGCGTACCACAACGAGTTACCATTGTTTACTAAATAGACAGGCAAGTAGAGTGAAAGTGAACTTTTTAACGTTGCATTAAAGAGCATAAACAGAGCCAAGAAATAAAAGAGTTTTTTATGCTCATGAAGCAGTGTTTTAACATCTCCTTTTTCAAACTTTTTGGCTTTGATGTGGGTGCTAAAATTTTTAAAACGTATATAGAGCAAAATAGAAGAGACAATACCTATGGGCATTAATTTATAACTCCCCTCTAGTCCCCACCATGAAACAGCAGCTGTAATTAAAATAGGTCCTAAGGTTCGTGCAAACTCTCCACCAACCATAAAATAGCTCATTCCTCTCCCTGTCTCTTCTCCTGAAGATTGTTTTATCATCGTAGGGGAAGGAATATGAAAGAGTGCTGAGCTAATTCCTGCTATAAAAAGAAGCAGAACTAAAATAAAATAGGAAGAGGCAAGACCTAAAAGGCTCATACTTATCGCTGTAATGGCAGGTGTGAGAATAACAAAATATTTTACATCACTTTTCTCTGCCATTAGCCCCAACAGAGGGTTAAAAAGTGCAGGAATACGACGAACAATATCTAAAAATGCCACCATTGAAAGGCTCAAACCAAGCTTTTCAATAATAAGTGGTAAAAGTGGTGCTAAAAAAGAGGAGAATATATCATGAGCAAAGTGTGCTGATGATATGGTCAAAACCTCTTGTTGGTTAAAATTTTTACTAACTTTTTTCTCCATCTATTTTACTTAATTGCCTCTCGAAGTCTCTCTTCATCGGTTAAAGTTTCATCATACTTAACAATCACCAAGCTCTCTGTGTCGTTAATGTACCACTCCACCACACCGTCAATGCTATGTAAGTCAGCATGTTTGGCATGGTCTGTATCGTCAAGATGAATGTAAGCTATCTTGGTCTTAGCAGGGTTGTCAAGTGTGTAGACCATTACAGCCCATGCAATACAAAGTACTATAATACCATAAGCTACAGAACTCAATGAGACTACATCTAGCAACATACCACCAACAAAACCACCAATAAATGTACCAAAGTAACCAAAGCTGTTGAAGATACCCAATACCTTTCCTCTTTGATGAACTTTGGCGTATTTTGATGCCAATGATTGCAGAATAGGCTCTTGAAGGTTAAATCCAATAAAGAAGACAATAATCCCTGCTACAAACATCTTGTAGTCATGACTCAAACCAATCACTAAGTAAGAGATAGCTAAAAATAGAATCCCTAAAAGTAAAATAAGTTTATATTTTCCTTTTTTCTCGGCAATCATAGCAGCAGGTCCCATGGCAAGAATTCCTACTATCATTGAGGGCAAATAGATTTTATAGAGTTCTGCTTTATCCCATCCATAAGTCTTGATTAAAACAATAGGAATAATCATAAATGCAAAGGTCATAAAGCCTTTAACCAACATATTGGTAATATTCATCTTCATCAAGTTTCTATTTTCAAAAAGCTTAAACTTGTCGCTCTCTAAATAGGTATGTTTAATGACTGGAGGATTTGGAACAGATTTAAGAAGAATAACAATCGAGATAAGTGCTAAAGTTGCTACCAAGAAAAAGAGTGTAGGAACGCCACCAAAATGTGCTGCAATAGTTGGACCTGCTACCATAGAAAGAGCAAATGCCATACCAATGCTTCCACCCATAATTGCCATGGCTTTACCTCTCTCCTCTTCTCGCACCACATCACTAATGGTTGCCGTAATGACCGAACCTATTGCCCCTGCTCCTTGAAGTAATCGTCCTAAGAGTAGCATATAAATATTATCAGCTAAACCTGCAACCAGTGAACCAATAGCAAATATAACCAGACCAATTATAATGGTCTTCTTTCGCCCTATTTTGTCACTTAAGCTCCCAAAAGGAACTTGAAACAGCATTTGAGTTATGGCATACCCACCAATAATAATCCCCACCATAGTGTGGCTAGAGTTAGGCATGTTAAGTGCATAGATAGAAAGAACAGGAAGGACAATAAAGAGTCCAAACATTCGTAGTGAAATAATCAGGTTTAAGGGTAGAATTTTTTTAAACATTAAATTTCCTTTTATAAGTTTAAGTTATAAGTATAATTTGAATAGATTATACTACTTTTAGCTAAAAGTTTAATCTAATATCGTTATGATTCGAAGATGAAACGAATAGCAACAGCCATTGAAGTAAACAGTAAAGATACCCTACTTAGTTCCCGTTTTGGTAATGCCAAATATTATGCTTTTTTTGATGGTCAAAACTTGAACATTGAAAAAAACAACAACAAAGGGGGAGCTTCTCTTTTAACGTGGCTTCAAGCCAAAGGAGTTTCTCATCTCTTACTTAAAGAAGAGGGGAAAATCCCTTGTGCATGGACAAAAGAGCATAAAATCACGCTCCTTTACCCTAGCAACCAGAACCAACCCAAACTTCAAGAGATGATTCAACTCTATTTTCAACTTTAGATAAATGATGCACTAAAGAGTGTGTGAAGCATCACTTTTAAGAGTCCCATTGAGAGTTTCAATGAGGCAAATCTTCATTTTTTTAAAGCTTCTGAATGCTCACTAGAGGCTATATCATCAAAAGCTTTAAGATTCCATCTTACAAAACGCACAGCGATATAAACCATTATAGGTAAACTCAAATACCAAACAATCTCTCCTAAATATTCCATAATTTCTCCTTAATAGTGGTGTGGGTCAGATGTGACCTCATCTATGCTTAGTTTTTGGCTGTCCATCGAACGCCAAACCATCACAATGTAGCCTAAAACAATGGGAACTAAGAGTGAAACCACACTCATAACCATTAGAGTGTAGTGACTACCTGAGCTATTTATTATGGTCAATGAACTCTGTAAATCACTAAGTGACGGATAGAAAACGGTATGATTTAAACCTAAGAGCATCAGTAGTATAGTTACTATCAGCACAGTAGCTGTTCCTGTAAACCAAATAGCCGCAGGACTATTTTGTACCAATACTAAGTAGATACCAAATAGAAAAACCATAAGAGAAAGTACCAACAGTATCAACAAAAGAGGCATCTCTAATAGATTACTCCATATTTTCATAGGTACGACCGAAACCACACTTTGACTATCGTAAGCATAACCATCGCCTAACATTATCATTGTAAGTAGAACCAAAAAGAGAGGTAAAAAGAGAATGAACTCTCGTTTAAGTCGTGACAAAATACGCCAAGCTATTGCTTCGTTTTCTAAACTGTTATAAAAATATAAAAGTCCTTGAATTCGTGAAAGTAGAACCAATACTAGACCAAAGAGCAAGTTAAATGGATTTAAGAGTGCTTCGAGTCCATAGCTAGATTGTGTCCAATGCGATAAATTCATATTGTTCACCTCAAAATTTCCTCCACTATAGAGTGTAGCTAATGCCACACCAATAAGAAAAATACCTAATGAACCGTTAATAAAGAGTAGCCACTCATAGAAACGGGTTCCAAAAAAGTTGTTAGGCTTTTTACGGTATTCATAAGACACAGCTTGAATAATGAAACAAAATAGTATTGCCATCCAAACAAAATAGGCTCCTCCAAAACTTACAGCATAAAAAAGAGGAAAGGCTGCAAAGATTGCCCCTCCAAACATGACCAAAGTAGTAAAACCAAGTTCCCATTTACGCCCTAAAGAGTTAATAATTAAATCTCGTTCATCTTCAGTTTTACCTAAACTATAAAGAAGAGTCTGCCCACCTTGTACAAACATCATAAAAACCAATAGCC
>JALUKQ010000132.1 GCA_027056485.1 Campylobacteraceae bacterium | reverse complement strand
CTCTGTAAGATTTTTCCATTTTCTCCACTGACCACAGCAACAACAATTGAAAGCAAATAGCCATCAGCTAAACTTTCATTTCCATCTTGACCTTGGTAAGTAGCCACAACAACTGCTTTATCAGAATTTACTATGGCTTCACAAAGAATAGAACTCTCTTCATGAGCTAGAGTAAAAAGTTTAAGTTCTTTTGTTGCTTTGCTATGTAGATTTTTTATAGCTTCTGTATCTACAGAGGTACAAATGGGTTCAGCGTAGATATATGCCGTTAAGAGCATTAGGGTTAGTAGTAGTTTTTCTATTTTTAATACTTCTTGCATCTCAATTTCCTATTTTTTCTCCGTATTCTCACTTTTTGACAACCAACCTAAAACATAGTTATCCAAATAGTAATGGTTGTCGATTTTTTTAGCTTATAAACTACTCTTGTTTTGCTAAAAACACCTGCATTTTGTTGAATAATCGTAATATTATTTTCATTAACATTACATACAATAGCCACATGACCATAGGGATTAAAAAGATGTTTATCAAAAATTATTATATCATTTATTTTTGGGGAGCTTGTGCTTCCATTATGATATTGATACAAATTTCTTTGTTTATTAATCTCTCCATCTTTTAACTTTTTGTCAAAAAAATCAATGGCATTACCATAACTATCAGGCATCTTATGCTTTAGAGCTTTATAGTAGTATCGCTTTACAAACTCAACACATTGATATTTAATACCAAGGTTATAACCATCACTCGCTAAATTTCGTTC
Source organism: Campylobacteraceae bacterium (assembly GCA_027056485.1). Classification (GTDB taxonomy): domain Bacteria; phylum Campylobacterota; class Campylobacteria; order Campylobacterales; family Sulfurovaceae; genus UBA1140. Next base: position 1,809 of record JALUKQ010000132.1, on the reverse strand, counting down.
ATCTGTATGACCAACTCCACCATTGAAATAAACTTTAACATCATGAAAACTATCTACCACATCTCCAACTTTATTGGTAGGATGAAAGTTCACTTTCTTGAGCAGATTGAAGCTAATATACAATATCAATAAAGTCAATAGTAATAAAATTATTTTTTTCATTTATTCTCCTAATTTAAAGTTGTAATGAGAAACCGTTTTTAAAACATTAAGCAACTGCTTCTCTTTTGGTTCTACTTTACCTCTATGTACAAGATAGATAAATAGAAATAAAAAAGCAAAAATTAAATCAATATAAAAATACTCCATAAATCTTCCTTCTACTCCACACCATCAGAGACAGCACTAAAGTCTCTTGAAGATTTTGATTTTGTATTGCTTGAAGAACCTAGTGCATAGGGACAATAAAATACACTTACAAACAATAATATAAAATATGATAGCATTGTACCAACTATATATACCCAAAAATATTTCATATAAGAAGCTGGTAAAAACCCATGCCTTAGTAGTAAAAGAAAAGTAAATGACACAAAAAAATAACCTATAAAGAATATGTTACAAAGTTTATTTTTCATGGGATTATTTTTTCTTTTTTTTCTTCTCTTTCTCTCTTTTCTTGATTTACTGTCATTGGCATAAGTCTTTTCTTTTGGAGTAATAAACATAAGTAAAACAACTGATAATATTACAACTATATACATCTTTATATAGCCTAAGATGAATGCACTAAAAAGTGAAAAAAACAATACAAATTTCAATATTTCATTGATAATTTTTTTTGTTTTTTCTTTTAAATGAAACTTCATTGCTTCCGTCCAAACAACCATCTAAACCCTTTAAGAAAATAGACCAAAAAAACTGCCAAGAACCAATCAAAAAAGTATTGTGTTAAAATCCACTTAGGCTCATTTTCAAAAGTATACCAGCCATAGCAAGAGCCATCACAGTCAATTTGTGTATGACTACAACCTACCTGACCACAAAGAGTGCAAGTATGGTCTAAGAGGTCGATTATGACAAAACCATACAAACTCATACCCATTACCAACGGAACCAATAGTAATAAAAAGAGTTTAAAGAAATGCTCTTCTAAGTAAATGGCTCCTACACCCAAGGTTACAAACACGACCAATACAAAATTTTTACCCTCTACCTCAGAAGGAAAACCACCATAATGTATCGTTAAGAAGTAAGCTATGGTGTAGATGAGGGCTATAATAGCTGTTATTTTTATGAGTTTAGTTTTCATGTTTTAATATCTCCTCTAAACTTTTTGACAATCAAAACAATCCCATACCCAACACTATAAGCCAATATGTCCAATATATCAAACGTTGAGCCTAATACAATTTTAACTATCTTATTTTCTATCTCAAAAAAATTCACCACATCCAAATACTGTGCAAACTCTAAACCATAAGCAAACACTAAAACAGATGGGGCTAAATATTTTGTCTGTATGTTTATAAAAGATTCAAGGAAATAATAGAGCCAAATCACAACCAATACATCACCCAAAAAAGGTCGTATAAAGCTGTCTTTTACATACACAGCTATCCATACCAAACAGACAAACAATACGATATTTATGACAAATGACTTTTTATTGAACGTTATAAAATTCTTTATATTGTGTTGAGTAAACATCTCTTTCCCCTAGTAGTTTATTTTTGATTATCCTGAACCATAGACTTAGCGACCATCAATATAACCATCATAATGAATATAAATAACCTTCGTTCTCTTATCAACAGCAACATACAAGGTATTTTCGCTGAATACCAAATATTTCTCACTCTTGTCATC
>JALUKQ010000131.1 GCA_027056485.1 Campylobacteraceae bacterium | reverse complement strand
TTGATGTTCAAGGTCATCGTTTGGTTCGTGCTAAAATGGGTGACTATGTTACTTCTGCTTTTATCACTCCTCCTACATTAAAAGAGTTAGAAAAACGACTCTATGCTCGTGCTACTGATGATACCTCCATTATAGAGCGTCGTATTGAAAATGCAAAAGAAGAGATTAACGCTATTGGTGAATTTGACTTTGTTATTATAAACGATGTAATTGAAAAGGCATCATCACAATTTACAACCATTGCCAATGCTGCTAGATTGAAACAAAATAGTGAAGAATTAGAAAAAATGGTACTTCATTGGAAAAATTAACCTAAATTGTGTATAATCTTTTATCAAATCTCTATATAATAAGAGATATTACATAACAGAAGGAAACACATGGGAATGCCAAGTATGCCAGAGTTACTAGTTATCTTAGCGATAGTAGTACTACTTTTTGGAGCAAAAAAAATACCAGATCTTGCAAAAGGTGTAGGTAAAGGGATTAAAGACTTTAAGAAAGCTGTCAAAGATGATGAGACAGTTGAAGACGCAAAAGAGAGCGTTAAAGAGATTAAAGACGAAGTTAAAGAGACTATTGTTGACGCTAAAGAGGCGACAACTACTACTCCAAAAGCATAATTATTTCTCATTCCCATGTTTTTTATGGGAATGTATATATTAGAGTTAGCTACTCCAAATAGAATATTTTAAAGAAAACACAAACGCAGAGCGTCCACTATCGTGGATGGGTGTGTTATCTTTAAAATATTCTATTTGAAGTATTGTATATACTACTCTTTATTCTACAAATCTACGGAACACAAATGAAAATCAAATCACAACTTAGTAACATTATAAGCGATGCATTAAAAAGTGCCAATATAGAATCAGATGATGTTGTCATATCAGATGCAACAAAGCCAGAGTTTGGTGACTACCAATACAATGGTGTTATGAAACTGGCAAAAATTTTAAAACAAAATCCAAGACAGATAGCAACCAATCTTGTAGAGCATATAGATACCACAGGTATGATAGCTAAAGTAGAAGTAGCAGGTCCTGGATTTATAAATATTTGGCTAAATGATGAATGGCTTGGAAAAGAAGCAACAGCTATTTTAAACAATGATAGAGTAGGGGTAGGTTATGTTGAAATTCCCCAAAAAGTAGTTGTTGACTACTCTGGTCCAAACATGGCAAAGCAGATGCATGTTGGTCATTTGCGTTCAACCATTATTGGTGATACCTTAGCAACGCTTTTAGAGTTTTTGGGTGATGATGTTATCCGTCAAAATCATATTGGTGATTGGGGTACACAGTTTGGTATGCTTATCGCTTACCTAGAAGAGCAGGGTGCTGATGGTGCTACTACCGAATTGAAAGACTTAGAACAGTTTTATAAAGATGCAAAAGTACGTTTTGATGAAAGCCCAGAGTTTGCAGACAAAGCACGTGAGTATGTGGTCAAGATACAAAGTGGGGATGAACACTGTTTAAACTTATGGCAAAGTTTTATTGATGCATCCTTAGGTCACTGTGAAGAGGTTTATGATAAATTGGGCGTAAATTTAACGCGTGATGATGTTAGAGCAGAGAGCTTTTATAACCCAAAATTAGCAGATGTTATTAAAACATTAAAAGAGAAAAACCTCTCAACTATTTCAGATGGTGCAGAGTGTGTATTTCTCAATGATTCAGAGGTTCCTGTTATTGTCCAAAAGGGTGATGGTGGATACCTCTATGCCACAACAGACTTAGCAGCGTTAGAGTACAGAGCCAAAGAGCTAAAGGCTGACCGTATCTGTTATGTGGTCGATGCTCGTCAAGGACAACACTTTAAACAGGTATTTACCATTGCTAAACAATCAGGAATGGTAGGAGAGAATGTTGCCCTAGAACACATTGGTTTTGGAACCATGATGGATAAAGGTGGAAAGCCATTTAAAACTAGAGATGGTGGGGTGATTAAACTCATAGATTTACTTGATGAAGCTGTAGTTAAAGCAAAAGAGTCCATAAAAGAGCGTGATGCACACTCAGAAGATGAGTTAGAAAATATTGCAACAGTTGTAGGAATAGGTGCTGTTAAGTATGCTGACTTAAGTATTAGCCGTGAATCAAATTATATCTTCTCATGGGATAAGATGTTGAGTTTTGAGGGAAATACTTCTCTGTATATGCAGTATGCATATGCAAGAATCCAATCTATTTTACGAAAATATGATTCAGAAATCAAAGGTGATATTATTATTGGTGATGAGACAGAACATCGTTTGGCTCATTTACTCTTAAAATTTGAAGATACACTCAGTAAAGCAGCAACAGATGCAACACCTCATACCATAACCTCTTACCTCTATGATGTGGTAACTCAGTTTATGAAGTTCTATGAGTTAAATCCTATCTTAAAAGGGGGTATAGAGGAAGAGGTTAAAATGAGCCGATTACAGTTGGCAAAACTTACAGCTTCTGTTATAAAAAAAGGTCTTGATATTTTAGGTATTGAGGTAGTAGATAAGATATAATATCTTTTAACATTAAATTAAAGGATTTTTGTGAAAGCAGTTATTGTTCTAGCCATACTTTTTATTATAGGTGCTATTGTTTTAATGTATAAAAGAGAAGCTGATATTAAAAAGATGCTATTCTCTTTTTTTATTCTTTTAGCCATTGTTGGACTGGCTATTGTAGGTAATGTTATGCGTTCAGTTATGCCACTTTTTTTAGCACATATTATTGCCCTCATTATTTCTTATGGTGGGCTTGTTTATTATGTATTTAGAGAAAAGAGACAATGGATACTTTGGTTACTACCTTTGGCTACATTGGTTTTATATGTTGTTATTGCATGGGTAGGGAATGAACATGTTATTTGGTTTTCGTAGGATGTAGACCCCGTCTACACCGTGTTATAAATATTTAGTATTTTATGAAGTTCATTCTTTGGTTTTGACGGTGTAGTCAAGGACTACACCCTACGGATTTTTAATGTAAAACTAACTCTAAGAAAGTTTCGGTTTTAAGTGAAGCTCCACCTACTAAAACGCCATCTACATTATCTATAGCAGCTATTTCAGCAATATTCGCTCCTTTTACACTTCCACCATATAGTAGAGGTTTATCAACAATTTTTTTAAGGGCATTATGTGTCATGGTTATCTCTTCTACAGAAGCAGTGCGACCTGTACCGATAGCCCAGATAGGCTCATAGGCAACCATGAAGTTTTCATAAGTTGTATCGATACCTTCAAACTGAGAAATAAGATGTTCCATAACGGCTTCAATACCTTCTTCTCTTACCTCTAATGATTCACCAATACAGTAGATAATCTCGAAGCCTTGCTCTTTAAAAAATGCAAACTTTTTGGCTACCTCTTCCTGAGACTCATTTAAAATATCTCGTCGCTCTGAGTGACCTATTAAAATAGTTTTAATATCAAACTCTTCTAGTTGCTCCAGTCCCACTTCACCAGTAAAGGCACCATTTTCTACAGGGTAGGCATTTTGAACACCTATGGTAAAGTCACCTTTATAGGCATCTATGGCTGTTAATGGTGGAAAAATGAAAACTCTATCTTCTTCATTTTTATCTATAAGTTTTCTCTGTAGGTCTTCAATATAGTTTTCAGTAGATTTTCTAGTATGGTTTGTTTTAAAATTTGCTGCGTATATCATGTTCGCCTTTGTAAGGTGTAGTCCCCGACTACACCGTGTTATTGTATTTGAAATAGTATATTATTCCACTGGATATTTGACGGTGTAGTCGGGGACTACACCCTACGGTTTTTATGCCTTTAAAGCTTCAATTCCAGGAAGTGTTTTACCTTCTAAAAGATTTAAACTAGCTCCCCCACCTGTACTAACAAATGTCATCTCTTCTACATCTCCTGCTCTTAGAGCAACATCGGCTGTATCTCCACCACCTACAATGGTTGTGGCATTGGCATCGGCAATATTGTGAGACATTTTTAAGCTACCTTTTGCGTATTTATCCATTTCATAAACGCCCATTGGACCATTCCAGATGATAGTCTGTGCATCATTCAAAACTGTACGGAATAGTCTTGAAGAGGCAGGTCCAATGTCTAATCCCATCCAATTGTCTGGAATTTCTTGAGATGAAACATATTTAGAAGGAACAGTATCTGAAAATTCAGGAGCAACTATGACATCAACAGGTAGGTAAAACTTTACACCTTTTTTTCTAGCTTTTATCATAATGGTACGTGCTTCATCAAGCAGTTCATCTTCAACCAATGAATTACCAATTTCATAACCTTGTGCTTTTAGGAATGTAAATGCCATTCCTCCACCAATGATTACTTTGTCTACTTTATCAAGAAGTTGTCTTAGTGCTTCAAGTTTACCTGAAACTTTAGAACCACCTACAACAGCTACAAATGGACGAATAGGATTAGAGAGTGTTTTGTCAAAGAAGTTTACTTCTTTAGCAAGTAGAAATCCAGCTGCTCTGTGGTCAGTATCAAATAGTCTTGCCATAGCATCAATTGAAGCATGTGCTCTATGACAGGCACCAAAAGCATCGTTAATGTAAACGTCTACCATAGAAGCTAACTCTTTAGCAAAAACTTTATCATTTTTAGTTTCACCAGCTTCATAACGAAGGTTTTCCAGTACTAAAACTTCACCAGCATTAAGTGCTGCTGCTTTTGCTTTGGTATCCTCTCCTACTACATTTTTGGCTAAAGTAATCTTATCTGCAATCTTAAGTAAAGTTCTAAGTCTTGTAACAACAGTTGCTAATGAGTATTTCTCTTCATATACGCCTGGTTTGGGACGTTCATAGTGAGATGCTAAAACAACTTTACAGTCACGGTCTAAACAGTAACGAATACTCTGTAATGCCCCACGAATTCTCCTATCATCAGTAATGTTTCCATCTTCATCCTTTGGAACGTTAAAGTCACACCTTATAAATACAGTTTTACCTGAAATATCTAAATCTTTAATTGTTTTCAATGTTTTCTCCTTTGTTATACATGGATAATATTGTACCCATACTCCCTAAAAAGGGTTAGATCCTTTTCTCTAATCTTTACTACTTACTTTGAGATATGAACAGCCATATCTACCAAACGTACTGAGTAACCCCATTCGTTGTCATACCATGCCAATACTTTTACCATGTTTCCACCGATTACTTGAATGGTATCCATTGCTACTACTGAACTTTGCTCTTCACCTACAAAGTCTTGAGATACTCTATACTCAACATCTACACCTAAAATTCCTTTGTGTGAACCTTCACTTGCTTTTGTAAATGCAGCTTGTACCTCTTCAATGGTTACCTCTTTTTCAAGATTTACTGTTAAGTCAACCATAGAGACATCTGGAGTTGGAACACGAATAGCTTGACCGTTAAGCTTTCCTCTTAGTTGTGGAAGTACTTTTGCTATAGCTTTAGCAGCACCAGTTGTGGTTGGAACCAAGTTTACTGCACCTGAACGACCTTTTCTTGGGTCTTTTTTATGTTTTCCATCTAAGATAGGTTGTGATGCAGTGTAAGAGTGAATGGTTGTCATAAGCCCAGACTCAATTTTAAAAGCATCGTCTAAAACTTTTGCTACAGGAGCTAGACCATTGGTGGTACAAGAAGCATTAGATACAACAGTTTGACCTTCATACTCCTCTTCATTTGCACCAATTACAAAGGTTGCTGTGTCATCTTTTGCTGGAGCAGAGAAGAGAACTTTTTTAATCCCACTATCAAGATATGGCTGAACAGATTCTTCTGTTAGAAATACACCAGTACACTCTATAACCACTTCTGCACCACAACCTACAAAGTCAATTTTTGCTGGTTCTCTTTCACCAAAAAGTTTTGCTTTGGTATCACCAATATAGACATAACCATCTTTTACAGAGACATCTTTTCTTGTACCGTGAACAGAGTCATATTTAAGACCATATTCAATAATATTTTCAGCTCCACTGGCGTTAACAGCTACCAATTCAATATCATCTCTATCAGCAATAATTCTTGCGACACATCTACCTATTCGTCCTAATCCATTTATAGCAACTTTAACAGCCATTTATTTACACCTTTAGTTTAATATGATAAAATTCTTTATAGTTTACATTAGTAGAGGTTATTAGTTGTTTAAAGAAGGTAAAGAGTCTGTTGCAGTTTATGGGGGTAGTTTCGACCCTCCACACTTTGGGCATAAATTGGTTGTAAAAGAAGCATTGAAACTATTAAAGATTAACAGGTTAATAGTTGTACCTGCATTTTTAAATCCATTTAAAAAAGAGTCTCATTTTACAGCAAATAGACGACTTCAAATGACAAAAGAGATGTTTGAAAGTTTTTCTGATGTAAAAGTGAGTGATTTTGAGATAAATGAGGGTAAATCAACTCCAACTGCACAGAGTTTAACCTACTTTCAAAAAGAATATAAGGTTAAATACTTAATAGTTGGTGCAGATAATCTAGCATCAATTGATAAATGGTATAATTTCAAATGGATAAATGAGCAGATTACATGGGTAATTGCTACAAGAAGAGGGTATAGAGTAGATACCTCAAAATTAAGAGCATTCAAAATCTTAGAGATAGACGCAGACGTAAGCTCAACAGTAATACGAAACAACATCGTGAAGGACAGACCATATATGAACATGGATGAAAGAGTAGAGAGAATAGTAGCTTTTTTAGATAGTAAAAAAGCAGAAGAGATTGAGTCATTTAATTTAGAAAATGTAGACTATTTAGCAAAAAGAGTGATTATCGCAAACTCTTTAGGTGCGAAACACTCAGCATCATTGGCAACACAGTTAAAAGTTGAGCTTAAACCTTTGGGTGAAGATTTTTTACATGTAGATGAGAGTGAAGATTGGGTTGTAATAGATTTGGGAGATATTTTGATTCATGTTATGACTAGTGAAGCTAGACAGATGTACTCTTTAGAAGATTTTTTATCTGAACTTTCAGATGGTAAATTTAGGACTCAACAGCTTACATAAATCGTAGGTCGGGATGTCCTCTTCCCGACATAAACACGCCTCAATAAAATTCATAACAAATAAAATATTAAAATTTAATCTAACTCAAACTCATTTTTAAATATACTTTGTAATGCAAAGTACTTTGAAAAGGAAAATAATGAGTGAAAAAGATGAGGTTTTACGACAGATATCAGAGATAAAGCACCATTTAATAGATAAAGAGAGCTTTTTCCCTTATAACTACAACGCTTGTCATGTTTGGTCTGTGATTGCAGTAGTTTTAACTTTTGTGATGATACCAAGCTATGAGAATAGTGTAACGTTTGGCACAGTAGTGACCACTCTTTTAATAGCTATAGGTTTTGTAGTAGAGGGTATTCTAACCAAAAAAGTAAATGAGAGTTATGATATAGACGACTGTACTCGTCGTCAAGCGTTTATAATGAAAAATTTTATTATGATTTCTCTCTTTGCGATTGTCTTTAGTGCAGTTTTAGCAATGATGAAGCTCTATATACTTATTTTTATTTTATGGCTCTTTCTTATCTCTTTGGGTTATTTTGCCATTAGTTTTGTACTCAATGTCAAAGCGTATGAGAAAGTAGCCATGTTCAATGTTTTGAGTTCTGTAGCACTTTTGAGTTATGGGGCTTACTTTGGACTTTTAGAGAGTAGGGAAGTTTTTTTGAATGTTGTGCAAGGTGTGGTTATCTTGGGTTTAGCAGTTCTTCCCACTTTAGTCGCACTACAACAGCAAAAAATTGAAAAAGCAGATAAGGCTTGTGGTGTTTGACCCTCTTTTACATCAACCTGTGCGTTCAAAACTGCTCTCACTGTTGATTGCTAACGACGAGTTGCCTTTTAAGGCTCTAAAGGAGTCACTAGCTGTGACCGATGGAAATCTCTCTAGCCATCTAAGTAAGTTAGAAAAAGAGGAGTATGTACTTATAGAGAAACTTTTTGAGGGGAAGCGACCTAAGACGGTGGTGCATATTACCTCTAAAGGTAGAGAGGCTTTTGCTTCTTATATAGAAGCATTGAAACGATTCATAGAAGAGAATTAAAGTTCTTTGTCACTTTTTTTCTTTGTTTGGCAACATGAGGAGCGTAAAACAAACAACAACTGCTTGTTGTTTGTAGTGACGAAACCGAAATGGTCGGAACAACGTGTAGCCATGTAGGCAAAAGTAACCAAAAAAAAGAAAGTGCCAACTGCTGACGAAGTTAATGACCATTTAGGTGGTTGTAATTTGGTTTACATGTAGGAACTACCATTTATTTAGGAGAAATTAAAATGAAAAAAATATTACTGACAACACTACTAACAGCAACAAGCCTAATGGCATTAACCAATATGGAAATAGCTCAAAAATCAGATAACGTAACTGATGGCTTTGAGAGTTCTATTGCTCAAACGGAGATGATACTTATTAA
>JALUKQ010000130.1 GCA_027056485.1 Campylobacteraceae bacterium | reverse complement strand
TCTCTCCCAATAAAGCCTATATAGAAGAGATGGGTGAACACTTACAGATTTTGGTGCCATCCATCAATGCTATTCCTAAAACAAATAAATCTCTTTTTCGTATCTATCGTGATGCACGTTATCATCTAAGTGACCCTATAAAAACACGTATCGGTGTTATTTTTTGGCAAGGTCAAACCCATCGTATGCAAAGCTCTTCTTTTTACATGCATTATGATTCTAAAGAAGTTTTTGTAGCTACAGGGATTAGAAACTTCAAACCACCTCTTTTAGCAACGTATAGAGAGTATATTCAAAATAGAGAAAAAAGAGCAGAGCTTCACAACATATTAGAAGCCTTAAAAGCCAAAGGCTACCAACTTCCTGAACCAGCCTACAAACGCTACCCAAGAGACTTTAACAAAGATGAACCCTATGCCTACTTAGCACTCTACCGTTCTATGTATGCTTTTACTACTTTTGTCCCAAATAAGGTCTTTCATTCTGAGAAGATAATAGATAAAAACTTTAAAATCTATGAAGATATGATGCCCCTACAAGAGTGGGTTTATGAGTTGACTTTGTATGATTCTTAGAAGTTTTAAAATTTTGATATAATCTTTTTTTATCTAAAGAGGAGCTAGAGTTAGTGAGAGAGAAATTAAATAATTTAAAAAACAATCCAGAGTTCCAAGAGAAACTACAAGAGATGAAACCAAAGAGAAATATTTGGGGCATCTTGGGTGTGGTACTCTTTTTCTTTGTACCTGAGGTTGTGAATGTACTATGGCACGTGGAGATTACAGCTTGGATTAAAGAGTTGATTAAATCAGCACCTATTACCCCAATGAGTGAACTTTTAGAGTGGGCGACAGGTAAACTGTTTACAGGTAAGATTTCTTTTATGAATATTGGAGTTGGTATTGCCTTTTTGGTTTGGATATTTTGGGATGATATTAAAAAATTATAAATCGAAATATTGTTATGCTATAATAGATTAAAAATATAAGGGATTTAAAATGTCTATTGATGAAATTAAAATGTTAGATATAACTGAACGTATTATGCTTGTTGAAGAGATTTGGGATTCTATTGCAAAGGAGCAAGATAGCTTGTCTCTTTCAGATTATGAAAAAAAGATTTTAGATGAACGATTAACCTCTTTAGAAAAAAACCCTACTAATCTTGTCTCGTGGAATGAGATTAAAAATAGAGTTCGAGGGTAGATGTATAGTTTAGTTTTTAAGCCTGAAGTTTATGACGATATTAAGACAGCTTATGATTGGTATGAAGAGCAACGCATAGGTTTGGGCGAAGATTTTTTGTTAACACTTGAAGCCTCTTATGTTCAAATATCTAGGATGCCAGAGGCTTATCAGCCTATTTATAAAACTGTTAGAAGAAAATTGACGAGTAGATTCCCTTATGGAATATTTTACCATAAGAGATAAACAGCTTATTGTACTTGTTATCATGCATACAAAGCGTAAACCAAGTGATTGGACTGATAGAGTATAAGTTTTAAACATTTAAATACATAATAGGATTTGAATTTCCTTGATTAAAATAATGCTCAACTGATTTATATTTATATTTTTTTCGTATTATATCATTTGCTATATTGCCTATAAATTCATATCTATTTTTCTTATCCTCATCATTAAATATATCTTCTCTTGAGTTAAATGTACTACCTGCAATATACCAATCTCGTATTTCATATACTTCTTGAATAGTACCTTTATATATAGAAAATGCATATTTAGCTTGTTTTGCATTATCTGGATTTAATTTCCAACGTCCACGAGTAAAATCATATAACTCAATATCAGACATGGAATATCTGAAAGCCTTGTTAATTCTAATAAGAATAGAAGGCTCTAAAATATTTGCTTCTTTTTTATCGTAAGCTGAATTTATTTGCTCTAGAGACATTCTTCCATAAGTAGCACTTTTATAACCATTTTGAATATTGGTTAAATTGTCAATTCCCAACAGGTCAATAATAGATGATTCAACTCTTAGAGCAGTTTTTTCATCTTCTAATCCATGTACTAAAATTTCAATATTAGGTTTTAGTCTTTGTTTATCTAAGTCAAGTAAGTAATTGACTTTTTGACTATCTATAGTTTCTGTTAAATGAGAAAAAACTCTATTTCCTTTACCTTTTCCTACATAAAATACCTCTTTGGTTATCGGATGAGAGTAAATATAAACATAATACTTTAATTCTTTTATAACAGTATGAGAAAATTTGGTATTTAACACGATTATGCCTTTTTGGAAAAGTTTTAGGATATGTTTTTTATCATACTCTAAATAGATTGAAGTATTTATAAATTTTGATATAATCCTATTCTATTTAAATAGGAGCAAGAGTTAGTGAGAGAATTTGTAAATAATTTAAAAAAAGAGAGGTTAAATTAATGTCACAAGGAACCATGACGGTAAGCTCCTTAAACACAAAAATAAAATCCCTACTAGAAACCACATTCATGCACATCTTAGTAGAGGGTGAAATATCATCTGTAACCTACCATAACTCTGGACATGTCTACTTCTCTATAAAAGATAAAGAGTCTAGCATTAAGTGTGTGATGTTTCGCTCAAACGCTTCTCGTATGAAGTTTACTTTAGAACGTGGGCAACATGTGGTGGTCAATGGGTCTATAAGCGTCTATACACCTCGTGGAGAGTATCAGCTTATGACGATTTCTGTTGAACCATTTGGGCAAGGGGCATTGGCTTTAGCCTATGAACAGCTTAAAGAAAAGCTTGAACAAAAAGGTTACTTTGACCCTAAAGGGAAAAAGCCACAACCCAAACATATAAGAAAATTGGCTTTAGTAACAGCTTCAAAAAGTGCAGCTTTGCAAGATATGTTAAAAATTATCGACAAACGGTGGCGACTGCTTGAAGTTACGGTGATAGATACTTTGGTACAAGGTGATAAATCAGCTCCACAGATTGCAGAGGCTTTGGCATTTGCAGACACGCTTGGATGTGATGCCATAGTCGTTGGTCGTGGTGGTGGAAGTAAGGAAGATCTATGGGCATTTAATGAAGAGGTTGTTGCAGATGCTATTTATAGGCTCAATACTTTTGTAGTTTCAGCTGTAGGGCATGAAGTTGATGTACAGATATCTGATTTTGTGGCAGATTTACGAGCTCCGACACCTTCTGCTGCAATGGAGATGATACTGCCTGACCAGAACGAACTGCTCTATACGCTAGATGAAATGCAAGAAAGATACGCTCGTACGATGCGACAGATAGTTAGTAATAAGGAGCAAACCCTTAAAGCGTTAAGTGATGAGTTTCAACGTCAATCAGTCTCACGTAAAATAGCGATGGTAGAAAAAGAGTTTGAGAACTTAGAAGATGAGTTTCAAAGGGTAATGGATTACAAGCTTACGCAATTTGAAGCCCAAATAACTCCTTTACCTCAGCTCTTAAGAGAAAATTTCGAGTATGCTTTACAGGTTAAAACTCAAAGTTTAAATTCACTAGAACAAAAGATGAAACTATATAATCCAAAACTTAAACAGAAAGAGGGCTGGGCTGAAGTAGTAGTAAATGGTAAAAGAGTAGAGTTAAGTCAAATAAAAAAAGATGACAACTTTGTAGTAATGGATACAAAAGTAAAATTAGAAGTAAAATGTATAATTAAGGAAAAGATATAATATGACAAAGAATTTATCAGATAAACTGTTTTGGGTAGCTTTGGTATTGATGGGATTTTATTTTCTCTATCAAAAAGGAATTATAGGGGCTAACTTTGAGTCAGTAACTCCAAAAGTAGCCTATGAGATGCTCCAAAATGATGATAATGTTACACTGTTAGATGTACGAACTATTGATGAATATAAAAAAGATGGAAGAATAGCAGGAGCAAAGCTTATACCCCTTGGGCAGTTATCTCAAAATTTAAATATGTTAGATAAGTCAAAAAAGGTCTTGGTTTACTGTCGTAGTGGTAATCGTTCAACTTCGGCTTCCCGTATTTTAGAGGGCAATGGATTTACTGTTATTAATATGAGTGGTGGTATGTTAGAGTGGCGTTCACAGAAGTTGCCTGTGGAGTAGATTACTCCTATACTTTTCTATAAACCCTAACATAAAAATGAATAGTCGTTTTTAGCTCACTTAGAGCTAAAATCTTCTTTTTTATCTCTACGGTTGTTTGCCAATAGTAAGGGGTCATTCTTAGCAGGTCTAAGATGTCCTCTTTTTTAACTGTTATCTCTTCTTTTATCTCTATCTGTTCTTCTAAAATAAAAGCTTTTTTATCGTCTAAAACAGAGTAGTTTCCTTTGTGTGGAAGTACTTCATCGTAGATGTGTTTCGTTAAAGCTTTTAAATGTTCTTCAGCTGGTCCTACCATAATAATTTGACTATTTTCACTTTTAAGTAATCTAGCTATTTCAGAAGCTGATACAGGAGAAAAGACTGAAATTATAGTGTCAAATCTATTACTAAAAAAAGGTAAATCATAAGCAGAAGCGACAGAAAGTAGAGAATCCATTTTACGTTTTCCTGCAAGTTTTATAGCTGTTTTTGAGATGTCTATTCCACATAGAAATAAGTTGTCATCTGTTGAAGCTTTTTTAATCTTGTCCATGTAGTAACCTTCTCCACAGCCTACATCTAAAATATTTTGCTTAAATCCGTTTTCCATAGAAGAGATAATTTTAACAATTTGAGAAGAGAGCGAAGCATAGTAGCCTTTGTTTAAAAAAGCTTGACGACTTTTAATCATCTCATCGTTGTCACCAGGGTTTTTACTTTTTTTATGTTGGGCAAGGAGAAGGTTTACATAACCCTCTTTGGCTTCGTCAAATGTATGGTTGTTAAGACAACGGTATGTTCTTTGCTCTTTGAGTAACGTTTCATTGCAAGAGGGGCATTTAAAGACAAGAGGTTGAGGCATAAGCTTCTCCAAGGTTTTGATGGGTGAATGATACTTTATTTATCTTAATGATGGGTATGTATTATCATCCCCTGCTAAAAGAGCAGTTTTATCAAGATAATGTCATTAAGGTAAATGTGCCTATTTATTTTATGCATGGCATTGATGATTTGATTGTAAATTATGCGTTAACTAAAACTTATTTTGATAAGATTGAAGCACCGTATAAAGAGTTTATTGTTTTTGATAAGTCGGCTCATTTGGTTCCTTTTGAAGAGCCTGATAGGTTTAATGAAGTGGTTAAAAAGATACTAGAGGAGAGTTAAATGTACAACACAAAATTAGAAATTAATATTATGAAGGAGTTTACTTGAAAAGTATACAAAAATTACTAGTGGCATTTTTAATACTAGGCTTTACAGCTTGCTCTTCTACATATAACGAGGCTCAAATACACTCTCAATCTTTGGTAGATAATAAACCAAAGAGTAGCTTTGAGATAAGTGGAGAGATGACACTTTTTGTAGAGAAGAATTTTTAGTTGAGCTTTAGTAAAGGATGAAACAAATACCATGAAACTCATACTTCTTTCAGGCTTAGATGGAACAGGAAATCTTTTTGCACCGTTTACAGAAGCCTTGCCAAAGAGCATAGAGACCCAAGTTGTACCTTACTCATATAATAAAAAGCTTGGCTACCAAGAGTTAATAGAGTTGGTAACTAAACAGCTTCCAAAAGAGGAAGAGTTTGTCTTACTTGCAGAGTCTTTTTCTGGTTATGTTGCTTACTCTGTGGCTCTTGAAAAACCTAAAAATTTAAAAGCAGTTATTTTTGTGGCTACTTTTTTAGAAAATCCTCGACCTCTTTTGAGTAAGTTTTTACCTGTTATTCCTATGCAGTTTATACTCTCTTTACCTATGCCTAGCTTTGTAGCCAAAAGATTTTTACTAGGTATGAAGAGTGATATGGTTGAGCTTTTACAAGAGACATTAAAAAGTGTCTCTTCAACAGTTCTTTACCATAGGCTTGAAGAAATAGTGCAGTTGCCTTTGGTTTCTGAGAAGTTAGAGCTTAAAGCTATTTATATTCAAGCTAGTGATGATATGCTTGTACCTAAGCGTTGTTATAAGGTGTTTGAGAAGTATATTTCAGGTATTGAATTGTATAAGGTAGAGGGGTCTCATTTGCTTTTGCAGGGGAGTGCTTTGGAGTGTGCTAGAATAGTAGAGAAGTTTATAGAGGAAAGGATTAGCTATCCACCTTCACCTTAACCTCTTGATAACAAGCAGAGTCACCCTCATCACTTATAATACTTGGTGTTAAAAAGTTTACTCCAACACTATTAGCAGTAATGACTACCGTATCTTCTCGCATATCTTCGCAATTTTTAACCACAAAGTTATGCTCACCATGCTCAGAAAAGACACGTACCTCTTGCCCATCTTCAAAGCCAAGGCTTGGATGTAGCGTAATTCTATTATCACGTTTAAATTGGGTATTTAAAGCTTTGTTTGCTTTTGGGCTTAAGAGCCAATAATCTTCTATGACTTTCTCTTTTTTTGACTTTCTTCTAGCCCGTGTAAATTGCTTGGTCTTAATAAAGTCATCTCCAAACTCATCAGGAAATACAAACTCCTCTTCACCATCTTCTCCAAAACCATTAGCATAAGGAGTCTCTTGGTGGGCAGGGTGCAGGTAGTAATCATCATCTATTTTAGTACATTGGTCAAGCCAAAAGTTAAGGTAATGCTCTTCACTCTCTAATGGTTCAAATCCAAACTTTTGAAGTATGGTATTGGTGAAGTCATACTCACTTATCGCATAGTCGCATTCATGTACCTTTCTCATGGGGTTAACGTATTGGTGTCCATAGCTTAGGCGTACATCTTCCTTTTCAAAGAAGTTTTTAGCAGGAATGACAATATCAGCCATGGCAGAGGTTTCGTTCTCATAGAGTCCGTAGTAGATGATGGTTTTTGTCTTTTTAAGCTCTTTAATCACTCGGTTGCTATCGGGCATGGAGGCTACAGGGTTTCCCCCTTGAATGAGTACGGTTTCAAAGTTACCAAAAGGGGTATTGACCTTGTGGACTTTCTCTGTTTTAACAGCAAATGGATTTTTAAAGTTTAGTTTGGAGTTTCCTAAAAAGCCCACACCACAACCCTCTTTTCCAAATTTACCTAAAAGAACAGCCAAAGAGTCAATCGCTTGAAGTGTTAGGTTACCTGTGGAGTATTTTTGAACGCCATTTCCTACTAAAAAGATGGTTTTTTTGTCTTTTATTATCTCTAAAACTTTTCCCATCTCTTGTAGGTCTGTGCCTATGTAGTCTAAAATAGGGCGTATTCTAAACTCTTGGGTAAATTCGTAGTAGTCCTCATGGTAAGGGGCATATTTTTCTATAAACTCTTTGTCCTCAAAGTCTCCCATTAGTGCAAAACGTGCCAACATAACAGCTGTAAAAAAGTCCGAACGAGGGGCAATCTGTAGGTGTAGGTCTGCTTTTTTAGCAATGGCAGTTTTCACAGGGTCAATAACTATGATTTGTTTTCCCTCTAAGTATGGCATGAGGTGAGAAGCTGTCACAGTAATGTTTTTACCCCAAACTACAACTACTTCTGCTTTTCCTATCTGCTCAGGTGGTAAGATATGATTTACCTCTCGACCCTCTACAATTCCTGCGTCACCTGAACCGTCACAAAGTGTTCCTTTGGTTGTTGTACCTTCTATTTTTTCAAAAAGTAAGTTAGTAATCTCTTGCATTACACCAAAGTTTCCAGAACCTCTCCATAAAAGTTTGGCATGGCTATCAAGTGCCTCTTTTGTTGCCTTTAGTGCCTCATCTAAACTCACCTCTTTGCCATTGAGACGAGCTTTTTTAATGCGTGGTTCATCTAACATATATTTGTTGAGTAAGGCACACAATGCACCATTTGAAGTAGGGTGGGCTGTGTCGGCAGTGATTTTAGGAAAATGTTCAGGTGCTACGACAATACCACAAGCATCGGGGCAGTCTAAGCCACAGGTTGTTTTTATCATTATTTAAATTCTACCTTTAGTAATTTAGAAAAACTCTCTTTTGGATTTTTAATGATTATCTCAGCCCTATAAGAGGAGATAAACTTTTCATCGGCTACTTTCCAGACTTTAGAGACTTTATAGTCACTAGGCTTATCATCTATATAGATGGTTTTATCTTTAATACTCTCTAGCTCTTCATCTTCTAAAAAGAGAACAAGTTTTGCAGAGCTTAAATCTTTTATTTGAGCTAAGGGCGTACCCATATTGACAAAGTCACCTCTGTTAACCAAAAGTTTATAGAGAAATTTGTTATTTAGTTTTATACTTTTTTTACTTATGCTATCTTTTAATCTGGCAATTTCATAGTTTAAATCAAGACGCTGTTTCTTTAGGGAGTCTATTTTCTCTTTAGTTGAGAAGTATTGTGTTTTGGCATTGGTATAGCCATAGAAAGCATTGTCTTTTTGTGTTTTAGAAGCTGATTCAATGCTTGAAATACGGTTGTAGTAGCCTTTTTGTCTCTCTAAAGATGAAGCCAGTGATGAGAGTATATTGTTATTAATTTTTATCATACTGTTGATGAGCTTGATAGAACTTTTACTAGAGCTTAATTTTATTTTATCTAGTTTATCATCAAGCTGAATAATGGTGTTAGCTAAAACATTTGTCCCTTCTAAATTGAGTTTAGCTTCTGTCACTTGTGCTGATACAGCAGATTTCAGAGTAATGCTTTCAAGTGGTTCTACTTTTGCATAGTGAACTTTAGAAAAGAGTAGTAGAGGTGTCAGTAGTAAAAAAATATATTTCATCATAAAGTCTCATTTTAAGTTTTAGCGATTATAACAGTCAAAACTTTAAAAATATGGTTAAAGTTAGATTTTTCTTTTTACTATTCTTATTTTAACTGTTTAAATTTGTACTGTTTGTGTTAATAATATATTATAAATTGTGTAGTTTTGACTTGAACATATATAGTTAATAAATTAATAATCGTGACATTAGTACAATTATTCTACAATAAGATGTAAAAATTCGATTAAACGAAAAGTTTATAATTTTAATACAAGGGATATATATGAGATATATACTATTTTTTCTTTTAACATTGAATCTTTATTCATATGATGCAGTGCTAAATATAGAAAAAGATGTTGAATCAAAGGCAACACTTTCACTTGTTGAAGATACTGTTACAGCAGGAGCTTCAAGTAATCATCCTAAAATGTTTAAGTTGTTGTTAAATGATATAAAAATGAGTGGACACTTTGTTGTAGATGAAACATTGAGAAGAGCACCATTTGCAAATGGGATGCTTCCTGTTGAACTACATGACAGAGAGTATATTCTAAAGTATGCTTATAATAGAGCAGGAACAAACTTACAAGTTAAGTTGGTACGTGTAGCAGATAATAATGTAATGTATCAAAATAACTATAGTGTTAATACCTCAGCAAGATATCCATTTTTGGCACATAATGCAATAGTAGAAGTAAACAATGCATTGGGTTATGAAGATATTTCATGGATGAAACGAAATATTATTTTTTCTAAATATACCAGTTCAAGAAAAAGTGAAATTTGGATTGCTGATTATACGTTAAATTTTGCTTCTGTACTAGTACGTGGAGGATTAAACCTTTTCCCAAAATGGGCAAACCCAAATCAATCAGCTTTTTATTATACTTCATATAATGAGACCTTACCTACATTATATAAAGTGAGTATGAGTTCTGGTTCTCGTGAAAAAATAGCTACCTCACAAGGTATGCTGGTGGCTTCTGATGTAAGTGCAGATGGATCTAAAGTACTTTTGACCATGGCTCCAAATGGACAGCCTGATATCTATGAAATGGATGTCAACTCAGGTTCTAAACAACGGTTAACAACCTTTAGAGGAATTGATGTTAATGGAAAGTATCTAGCTGATGAGAGTCGTATAGCATTTGTCTCTGATAGAACAGGACGAGCAAATATCTATACCAAATCTATTGGTTCTAGTTCTGTCTCTAAAGCAGCACATTATGGTAATAACAATAGTTCATGTGATGCTTCTGGACATAATTTACTTTATACTGTAAAAGAGGGTGGAGCCAACAATGTCTATTTAGGTTCTGCAAGTAGCTCGTACGTAAGACCGTTAACCTCTAGTGGTAACAACAAACTTCCACGTTTTTCAACTAATGGAAAAGTTATTTTATACATTAAGTCAAATGGTGGAAGTAATTCAATAGGTTACTTAAACTTAGCAACAAATCAGAGTGCACTCTTTAGTATGCAGAGTGGAAAAATACAATCAATTGATTGGTAAATTTATTTAAAAAGGGATAAATATGACAACAACAAAAATTTTATTAGCAGCAACAGCAATTTCATTACTTATGGTAGGATGTGCACAAAAAAAGAATGTTGATACAACATCAGGACAATTTGGTGATAATACTACATTAGATGGTGCTTATACAACCATACCAGAAGGATATGAAGATAATACTGGACATTATGACAACGTAGACCCATATGGTAGTGGTGATTATGGAAGTAATGGAGAATATGCAAACAATGGTGGATATGCAGATGGCTCAAAAGGTTATGGCAATGGAAGTAATGGTTATGCCAATGGAGCAGGAGGCATTCAAAATGTATATTTTGGTGTAGATCAGTATGCAATTACTTCAGAAAAACTTTCTACTATTTCTCATAATGCAAACTTAATAAGAGATGATATAAGAAGTGGTGCTAAGTTAAAAATAGAAGGTCATTGTGATGCGACTGGATCAGATGAGTATAACTATGCTTTAGGACTAAGAAGAGCAAAAGCAGCAAAAGATGCCATGGTTTCAAATGGTATTGCTTCGGATAGTATCTCTTTAATGAGTATGGGTGAAAGTTCACCAGCTTGTACATCTAGTACATCAGCTGAATGTTATGCAAAAAATAGACGTGTTGAATTTAAAGTTTTTCAGTAATTTTGAGATAAGAATATGAATAAAATTAAATTCTTTAGAAGGAGGAGATAGATGCAGCATGTAAAACAAGTAGTTTTATTTGGAGCCATAAGCATGGCTTCACTTCTTTATGCTTATGAACCATCTGTGTATGGTGCAGGAGATATAAATAGTGCAGAACCTTATGGCTTGACTGAAACGGAACAGACAGTACTGAATAATAAAAATATGTTACAACAACTTTTAAATAGAATGAATGAGCAACAGCGTAAAATAGATGGGCTTATGAGTATTATTGAAGGTCAAAATAAAGAGATTATTGAGTTAAAAGAGCGAGTATCTATGGCTGAAAAGGGTTCTCAACAAGGTGAAGATGCAAATAAGTCTTATAATCTTATGTTAGAGATGGGGCAAATGCTTGATAAAATTAATAATACTTATGTAACACAAGATCAATTAAAGGAAGCATTGGCAGGAAGTAGACCACAAAGTTCAAATCGTGGTTCTTCTAACTTGGGTAGTCAAATTAACACTACTTCCGTAAGAGGTAACTCTGCCGACATCTATAGAAAAGGTGTTCAACTGTTTTCAAAACGTAGTTATGGTGCTGCAAAAGATCATTTTACTAAAGCATTAGAAGCTGATTATAAACCAGCTGCAAGTAATTACTATTTAGCTGAAATTGCTTATTATACATTTGATTATGAAACGGCTGTTGCTCACTATAAAGAGAGTGCATCACTTTATGATAATGCCAGTTATATGCCAGTTTTATACCTACATACAGCGATCTCTTTAGCTAAAACTGGAGAGCGTGAACAGGCAAATAGTTTTTTTGAGCATGTTATAGCAACCTATCCAAAAACACGTGCTGCAGCTATAGCAAAGAAGAGAATATCAAAATAGTAACTCATAGTAAGTAACAATAAAGTTTGATTTGATATTATGTTGGAAAATTAAATAAGAGGAGACTCTATGACAATTGAAAATGAAAATTGTGTTGTAGGTATTGAGTACGAAGTAAAAGAAGCTGGAACAGCTGATATTGTTGATAGTAATAAAGGTTCAGGTGAGCCATTAGAGTTTATCATGGGGAAAGGTCAGATTATCCCTGGTCTTGAAAAAGCACTTTGTGGTATGAATCCAGATGAATCTGGTGATATTATGGTTCCAGCAGCAGAAGCTTATGGTGAGTATAATGCAGAAGCATTACAAACACTTCCAATTGAGCAATTTGAAGGTGTTGAACTTAAAGATGGTTTAACTCTTTATGGTCAAGGGGAAAATGGTGAAACAGTTCAAGTAACAGTTAAATCATTTACAGATAAAGAAGTAAATATTGATTTTAACCATCCATTGGCTGGTAAAGATTTAATGTTCTCAGTAACTGTTCTTTCTTCAAGAGCTGCTACTGAAGATGAAATCACAACTGGTATAGTTGGTGGTCATCAGCCAGAAGGTGGATCTTGTGGTACAGGATGTGGTTGTAACTAAGCTTTAAGCTTTTTCCCTCCCTTCATACACGATGCTACGTTAGTATCGTGTATTTTTTAATCTTTCAAATTTCTTCAAAAAAATCTAATTAAAATTTAATTCATAAATTAAAGCAAAAACTTATTTATATAAGAGTACTATCTCCATTAAATTAATTTTGATAGAAGGATATATAGTATGAAAAAAATAATATTAAGTTTGCTATTTGCAGGTAGTTTACTTTCAGCAGGTAGTTTAGTTCAAGTTGGTGCAGGGTATTCAAAAGGTGATAAAGATGCAGATATAGGTACAGCATTTATTGAAACAGGTCTTTTTACAATGGTTGGATTACGTTTGGAGTATAGTAAAAATGTTTCAGAACATCCAGAATTTTCAAAAGAGGATATTAGTCGTTATGGACTTTTTGCAACTTATACTTTACCTTTAACACCTTCTTTTTCTGTGACACCTAAAGCTGGGTTAATAAAAACAGATGGTGACTTTACAGTTAAGGATACATTAGAAAAAGTTACAGACTCTTCTACAAACTTTACATATGGACTAGAGGTAAATTACAGTTATAATGACTTTGTTTCTCTATTTGTGGGGTATACAGATTATGGAAACAAATTTGATAATATAGGAGATGTTAAATCGTCTGAGTTAGATAGTCAAAATTATACTTTTGGTGTTAAATTAGATTTTTAAACTATTGTAATTTGGAAGTAAATAGAGTATACAGATAAAGTTGTATACTCTAAAATATGAAACTTATACGTAAGCTAGTTTTTTCTCTTGAATAAAAGGTCTGATATCTAAAGATATTTCAGAAAACTTCTCTATTAGACTATTAAGTGAACCTGTGTCATCTATCCAATTATGCATGTTGTTTTGTGCAAATTCTTTCTCCGATTTAGTAAAGCCATTATATGATTGAATAGCATTACAAATCATTTCTATGTAACTGTTTTTTTCTTGTTGGCTCATTAAAGCTCCTTAAATGTGATTTTATTTATGACTATTATACATAAATTTGATTAATTTATACTGTTATTCTTATAAATTAAATAATATTTTATTATGTTATACATATTTACACATTACTAAAATAGTATTAGTAGATTTTAAAAGGAGTTTTTTCATAATTTATTACTATGAGCCTTAATGTCAAAGTATAAGGTAGAGAGGTATTGCACAACTCCTACACTAATCCCTGTAGCAATAACTACATTGTAGTCAAAGGTAGTCTCCATAGCTAAAATAACGGCAGTGAGAGGAAGACGCATAATGACACCCACAAAGATAGAGGCACCAATGGCTGCAAAATAGAATGGTTCAACTGGAAAAAGATAGATTTTCATTAGTTCTCCAAAACCATATCCTGTTAATGCACCAATACTCATTAGTGGTAAAAAAAGTCCACCTACAGCATTGGCATAGATGGCTACAGTTGTTCCAACAATACGTAAAAAAATAATTAAAAATATAAGAAAAATAGGAATAGGGTTTTCATTATTTATCAGCTTCATAACAATCTCTTTCCCTGAAAAGGCTGCATGAGGCTCTATAAGTAAAATAGTACCGATTACTCCTCCTCCTATTAAAGCAAAAATGTGGTTACGATAACGATGAAAGGTTTTAAAAATTTCAATATCAATAAAATATAAGAGTTTTGTTTTTAAAAAGAGGTAAAGATAAATGAACAGTGTAATAAAAGGTATAAAAAATAGTGTTGCAATAATATAGTCATTGTCAATGTGACGACCAGAAGAGTGGAAAAAAGTAATGGGTTCTAAAAAATTTAGTGTAATAGCAAAAGCTATGACAGAGGCTAATATGAGATAGCTGACATACTGTTTTATAAATTGATAAGCAATATTTTCAATAGCAAAAGCCATACCTGTTAAAGGAGAGACAAAAATAGCAGCTACGCCAGCACTAGCACCTACTGATATCATCATTTTAATAAACATTTTTGGGAAATGAAAAAGACGGTGAATCTGATAGGCAATCATAGCTCCAATAGAAGCACTCGGGCCCTCTGTCCCTACCATATAACCAGTAGATAAAGAGAGTGCAGAGGTTAATACTTTTAAAAATAGTGTTTTAATTTTAAGTATCATACGGTTTTCATAGACCGATTCAGCTATCTCATTTACCCCATACTCTTTTATATGTGAATCTTTAGATGAGATATAGTTGACTAAAAATATGGCAACAGTAGGTACAAAGTAAATATACCATATAGGTAGGGTAGGTATAGTCTCAACAGGGTTTCCCATAAAGATAAAATAGGTAAGAAAAATAATGAGTAGTTCATAAAATGTAATAAAAACACCAGTAATAATACCTGTTAATATGGTGGCAATTATCAATTTCCCTATCATTATTTTTCTTCCATTTTTAATTTAATTTTATCTAAAAGAGGTTAGATAGATATGCTATCTAGAAATATTATCCAAATGTAGAGGAGTCAATGGGTAACCGTTACCTGAGGTTACCACTATTAATTATAAAAATAAAATAATCTTAAATAATATTACTTATTTGTTAAGATTATAATTGTTATCTAAAAATGAAAATTGTTTTTTTGATTAAAATCTTAAAAAATAAATACAGAAAAATTAACCGTACTATTTATTATGTGGATAGGTATATAATAAAATTGAATTTAACCTATGTACTTTTAGTGTATCTTGGTTGAACTTTTTATGGAATAGCTCTCTTAATCTAAAGCACTTTGAATTACATTATGATTAATTAATAAACGGTTGTTTCTAAATAAATATAAGTCTAAAGTGGCATCTTTCTTACTCTCAAAAGAGTATAATTAGACATTATATAATATTAAAATAGGAGAAAAAAATGAAAAGAAGCATAGAATCAATGATGTTTGGTTTTAGAGAGATTTTTACATGGCATACCATGAAATATGCACTTATTACGGGTCTGATTGTCATGGGTATTTGGATAGGTTTGGGTTTTTTATTTTGGGATAGTCTTAATGCTATAAGTATGACGTTGATTGGGTTTCTTCCTTTAGATATGATGATTTCTGATGGAGCTTGGATGATGTCTACTTTTATTTGGTTGATTATGGTTCTTTTGACCTTTGCCTTTGTCTATATATTTTTAGGAAATTTTGTCTTAACAAAGATTTCTAAAGAAAAATATGGACTTTTCTCTTTACAGCTCATATTAGGAAGTGCTTTGTTTTGGATGCTAATTGGTTGGTTTAATAGTACCTTGATTCATACAAATGTTGTGTCATTTTTAAAAACTTTACCTTATACAACTGTTGAGCATGGACTGGCTTATCTTTTTACAATATATATTATTTATAATGCTATTGTGATTTTTATGCTATTTATGGTGAATATCTTTAACAAGCCATTGATTAGACATTTATCTACCAAACATTACGATGGAGAATTAAAACAACATCACACTATGCAAGCTTTTGCTTATACCCTAAAAGATACAATGTTATTTATTGTCATTTCACTTTTAGCATTTCCTCTACTCTTTATTCCTATTGTTAATTTTATTGTACAAGTAGGATTATGGATGTGGTTAACCAAAGATACCTTACAATATAACACTGCATCATTGGTGTTTGAAGAAGTCAAAGATGAAGAGCTTAAAAAGCATCAAAAAGATATTTGGTTTATAAGTTTTGTCACGGTACTCTTTAACTTTGTACCAATTTTTAATATTTTTTCTCCATTTTTTGGAGAGATAAGCATGTTCCATTACTGGAAACAAATTCAACAAAAAGGATAAATTATGAAACATCTATTTAAACGAACAGTGCTACTATTAAATGATTTTGAGACTATTGATAATCTTTTAGAAAAAGCAATTGGTTTTGCTACTAAGCATCAGACTACCCTAGAGGTTCTATATGTTCATGAGGAGCCTCTTTTTGATATTCCTGACTATTTTTTATCGGATGATAAAATTACTGATGGAAAGTTAGACAAAGAGAAAATTAAAGAAAAAATAAATGAACATCTTTTGGCACATCATCAAAATGATAATCATGCTATTTTGGTCTATGAAGATGATACCGTTAACCAAGTACTTCATTATGCTAAAGAGCAAAAAGATATATTTTTTATTACAGCATACCATACAGATATTAGTGAAGATTTAATTAAAAAAACTCCTCATAGTTTTTGGATTGTTAAAAATGATACAAATGTATATGATAAAATTGTTTTACCTATAGACTTTACAGATAATGGTAAAGAAGTACTTAAGGCTAGTAAACATATTTTTACACAAAATAGTATTACTATGGTACATGACTATCGTTATTTATTAGATACTTTTAGTGTTCCAATCGATTACTTAGATACAAGCCCTATGATTTCACCAGATATTATTGAGTTGAATGAAAAGTTAAAACAAGAGCGACAAGAGCAATTTGAATCGTATAAAAAAGAGTTTAACGTTGAAGGTGAATGTATTGATGAAGATTTGGCATTAGACAAAGACCTTATTGAATATATCTCGAAGAGAGATTTTGATTTAATTATTATGTATCATCAAGAGCATGAACTGTTTTTATCTCCCTCTTTGATTATTACACTACTCAAAGCACTCTCTATTGACTTTTTTGTTTTTAATCTATGAGTATTAAATGAAAAAGAATTTAGGTTTTAAAGAGCTACTTGCTATTGCCATAGGTGGGATGGTAGGAGGAGGTATCTTTACTATTTTAGGTATCTCTGTTTCAATGGTAGGGGCATTGGCTCCCTTTGCCATAGCATTGGGTGGAGTAGTTGCATGGTTCGCTGCCTATGCCTATGTTAAGTTAGGTGTTTATTATAAAGATGAAGGGGCGACTTATAGTTTTTTTAAGCGAACTTATCCCAGTTCACATATGGCTGCCTCATTTATTGGTTGGTATACTATTTTTGGTTATATTAGTACCTTGGCTCTTTATGCTTATACTTTCTCCTCTTATGCTATTAGTGGTTTTGATTTTGCTCAAAATGAACTGATACGTAAAATTATAGCTGTTGGGATTATTGCTATTTTTGCTCTTATTAATCTTTGGAGTGTTAAAGGAATGGGAGAGATTGAAGATGTAATGGTTTATGCCAAATTGGCTATTTTATTTGTTATCTCAATGGTATTGATTTACTTTGCTAAGGTTGATTTTTATACTTTTTCAACAATGATGCAAGAAGATTTAAATACAACGCCTATTTTAAGTATTTTGATTGTCTCCTCTGTAACATTTGTTGCTTATGAAGGTTTTCAGCTGGTTATTAATGCTGTAAATGAGATGGAAAACCCTGATAAAAATATACCAAGAGCCATCTACTCAGCCATTGTTTTAGTGGCATTTATCTATTTTATTATAGCACTTAGTGCTGTATTGGCTATTCCTGCTGAAGATTTAATTCAAAATAAAGAGTCGGCTTTGGCAACAGGTGCTGGAGATATTATGGGAAATTTAGGACAAAACTTGGTGATTTTTGGAGCTGTTTTGGCTACAAGTTCAGCTATTAATGGTACCCTTTTTGGTTCATCTCGACAGATGGCACGGATTTCCGATGATGGTTATTTGCCTAAAATTGTTTCTATTAGAAAAAATAATATTCCTAAATATGCCATTATAACCATGAGTATGGTTGCAAGTTTGCTTATAGCTGTAGGTGGTCTTCGTCTTATTTTAGAGTTTGGAAGTATTACTTTTTTACTGGTTTCACTTCTTATGTCTATTGCAAATTTTAAGATACGTAAAAAGACACAAAGTTCTTTACTGATAACTTTAATTTCCATTGGAGGCTTGGCTATGGGAACTGTATTGATTCTCTATTATGAGTTTCAAAGTAATCCCGAGCAGTTACTCTTTATTGGAGTACTCTATATAGTTCTTACTCTAGGAGCTTGGGGTTATGCAAAAGTGAGAGATTAAGTAGTAAGAGTACTCAAAAGAGTACTCTTTTTTTCTATTGAGGAACAATATTGTTAATATTACCTGTATTTGAGAAGAAAACATTAACTGCTTGACCTACTTGTACCATAGCAGCTGACCCATTTACTCTAAGAACAGTAGCTACCGTTTTTCCATTGTTTAATTTCACAACAATTTCTTGACCATATTGGTTGTCCATGTTGTCTCCAGCCATACCTCCTATGACACTACCAATAGCAGCACCAGCAACAGAAGCAACAACTTGACCTGAACCACCTCCTACTTGATTACCAGCAGCACCACCAGCTACAGCACCAACAACACTACCTAGTGTATTACCTACACCATTATTATTGACCTGTACTTGTCTAACTGATTGTACAACTCCTGGTTCTACAGTCATAGTCTCACCAATAGTTGATTGAGCATAACCTTTTGGGGCACACCCTGTTGTGGTTAAAAGTGCTAAGCTTACGATGATAGAGGTTATTAATACTTTTTTCATTTTAAATCCTTTCTATATAGTTTATATTTTTTATCATAACACCTTTTTGTTAACTGTTTGTGAACTAGATGTTACAAGAAGTCTATTATTTATCTTTTACTATCTCTTTTGTCAAGAAAGTTTGAAGCTTCTCTCCACACTCTTTACACAAATTAAAAGCTAAACTACTTTTATATAAATAGGAGTCTTAAAATGATAGAAAAACTTATAAACTTTTCATGGCGTAATCGTTTTCTTATAATTGCTACCACCATACTACTTTTACTAGGTTCATTTTGGGCGATTAAAAATACCCCACTTGATGCACTTCCTGACCTGACTCCTCCACAGATTATTGTCTCGGTTAAGTGGCAAGGACAGTCACCACAACTCATTGAAGATCAAATTATCTATCCATTGACAAATGCTCTTATGTCAGTTGCAGGTGCGAAAACTGTTCGTGCATTTTCCTCTTTTGAGAATGCATTGGTTTATGTTATTTTTGAAGAAGGGCACGACATCTACTTCTCTCGTGACAGGGTTGCAGAGAAGATTAATGAGCTTTTGCCAACCTTTCCGAAAACAGCACAGGTTAAAATGGGACCTGATGCCACAGGTATTGGTTGGGTTTATGAGTACGCTTTAACCTCTAAAACCAAAGACCTTTCAGAGCTTTATGACTTACAACAGTACTACTACAAATACGCACTTTTAGGTATTAACGGTGTTTCAGAAGTAGCAACCGTTGGTGGTTTTGAGAAGAACTACCAAATTACTATTAACGAGCAGAAGTTAGTAGAGCAGGATTTATCTATTCAAGAACTAGTAAAAGCTATTAAATCTAATAATGAAGACCGTGGAGGGCGAATTATTTTAGAGAATGGCTATGAGAATATTATACAAGCTATTGGTTATGCTAAAACTGCTGAAGATTTGGGAAATATTGTTATTAAAACACGTAATGGAAACCCTCTAAAAGTCTCTGATGTGGCTGTTATAGATTTAGTTCCCTCATACCGTCGTGGTATGGCAGACTTAAACGGTCAAGGTGAGGTGATTGGTGGAATCGTTATTGTCCGTTATAAAGAGAATGCCTATGCAGTTATTCAAGAGATTAAAGAGAAATTAGAGAAGATAAAACTCTCAGATGTAGATTTAATTACGACTTATGATAGGTCTGATTTAATTACTAAAGCTATTGATACTTTGACCCATACTTTGGTAGAAGAGTCTGTAGTGGTACTTTTTATTATTTTAATGTTCTTATTACATTTTCGTTCAGCACTGGTTATCATTATTACTTTACCTCTAACCATTGCCATTACGTTCCTTTTAATGAAGTGGGCAGGGGTTGAATCAAACATTATGTCACTTGGGGGGATTGCCATTGCTATTGGAGCGATGATAGATGCTTCTATTGTCATGGTTGAAAATGTACACAAAAAACTCCAAGCATCAGGGGGTGAAAAATTAGAAGGTGAAGAACGCATAGAAGTCATTTTAAATGCAGCTAAGCAAGTAGGGCGACCTATCTTTTTTGCACTTATTTTAATTGTTGTTTCATTTTTACCTATTTTTGCTCTTTCTGGTCAAGAGGGGGCATTGTTTAAACCCCTTGCTTATACCAAAACTTTTGCTATGTTAACAGGAGCAATTATCTCTATTACTTTAGTACCTATTTTAATGGTCTACTTGGTACGTGGTAAAATCTTAGACGAACGTAAAAACTGGTTAAACCGTTTCTTTATTTGGCTCTACTCTCCACTACTTAAAGGAGCGTTGTGGTTACGTTTTGTTGTGCCATTTATTTTGATTGGAGTCATTGGTTACGGTGTGTGGGTTTACGAGCAACAAAAGTGGGAGTTTATGCCACCACTTAACGAACAAACCTATATGTACATGCCTGTTACTCCTTACGGAATCGGGATTGACATGGCTAAAGAGTTAACTCAAAAGACAGATAAGATTTTAAAAGAAAACTTCCCAGAAGTGGAAACCGTTTTCGGAAAAGCAGGACGTGCCGACACAGCAACTGACCCAGCACCGTTGAGTATGATTGAGACTATTATTACCTTTAAACCAGAGAGCCAATGGCGAGAGGGCATGACTTACAAAAAGCTCTTAAACGACATGGAAGAGATGCTTCAAGTAAAAGGTTTGACCAACTCATGGACATACCCCATTAGAGGACGTATTGACATGCTTCTTTCGGGTATTCGTACCCCATTAGGAATTAAACTTTACGGAGACACCAGTGAAGAGTTAGCAAAACAAGCACAAGAGATTGAAAAACGTCTAAAAGCTTATGGTGGAACACAATCAGTCTTTGCTGACAAAGCAAACTCTGGTTACTACCTAAATATTGACTTGAACGACGAGAAAATTGCTGAGTATGGAATTACTAAAAACCTCATTTTAGACACCATTTCAAACGGTGTTGGGGGAATGACCGTTGCCACACTTTACGATGGAATCAAACGTTACCCAATTTCAGTTCGTTACGAACAGAGTAAACGTTCAGACTTGACAAGCATTGGTAGTATTCGTGTAAAAACACCTTATGGTTACACACCACTAGAGACTTTTGCACACTTGTACTACAAAGAAGCACCATCTATTTTAAAGGCTGAAAAAGGTAAGAAAGTAATTTTTATCTACATTACGCCAAACCAAGGGGTTACGTCACAAGTCTACAAAAAAGAGGGAATAAAACTCTTAGCAGACTTGAAGTTACCAACAGGTTACTACTACGAATGGGCAGGGGAGAGTGAGTACCTAGAGTCAGCAATGGAGCGTTTGACCTTTATTGTGCCTATTACGCTTTTCATTACGTTCATTCTCATTTTTATGGGGCTAAACAATTTTAGAAATGCTTTGATTGTATTCTTTACTTTACCATTTGCAGCAGTAGGAGGCATCTTATACCTAGACATGCTAAACTTCAACTTCTCCATCGCCGTGGTGGTTGGATTCTTGTCACTCATTGGGGTGGCAACAGAGACAGCGATAGTAATGATTATCTACCTTGAAGAGGCTGTAGAAAAAGTTACGGTAAGAAGCAAAGAGAACATTAGAGAAGCCATTTATGAAGGTGCTGTTCTGAGAGTACGTCCAAAACTCATGACTGTTTTTGCCATTTTAGGTGGTCTACTACCCATCATGTACATCAACGGTGTTGGTTCAGAAGTCATGCAGCGTATTGCTGCACCAATGATTGGTGGGGTTGTTAGTTCAGCTATGTTGACGCTTTTGATTATTCCTGCTGTTTATTATATGGTTATTAAGAAGGTGTAGATATAATTAACCATGAAAATACTACTCCTAGAAGACGACCTAATACTATCCGAAGTTATTGTAGAACATCTTGAATACTACAACTATAATGTTACCCCAATATACAATGGAATAGAAGCCGAAAATCTCCTCTTTGAAGAGAAATTTGACCTGCTTCTTTTAGATGTGAATGTGCCTCTGCTTAATGGGTTTGAGCTTTTAAAAAGTTTGCGAGACTCAGGTAATGAAACTCCTGCTATTTTTATCACTTCTATGAATACCTCTAAAGATGTATTAGAAGGGTTTGAATTGGGGGCAAATGACTACTTAAAAAAGCCTTTTGAGATGGTCGAGTTAAAAGCACGTATAGACAATATAAAACGGCATTTTAAAATAGATGATGAGATGCTTTGTCCAATCAATGAAAATATCTCTTATGATTTTGCTTGTTATGTTCTCTCTATTGAGGGTAAAGAGGAGACGCTTTCTAAAAAAGAGGGTGATTTTTTAGCCTACTTTTTGCATAATCGTACCAAGGTTATCTCTACCGATGAACTTATGGTCAATGTTTGGTCTTATGATACAGCTCCTACTTCTGCTACCATTAGAACCTACATTAAAAATCTACGTCGTCTTTTGGGTGAAGAGATGATAACAACCATAAGAGGGGTAGGGTATGTATTTAATTAAAGAGGAGAAGCGAACACTCTATCAGTTTCTTGCTCTATACTTGGCTTCTTCTTTTATTCTCTTTGCTGTTATCGCCTACCTTTTTTATGAGAAAGAGTCACAATACTTTTATGAGCAGAGTCGTACGCAGATGCAGATAGAGGCAAGTAGACTCTCTTCTAAAATCATTCATGCCCACATGACTAAAAGTAAGTTCTCTTTAGATTGGGTGGTCAAGCATTTTTCAGATAAAATAGGATTTTATGATGATGAAAACCGAGCGATTGTATCTAATATAG
>JALUKQ010000129.1 GCA_027056485.1 Campylobacteraceae bacterium | reverse complement strand
TGCATGGGAATTCATACGAAAGTTTGATGTGGATGTGAACTTTGTTTGTTCTTTAACTTGGAGTATGCATTCCCACGTGCAACGAGGGAACGAGGGGAAGAAGGTTCTTTCGCAGTCTCTGGAGCTGTGGAGCGAGTAACCCCTACTGATTTTCATATGGTTCACGAAACACAAAGAAAGTTGTTATTATATATATAATCATTATTCCTAAAGAAGCATAAATAATATCATCAGTAAGTTGAATATTCAACCACTTTACCATTTTTCCGTTGTCTGCGATGTTTAAATATCCTCCTATAAAAAAAGCTAGGACAATGATTTTATAAATATCATGTATTAAAATTTTATGAATTAAATAAAATATAAAAACATATAAAAGAATGGAGACAATAATAAAATTAGTCATGGTCTACTGCCCCATATCCTGTATTTAATGCAGAACCTGCTTCCATTACTAAACCACTCCTACTTGTAGTCTGGTACATAGTTGGATAAATGATTTGCTTCCCAAATACAACACTATCAACCACACGTGGAACTTTAGTTAACATCGAAGCTCCACCTAAACCTAAATCTATAGCTACATATGTTTTGGCTCCTAATGTTCCATTACTCATATAGTCTAAACCTGATTGGATAGGATTATATCCTGTTGTAGCAGAAATAATATTATTCGTACCTAGTCCAATCATCGCTGCTCCCAATGGTGCTCCTATACCTGAACTAATTAAGGCAGTTCCTGCTGCAATTTGTAGAGCCCCACCTAAAATACTTAGTCCACTTTTTACTTTATTCACAATACCCTCCGCATTAAACAAATGCGTCATAGCACTACCAAAGGCACCATTACTAAACTTACCACCACCTATCACTGATGCTGTTCCTCCTACTATTGCCATAATACCTGTTCTTCCAATTATACCACCGTTACCTTTTGTACCCACATCAAACCCACTGGTAAGTCCTGAAAGGAAGCCTGATTTAAAGCTTCCACCTTGAAACTTACTTATGAAACCTCTTGCGAGTCCATGTCCTAGTGTCTTAAAGGCGGTGACTTTTGTTAGTCCATTTTTTAAGAAGCTTGCACCATGGGCTGCACCTTCACCAATGCCAAATACTGAAGAGGTAAGCTCTGCTACTCCATAGGCAGCCCCTGCTGTTAAGCCTCCAAACAGGGCTCCTTTTAAAGCGCCCTTTATCGTCCCTGTGCTAATGGCCACCACTTACCGCC
This sequence comes from Campylobacteraceae bacterium, assembly GCA_027056485.1. Lineage (GTDB taxonomy): Bacteria > Campylobacterota > Campylobacteria > Campylobacterales > Sulfurovaceae > UBA1140. Next base: position 1,347 of record JALUKQ010000129.1, on the reverse strand, counting down.
CCTGCGGCGGCTCCTGAAGCAGCAGCGAGTGAAATACCTGTAAGTCCTAAACCTCCTGCACCTAAGAGTGCAGGTGCTAAGAACCCACCTGTTGCTATGGCTGCTATAGTTGCTATCACAAACCTAGAGTTTTTCTTCACCCAATGCCAATTTTTTAAACGGTTTGGTTACCTTGTTTCTTAGTCTCGTCCACCAAGAGTTACCTGTAGGGTCTGTAAATTTTAACGGATTATTCCTTACATAACTATAACGGTTATAAGATTGAGAATCTAAGGGTGATAAGGTGGGGCAAACCCAGAAGCAAAAAAAGCAGACGATGACGATGTCATCGATGCAGAAGTAGAGTAAGCTACAATACGACTAGTCGTGTATTTGGTGGGCAGTGCCACAGGCATATATTGCAATATATGCCCATCTTGCATATTTTATAACTCCCCCTAATTAATCACATTTAAGCTATAATATTTCTACTAACTTTTAAGGATAACTCTATGCAAATTAAACAGTGTAACACACTTGATGAAGCAAGAATAGAAATTGATAAAGTAGATGAAGAGATAATAAAACTTATTGCTAAACGTAATGACTATATCAAACAAATAGCCCATTTTAAAACAAGTATAGACGAAGTAAAAGCAGAAGATAGAATATCTGATGTTATCTCCAAAGCAAGACAACAGGCTATAGAACTAGACCTCTCTCCAAATCTTATCAATGACCTTTATGTCAGAATGATAGATGGTATGGTAGAGAGTGAGATAGCCGAGTTTAGGAATGCTAAAGGACTCTAGTCTCACTCTCTAAGAGTGACTAGTCACGAGAGCCGACTGCTGAAGTCAGTATCATGGGCTTTGCTCATGATACACAATAGATAGTACGTGAGATAGCTGAATTTAGAAATGCAAAAGGACTATAACCTTTCCCTTTTATGACTCTTTCTCTTCTTTCTCATCAGAAGAAACTATAGCCCCGACCGCAGAACTTGTGACATCTATAGTCGCACTAACTGCTGCACCTGCTATGGCAATTGGGGCTGTAACAACTTGAGTACAACCCAAAATAGATTGTAAGAGTATCATAGTCAAAAGTATATGTTTAAGATATGTCATGGATAGTTTCCTTTAGATTTTCGTAAGTGAATTATAGCACATAAGACTGTGTGTACTGCTCTACACAGTGGATATGTTACAATGTCATGAATTGACTAGATAAAGGTACGTGATGAAAATACTGTTGTTGGAAGATGATGTCATTTTACAAGAGATTATAGAAGAATTTCTTGTTGAGCAAGGCTATGGTGTGGAAAGTTATTTTGATGGAGAAAAAGCTTTAGATGCCATAGGTTCA
>JALUKQ010000128.1 GCA_027056485.1 Campylobacteraceae bacterium | reverse complement strand
CAAAAAGAACTCTTCGATGAGATAACAGAAAAGATAGTCAAAGATGATAGCTCTGTTCCTTATGAGAATGATGGGTATTGGTACTATGCTCGTTATGAAGATGGGAAAGATTATCCTATCTATTGTCGTAAAAAAGAGACGCTAGAAGCTGATGAGGTGATTCTTTTAGATGTTAATGTTTTAGCTAAAGGTCATGCCTATTATGCTGTAGGTGGTTTGAGCATTAGTTCTGATAATAAAATGCTCTGTTATGGGGTGGACAATGTGAGTCGGCGTATCTATACGCTCTATTTTAAAAATCTTGAGACAGGTGAGACACTTGAAGAGACCATAGAAAATACAACTGGTGGAGCGAGTTGGGCAAATGATAACAAGACGCTTTTCTTTACCCAAATGGAAAAAGAGACTTTACGAGCCTATAAAGTGTTCAGATATCAGTTGGGGTCAGGGAAGCAGACAGAAGTTTACCATGAAAAAGACGATACGTTTGGAGTTTCGGTCTCTAAATCTAAGTCTAAAAAATACATTATGATAGAGTCTTACTCTACGCTCTCTACTGAAACACAAATTTTGTCAGCTGATGAACCCTTGAGTGAGTTTAAAGTGTTTGCTCAACGTGAGAGAGACTTAGAATATACCATAGAACATAAAGATGATAAGTTTTACATAGAGACCAATTATGAAGCAAAGAACTTTAGACTTATGAGTTGTGGGCTTGATGCTACTTCTAAAGAAAACTGGATAGAACTCATAGCTCATAGAGAAGATGTTCTTTTAGAAGGATTTGAGCTTTTTAATGACTATTTGGTTTTAGAAGAGAAGCAGAATGGCTTAACGCATATTCGTATTATTAACACCCAAACAGATGAGTCATATTATTTGGATTTTGGTGAAGAAGTTTACGATGCATACATCTCTACCAATCTTAATTTTGATACGCATCTGCTCTCTTACGGTTACAACTCTCTAACTACACCTGATTCGACCATTGAGTTTAATATGCAGACAAAAGAGAAAAAGATTTTAAAAGAGACTAAAATACTTGGTGACTTTAACAAAGATGACTATGAGAGTAAAAGGTTATGGGCAACAGCTAAAGATGGGAAAAAAATTCCACTCTCTATAGTCTATAAAAAGGGCTTGGTTTTAGATGGAACAAACCCAACACTTCAATATGCTTATGGCTCTTACGGCTACTCAATGGATGCTTCGTTTTCTATTTCACGACTCTCTTTACTAGACAGAGGTTTTGTCTATGCCATAGCACATATACGAGGTGGTGAAGAGTTAGGACGTGCTTGGTATGAAGATGGGAAACTATTAACTAAAATGAATACTTTTACCGACTTCATAGCCTGTTCAGAGTTTTTAATAGAAGAAGGTTATACTTCAAAAGAAAAACTCTTTGCACAAGGTGGCTCTGCTGGTGGAATGCTTATGGGTGGCATAGCAAATATGCGTCCAGAACTCTACAAGGGAGTGGTGGCACAAGTTCCTTTTGTCGATGTAGTAACAACCATGCTAGACGATACCATTCCCTTAACCACAGGTGAGTACGATGAGTGGGGAAATCCAAATGTTAAAGAGTACTATGACTACATGTTGGCGTATTCGCCTTATGACAATGTAGAGAAAAAAGCTTACCCAAACATGCTAGTAACCACAGGTCTACACGACTCACAAGTACAGTACTTTGAACCTGCCAAATGGGTAGCCAAACTTCGTGACTATAAGACAGATGACAATATGTTGTTGATGCATATAAATATGAATACTGGGCATGGTGGAGCTAGTGGTAGGTTTGAGGCGTTTAAAGAAGTGGCGATGGTTTATGGGTTTATTTTGGGGTTGCTAATGGAGTAATTGATGATAGTTTTAATTAAAGCAGGATAAATATTTTTTAACCTGCTATAATTCCATTAATTACATGACCCCACAAGTCTAACTCAATTATTACAATTCTTAATTATCAAGGTATTCATTATATGACATTTTCATCACTTGGGCTTTCTGAGCCTATATTAAAAGCCATCAAAGAGACTGGCTACACTACACCCACACCTATTCAGGCTAAAGCCATTCCACTTGTTTTAAAGGGTGACGATGTTTTAGCAGCTGCTCAAACAGGTACAGGAAAAACAGCTGCTTTTACATTGCCTCTTTTAGAACGAATGGTTCAGAATCATAAACCTACAGGGACACATAAGGGACAGCCAAAACGTCATATACGTGCGTTAATCTTAACTCCTACTCGTGAGCTTGCAGCACAGATTGGTGAAAATGTAAATACTTATTCAAAATATTTACCCTATAAATCAACGGTGATTTTTGGTGGAGTGAATATTAATCGTCATATTAATATAATGAAGCAAGGAGTAGACATTTTGGTAGCAACACCAGGGCGACTACTTGACCTTTGTAGTCAAAAAGTTGTTGACCTTTTAAAGGTAGAAGTCCTTGTTTTAGATGAAGCTGACCGTATGTTGGATATGGGTTTTATTCATGACATAAAAAAGGTAGTACGTTTGGTTCCTAAGAATCGACAGACGTTACTTTTTTCTGCAACATTTTCAAAAGAAATTAAAGCTTTGGCAGCTGGTT
>JALUKQ010000127.1 GCA_027056485.1 Campylobacteraceae bacterium | reverse complement strand
TGCTTATCCGTGTGGAGACACTTTTAAGACGAGGATTTTTTCATAAATCTACAGAGCTTATTTCCCTTGGTGAAAATATTGAATACAACACCAAATCAAATGAGTTACTGGTCAATGGTGTAGCTGAGACATTGGGAAACAAAGAGTCTGCACTCTTTAAACTTTTTATGAAACAACCCAATGAAGTCTTATCTCATGATAGAATCTATAAAGAGTTATGGGACTATGATGAAGAGCCAAGCGATACAGCTCTAAGAACTTATATTAAAAATATTCGTAAAATTATAGGTAAGGAAAGAATTGTTAGTATCAAAAAACAAGGATATAAATTTACTTCGGAGTAGTGAAAAGAGTTCACTTACGAGGTTTTTAGCACTGTATAGTGTTCTTGTGACAATGATTTTATTGTTATTGGGAATTTTTTATTATAAAAGTCAAGAGGAGTTAATGTTCTCCAATCAGAGAATAAAACTCTCAGAATACGCTAATGAACAGGTTAAAGAGTTAAAACTTCTACATCACTATTTCCCTTCACGTACCGAGTATCCAAGATCTTATAATTTCAATTCTGCTATTTATGATATAGAACGAGTAAAAATTTTCTCAACTTTAAAAAATAGTGATATCAATTTTGATAAAGAGATTTATAGAAGTGGTGATAAGATTCATTTTGTAAAGTATTTAGATGATTATTATTTGGGTGCAAAATACCTTTTTATTGAAGTAGAAGAAGATGCATCTTGGTATGCACAAACCATTACTAATATTATAATTCTTGGTATTTTTACTTTAATCATTATGGCTATATTTGGTCTCTTTTTTGTCAATATTCTTTTACGTCCTATGAAAAATTCTATTAGATTATTAGATGACTTTATTAAAGATACAACACATGAACTCAACACTCCTATTTCAGCAATATTAGCAAATGTAGAGATGATGGATACTGATGTAATGGTAGAGAAAAATAAGAAGAAGCTTCACAGAATTAATATAGCTGCTAAAACAGTTTCTCATCTTTATCAAGATTTAACTTTTTTAACACTCAATCATAATCAACAGTCAAAAAATGAGTGGATAGATTTAAGAAAATTAATTGAAGATAGAGTAGAGTATTTTACTATTTTAGCAGGTTCTAAAAAAATTACTTTCTCTTTAGATTTAAATTACTCAGCTATTCATATGGATAGTATAAAAATGACAAGAGTTATAGATAATTTAATCTCAAATGCTATTAAATATAACAAACGTTCAGGTCTTATTACCATTGTTTTACGAAAAGAGTATTTTATTGTTAAAGATAGTGGGATAGGGATTGAATCTTCACAGATTTCTGCTATATTTGAGAGATATTCACGTTTTAACAATTCAGAAGGTGGTTTTGGTATTGGTCTAAATATCGTTAAAAGTATTATTGATGAGTATAATCTTAAAATCAGTGTTAAGTCGGTTCTAGGTAAAGGGACAGATATTCGTGTAGATTTTTCAAGAGCAAGTATGGGTAAAGGAGAGTAGTTAAATGATTAAGAAAATTATTGTTATAAGTTTGATCTTAAACGGAATAATGTATGCAGAAGAAGAGAATAAAAACATATATGAGCGTAACTGTCTTCCTTGTCATCGTTACCTACCATCATCACTAGGTGATATGTATATGAGATACTTAAAAACGTTCTCTGGAGAAATGACTTTTAAAGCCTCACTAAAAGCGTTTTTAAAAGAGCCATTAGAAGAAACATCGGTAATGTCGAACCTTTTTATTGACCGTTTTTCAGTAAAAGATAAAACTCTATTAAATGACAAACAGTTAGATGAAGCCATTGATATCTATTGGGATTTGTATAATGTACGCAATAAACTAAAATGACAGCAATATTTAGATAAAATCTCTCAAAAATATTTTCTATAAATATAACTAAACTCATTTGTTTAAGGGAAACTACATAATGTCTTGTCACAAATCATATATTACTACACCTATCTACTACGTTAACGATGTTGCACACATCGGTCATGCGTATACTACTATTATTGCCGACACTTTGGCTCGTTATGCTCGTCTTATTGGTCAAGATACTTTTTTCTTAACAGGAACGGATGAGCATGGTCAAAAGATAGAAGAGGCTGCAAAATCAAGAGGTAAAGAGACACAAGCTTATGCTGATGAAATCTCTAAAACCTTTAGAGACCTTTGGGATGAGTTTGATATCTCTTACGATAAGTTCATAAGAACTACTGATGCTGACCATAAAAAAGGGGTTCAAAAAGCCTTTGCAACCATGCATAAAAAAGGTGATATCTACAAAGATACCTATCAAGGGCATTATTGTATCTCATGTGAGACTTTTTTCCCAGAATTACAACTGGTAGATGGAGAGTTTTGTCCAGATTGTGGAAAACCTACATCAGTTGTAGAAGAGGAGAGCTACTTTTTTAAACTCTCTGCTTATGAAGATAAACTATTGGCTTGGTATGATGCGAACCCTGATTGTATTTTGCCAAAGAGTAAAAGAAATGAAGTGATTCGTTTTGTTGAAGGAGGATTAAATGACCTCTCTATTACACGTACCTCTTTTGATTGGGGTGTAAAACTTCCTGAAGATTTTA
>JALUKQ010000126.1 GCA_027056485.1 Campylobacteraceae bacterium | reverse complement strand
TTTAGAAACTCTTCTATTAAGCAGTATATTGTTATCATTCTTTGTTCCATAATCTGCCTCTCACAGCTTTTATGGAACTCTACTACTCTTACTCTTTACTTCTTTTTAACTAGCAGTTTGGGTTATAGCATATCTGGATTGTTAAGATACAACCCTGATGCTGTAATAATAACAGTCAAAATAAAACCGTTAACTGAAATGAGTACACTGGCTTTTGCATCTGCCAATGAGGTCAGCTCAAGGTTAGAGCGTAAGCCATTCCTAAATAGTGTCTCTATAGATCGATAATCTTTTTGCTCTTGTTTTTTTGGCTTTTTTTGTTTTCTTAGCTCTTCGAATACAGTAGTTTTAGGTGGTAACTTTCTATCTTTTACAGCTTTCATAGTAGCCTTCAATTATGTTAAATATTATTTATTTGTGTGATATTATACTTAATTATAGCTAGAATATTGGTGTAAATAGAGTAAAAAATAGTTATTTAATATATGCTAAGTTTTAACTTTATTTTTATTGCTAAAGTTATGATATAAAGAATAAAAGGGGTTTAAAATATGAATATAAAGAGCCAATTAGATAAAGAGGTAGAAAATAGAAATTCTAAAACAGAGTTATCTTATGATAAACCAGACCCTTTACTAATAGCATCTAAATATCAAGATGAAACTATAGCTCTTATTTGTGCTTTGTTTGCGTATGGTAATGCTAAGTTAATTGTAAAATTTTTAGATAGTTTAGATTTTTCTTTATTAGAAAAGTCAGATGAGGTTATAGAAAAAGAGCTTTCAGAACACTATTACAGATTTCAAAAATCAGAAGATGTCATAGCTCTGTTTATCGCCCTTAAACGCCTAAAAAAGATAGACAGTATAGAAAATATTTTCTATGAAGGTTATAAAAAAGAGCAAAATATTTTAGATGGTTTGTGGAATTTTATAACAACTCTAAAAGAAGTTTACCCTTATGAAAGTAGGGGGTACAGTTTTTTAATAGGTTCAGTTCCTAAAAAGATGAACAGTGCAGGAACATATAAACGTTACTTAATGTACCTACGTTGGATGGTAAGAGAAGATGAGCTTGACATGGGTTTATGGTCAAAAATAGATAAAAAAGATTTGCTCATGCCTTTAGATACACATACCTTTAAAGTCTCTCAAAAGCTTGGACTTTTAAAACGCAAAACTTATGATATGAGAGCTACTTTAGAGTTGACAGAGATATTAAAAAGTTTTGATGCAACTGACCCTATCAAATATGATTTTGCTCTTTATCGTTTGGGGCAAGAGAATATAGTTTAAGAAAAAATTAAGGTTTTAACTATACAATAGGTCATCTTAAGATACAGGAGATAATATGACTATTAGAGAGATAGAAGAGTACGCATCGATACGTGTTAAAGCAAGGGCATATCTTTGCTATATTATGAGTAGAAATATTGCAATGGGTAGTGTAAATATAGATAGCCAAGAGTATATAAATACCCAACTAGATTCCTTAAAAGAAGCAATCCCCCAAGCAGAAATGATTTATGCAGTAGATTCAAATGGTATTCAAATAGGAAAACGAATTCCTAAAAAAAATAAAGATAAGATGAGTGACTGTTGTGCGAATGGTTCAGATAGAAGTGATAGAGCTTATTTTTATCGTGCTATTGAAGAGCATCGTTGTTACTTAACTGACCCTTATCCATCGTTAGGTAGTAATAAAATGGTGGTTACAGCATCTTTCCCTGTTTATGATGAAGAGGATAATCTACTTTTTATTATCTGTATTGATATTCAGTTAAAAGATATTTTAAAAATGGTTCTTCCTAGTTCGGTAGACTCTCTTTTTGGTAGGTTTTCAAAAGTAGTTTATACAGCATTTTCTATTGCATTAGCTATGGTGGCACTGTTACTTTTTCTAAAAGGAATCTCTAGCTTCTTCTCTTTGGGTTTACATTTTAACTCTATTGATATTAACGAGATGTTTAAGGCGACTATTCTTTTAACTCTATCCTTAGCGATATTTGATTTGGTTAAAGCTATTTTTGAAGAGGAGGTCTTGGGTAAAGAGAAGCATAAAGGTGCAGGTGATGGACACCAAACCATGATACGCTTTTTAGGTTCTATTATTATTGCTCTCTCTATTGAGTCCTTGATGCTAGTCTTTAAGTTTGCATTGACAGATCCAAGTAAACTAATATATGCAATTTCCCTTATAGGTGGAGTAACAGCTTTAATAATAGGACTCTCTATATATATAAAATTTAATAAAACAGAGAAAAAAGATTAGATGAAAACTTTACTCTTTTTTCTTTTTAGCTTGACACTTTGGGCAGAATATCCATTCTACTACAGTATAGAAAAGCTCCCACAAGATATAAAAGAGCAGATGAAGCAGAGTGGTTCTTGGAAAAAGGGCTGCCCTGTTCATATAAATGATTTACGTTACCTAACCATGACCTATTATTCTACTGATAAGGTAGGAAGAGAGGGTGAAATGATAGTACATAAAGATGTTGCTGAGGAGGTTGTAGAGATATTTCAAATACTTTATGAAAATAACTTTACTGTAGAGAGTATGAATCTTATAGATGACTACAATGCTAGTGATGACCTCTCTATGACTGCTAATAATACCTCTGCTTTTAACTGCCGTAATGTTCCAAGAAC
>JALUKQ010000125.1 GCA_027056485.1 Campylobacteraceae bacterium | reverse complement strand
GAACATGGTCAAAGTGCTCTACTATCTCACGTGTGGTCTCAACTGTTCCATACATCATGGTAGCAGTTGATTTTACACCCAATTTATGAGCTTGTCTATGTACCTCTAACCAGTTATCTTTGTCATGTTTTTTAGGAGCAATAATGTCTCGAACCCTGTCCGAGAGTATCTCAGCACCAGCCCCAGGAATAGAGCTTAAACCTTTGGCTTGTAAACGAGACAATACCTCTGAAATAGAGATATGTGAACGATTCGCAATATAGTCAATCTCAATAGAAGAGAAACCATGAATGGTCACTTGTGGGTACTTTTTAGAAATATGTTCTACCAAGTCCTCATACCACTCAATCTGAAGTTTTGGGTGAACCCCACCTTGAAAGAGAATCTGTGTTCCACCAATGGCAATGAGTTCATCTATCTTCTCATCTATCTCATCAAAGGTTAAGATATAGGCATCTTCTTTTTTCTCATGAGTATAAAAGGCACAAAATTTACAATCAACCCAACAGATGTTGGTGTAGTTTATGTTTCTGTCTACAACAAAGGTCGTTACCCCTTTTGGGTGCAACTTCTTTTTCATCTCAGTTGCCATACGTCCAAGTGTTTTGAGGTCTGCTTTTTCAATTAGCTCTACGGCTTCATCTATGGTCATTCTTTTGTTGTTTAATGCACTCATATTTGTCCTCTTATTTTAATAGTTTGAGATTATACAGCAGAATCACTTTATATCTAAGTAACTTCTAGTCTGCTTCTTTTAAAGAAAAACTCTTTAATCTAAAATAAACATTTTTTTGCTAAAATTAACATAAAAAAATTTAAAGGAGCTTTCATGCTACTTGAAAATCTTACCATACTCTATGTTGAGGATGACCAAGATACTCAAAGGTTGATAGAAGAGCTATTAAATTCTTCGGCAAAAGAAGTTTATATTGCAAATAATGGGGAAGAGGGGCTTACTTTATTTAAAGAAAGGCAACCAGATATTGTTTTGACAGATATATGTATGCCTAAAATGGATGGTCTAGAGATGTCAAAAGAGATAAAAAAAATTGTCCCAAACCAGCCCATTGGTATTTTCACTGCATTTGATGCCCCTGAATACTTAAAAAAAGCATCAGAGTTGGATATAGGTACATACATTCTAAAACCATTTGATAGAAAACAATTTTTTAACTCATTAGAATACTTAGCTATGGTTGTAGAGAATCAAAATAATTAAATAATTATAAAAAGGAGAAGAGTAATGACAAACAGTTATACTCATGAGTTTAAATCTGCTTCAATTGGGTTACTTTTAAGTATTATTCACCATGTTAATCCAAAAGATAGTAATAAGTATTATAAATTTTTTCAAAAAGAGCTTAATATTAACGTGAATGAGTTTGAAGAGATTTTAGAGCTTCAAGAGTTTACAAAATCCCATAATATTTCTATTAATAATGAGATTGACATAATTCGAGAAGAGTTAGATAATAAAAGCCATCTGATTATGAAGTTTTTAATGATATTAAATCGTTGTATTATTATTGATGGATGTAATATTAAAAGTTACCAACAGTTTGAAAAGATTCGCGATAGTTTTCTAAAAAAGCTCTAAATAAAATTATATAAAGTTGGTAAAATTAATGTACAAATCAGTTATTTTCATACTCTTTTTTTTTCTTTCAACACTCTTAACAGCAAAAGAGTTAGAACCAATAACACTACAACTAAAATGGAAATATCAATTTCAATTTGCAGGGTTTATTGCAGCGAAAGAGAAAGGCTTTTACAAAGAGATGGGCTATGATGTAAAAATTCAAGAGAATAATGCCTCAAGAAATATAATTTCAGATATAGAAAATAAAATAGTTGATTTTGGAGTAACTGACTCGTCACTTGTACTAGAGAGGATGAGAGGAAGAAATGTAGTAGCAATGATGGCTATTTTTCAGCACTCACCTTTTGTTCTTTTGACACTTAAATCTAATCATATTGAGAAACTCTCCGATATTAATGGCAAACGAATTTCATTAGATGAAAAAATACATGGTGTTGCCATTAAAGCCATGCTCAAATCAAATCACATTAAATACAGCATAAAACCTGCGACGATTGGTCTTGATAAACTTTTAAAAAAAGAGACTGACTTAATTAATTCTTACCTTTCAAATGAACCTTTTATTGCAAAAGAACAAGGCTTAGAGATTGTTACTTTTAACCCTGAAGATTATGGTTTTGCAGGTTATGGTGACATTCTTTTTTGTTCTAAAGAGATGCTTAAGATGGAACCTAAAAAAGTACAGAAATTTTATGATGCGACCAAAAATGGTTGGGAGTATGCCTTTGAACATATTGATGAGATGGTTGATATAATCTATAACAAATACAATACTTTAAACAAGAGTAAAAAAGCTTTAAAATATGAAGCAAATGTATTAAAAAAATTGAGTGGATACAACAAAAATTTTGGAAAAATTGATGAAGAGAAGATTAAAGCAATTTCTCAAGTTTTTAACTTTATGATAAAAGAGAAATATAGCTTTAACTACATCAATGGATTTATTTTTAAACCCAATAGTCACTCAAATCTAATATTAAGCAATGAAGAGAAACTCTATCTAAAAAAGAAAAAAAAGCTCAATGTATGTGTTCCTCCTAACTATGATAAAAAGCTTATAGGATACCACACAGATTTTATGAAAATAGTTTCAAAAAAGATTAAAACACAATTCAATTTAGTACCAACCTCATCTTGGCATGAAGCACTTAGCAAACTAGAAAACAAAGAGTGTGACACTCTATCCATGACTACCAAAGCACCTTTACTAAATAAAACATTGTTGTTTACCTCACCCTATCTTAAACTACAAACAGTTATTGCTACAAAAACGGATGCTATCTATATTAATAATATTAAAAATAAATTAGATAAAAAATTTGCAATGCTTAAAGGTAGTCCACTACAAGAGTTGGTAAAAGCTAAGTATCCAGAGCTTAAAATTATCAATGTTGACTCCATTCAAAATGGTCTAAAAAAAGTAGCCGATGGTAAAGCTTATGGATATATTGACAACTCTATTGTTATTGTTAATGAGATACGAAAAAACTTTTTTTCAACATTAGGGATTACAGGGAATATCAATATAGAAGTACCCTATAGCATTGGGACAAGTAACCATAATAAACTCTTAAACTCAATTTTTAATAAAGTTATTTTATCTATAGATAACACAGAAATACAGGAGATTGAGAATCGTTGGCTTATAGTTTCAAAAGAGAGTTTCATAGACTACAACTTGATTAAAAAAGTAGTTATTATATTTCTAATTATCTCTCTTCTTGGGGCTGGTATTATTTTGATTTTACGTAAAAACAATCAAAAACTAAAAATCGCAAAAAATGAGATAAAAGAGTTCAACAAAACACTAGAAGAGCAGATAGAAAAAGAGGTCGAAAAAAATCAACAACAGCAATTTTTACTTTTTCAACAGTCTCGCTTGGCTCAAATGGGAGAGATGATGAGTATGATTGCACATCAATGGAGACAACCACTTTCAAGTATTAATGCAACGGTTATGGTAATGGAGATGAAACTTAGAAAGTCCAATATAGACAATAACAATATCTTAGAAGATGAGTTTAACGATATTGAACTATTTACTAAACATATGTCAACTACTATTGATGATTTCAAAAACTTTTTTAAGCCAGAAAAGAAAAAAACACTCTTTAATTTAAAAGAGACTATTGAACATACTATTCGTATTGTTATGCCTATTTTAAAACATGAGAACATTGATATTATAACAGATTACGAAAGAGATTTTGAAATACTAAGCTACCCTAATGAACTTGGACAAGTTTTATTAAATATTATTACCAATGCTAAAGATGCTTTACTCTTAAAGAAAAAAGAAGAAAATAGAGAAATTCAAGTTACACTCTTTCAACGTAACAAACATATTGTCATCTCGATTAAAGATAATGCTTATGGAATTGACCAAGAGATTATTGATAAAATTTTCAATCCATACTTCTCAACAAAAACAAAAAAGAATGGTACAGGATTAGGACTTTATATCTCTAAATCTATTATTGAAGGGCATATGGGAGGAGAGCTATCTATAGAGAGTAGCTCTGAAGGTTCTACATTTGAGATAAGATTTCCACTCTAACTACTTAGGTTTCTCTTTTGGTACCTCTTTTTATTTAGATTTACCAACTTGAACAATAACCGACCCCTATAATACAACAACAGCTTCATCTATCTATGGTCATTTGTTTGTTATTTAAGGCATTAATTATTATCTTTGTTACATAATTCATGATTATCCTCAAGAATTACTTTATATCTAAATAATAAGCAAATAAATTATACTATTATTATAAAATAACAAGAAAGATTATAGAGGTTATACATTATTAATAATATAACAAAAAATTCCCTAACTTTATTGTATGTTGAAGATTGTCATAAAACTAAAGAGAGTATAGGTATGATATTTAAAGAATTTTTTGACACTGTTATTACCTCTTCTGATGGAGAGGATGGATTAAATAAATTCAAAAAGAATAAAATAGACATTGTTATTACCGATATAAACATGCCCAAACTCAATGGTATAGATATGATAAAAAAGATAAGAGATATAAGTCATGATGTCTCTATAGTCGTTATTTCTGCATACAATGACACAAACTATTTAACAGAGAGTATTAGATGTCAAGTACAAGATTATCTTTTTAAACCTATCAACAGAAAAGAGTTTAAAGCAACACTAGATAAACTTAAAAATCAAATCATAGAGAAAAAAAATAAACTGGCTAGAACACGCCTATTAGAAGATTATCAAAGAGTAATTGATAACTGTTCCATTATTTCAAAAACTGATACCAAAGGTATCATTACTTATGTAAATGATGAGTTTTGTAAGATATCAGGGTATAGTAGAAATGAGCTAATAGGAAAGAGTCATAATATTATTAGGGACCCAAATGAACCATCCATAGTTTTTGAAAAGATGTGGAAGAGAATAAAAGCTAAAGAAATCTGGCAAGGTATTATTAAAAACAGAAGCAAAAATGGTGAACTTTATTATGTTAAAACTACTATAAAACCTATTATTCGTACAGATGGAGAAATTGAAGAATTTATAGCATCAAGAACACTTATTACCGATATTATAAACCCTAAACAACAACTTTATGATTTTATAAATCCTATGAGTGAATCTATAGTAATTTTAATAAAAATAGAAGACTTTAAATATATTGATGGATATAATCAAGAGAATTTAAAAGATAAGATGCAAAGAGATTTTGCACATAAACTTTTTGACATGGTGCCCAAAGAGTGTGATTTCTTTAAAATATATCTCTTAGATAATGGAGAATTTGCTATTGCAAAAAATCAAATTAAGTCTGACAATATTTGTTGTGTAAATGGTAAATGTTCCCATATTGAAACCATTATAAATAAAATAAAAGATTTTCAAAATAAAATTAATAAAGCAAAAATAAATATTGGATATATTGATTATGATTTATCTATTATCATTAGTCTGGCATATGGTAAAAATGCTTTAGAAGATGCAAAACTTGGTATAAAAACCTTACTTCAATCTAAGCAAGGTTTTATCATAGCTAATGGACTTTCAAAAAAGAACCAAGATAAATCTCTATCTAGAATAAAAACATTTAAAATGATAAAAAATGCTATAGATTCATACAATATTGTCTCTCATTTTCAACCCATTATTAATAACGAAACCATGCAAATAGAAAAATATGAGTCACTCGTAAGACTAATTGATAAAGATCAAAATATACTACCTCCATATTTCTTTTTAGACACTTCTAAAAAAGGAAAATACTATACAGAAATTACCTCTATCGTTTTAGAAAACTCTTTTAAAGCACTAAATAAAACCGATGCTAGTATATCTATAAATCTCTCTGCATCTGATATTGAACTAGATGAGACCAGAGTGAAATTTATCAATTTACTTAAAACAAATCAAGATAATGCAAAACGAATAATCTTAGAGTTGACAGAAGATGAAAACATTAAAGACTTTAAAACTATCAAGCAATTTATAGATGATATTAAACCTTTAGGAGTGAAAATAGCCATTGATGATTTTGGAGTAGGATATTCATGTTTTGAAAGGGTATTGGACTATACTCCAGATATTCTAAAAATAGATGGAAGACTTATAAAAAATATAAATGAAAGTGATTTATCATACTCTATTGTTGAATCAATTGTCTCTTTTTCTCAAAAGGAAAAACTACAAACCATTGCTGAATTTGTAGAGAGTGAAGAGATATATAATACAATATCTAAAATGGGTGTTGACTACTCACAAGGATACTATTTTGGAAAACCTGGTATCTTATAAAAAAATATTAATAAAACTTAAAAGACATTTTTCTTAATTATTTTGATAAATTATAGTCCTTCAAATACCAATAATAGATGTTATACCCATACCCAGCAGAAAAAAAACCATCTTCATTAAAAAATTTAATGGTAGAAGGAACAGAGTTTTGTCCTACTAGAAGATGGGTTTTCGTACCTCTGTTTACATTAAAAAGTTGTAAATCATTATTTTCATTGGCAGAGTAAACCCCAATGTTGCCACTTGGGCTAAGAGCAGCACAATAGACCAAAAAGTTACTTTTTAAATAATAGGGCTTTCCATTTTTTGGGTAAACCCCTATTCTTCTATCTTGTCCTGCTGTAATAATGATTCCATTTTTATAATCAAGTTTATAAATATTGTCAAGATTTAGAGGTTTTGGTTGTTTTAAAATTTTACCTGTTTTTACATCCATAATGGTTACTTGTCCACTCTCACTAGCCGTTACAAAACTTTTCTTGTCTTCACTTAAAACCATGTCAGAAAATGCACTCTGCTCAATTTGCTTTTCGTAGGTTCTGTAGCCCTCACCTAAAGCGTAGTTGGCTACTTCATACGCAAGTGTTCCATAAAGAATATTTTCCTTATCTACAAATCTTGCCTCTTTGATGGTTATCTTTTTTTCTGTAGATATAAGAAGTTTTAGTTTTCTACCATCATGTATCCAAACATTTCTATAACCACCTATAGATGAACTAACTATGAGTGTTTTGCCACTGTTCCTGTCTACTGAAAGTATTTTAGGATTGACCCAGTCACCCATGGCTGATTTTTCTGCTGTTATAAAAATTTCATCCACTTTTTTGCGTGTTTTTATATTGAAAATTTCTACTAACCCATCATCTGTTCCAACATATAAATAGATACCATCGAGTACAAAGTCATTTACTAAACCTTGTGCTTTCATAATAAATGCTGGTTTTATCTCTTTTGCAAAAAGTGGGAGTAGTAGAAGTATGAAGAGAAGGAACAATTTGTATAAATTATGCATTTCATTCCTTTGCAGGTTCGATTATTTTATTCTGGCTTTTCGGCTGGAACAGCTTCCTCTACAGGTTTTTCAATATTTGCAGATTCTTCCTTACCTATAGCATCTAGAACAGCATTTATAAAACGTGGTGACTTATCATCTGCCAATGCTTTTGCTAACTCTATGGCTTCATTGATAATAATTCTTTTGTCTGTACCCTCTATCATAATCTCATAACCTGCTAGACGCATAATAGACTTCTCTACTTTTCCGATAGAGTTATAGTCCCAGCCCTTAAGGTGTTTTTGAATCTCTGCATCAATGGTTGCTAAATTTTTAATAGTTCCATTAAAAAGAGTATGAGAAAACTCTCTTTGTTTGTTACGAATTTTATCTTCTTCTAAAATTATATCTGTAAAGGTAGAGATATCATCATTACCTAAATCGTATGCGTACAAAAGTCCTACTACTGCTGTTCTTGCTTGGTGTCTTGTTGCCATATTTTGTTTGCCTTTTTGAGTCTATTATTTCATATTCATCGTAGGTGTGACCATGTCACACGTTAAATCTCGGTTTGAATTATATGGAAATTATAAATTTTAATTTATGCTATGTTTGGTTTTGACGTGTGACATGGTCACACCTACATTCCTTATTTCTCTAATTCCGTATACAGATTCATCATCTCAATAAGCCCTGCCATCGCTTCGCCACCTTTGTTACCTGCTTTTGTACCAGCACGTTCTATAGCTTGTTCAATGCTATTTACAGTAAGTACACCATAAGTTACAGGTTTTGCATATTTCATAGTTGCACTGGCCACACCTTTAGTCGCCTCTGCTGACACATAGTCAAAGTGAGGAGTTGCACCACGAATAACTGCACCTAAACAACAAACAGCATCATACTTACCAGAAGCCAATGCTTTGTCTAGTGCAAATGGAACTTCAAATGCCCCTGGAACTAAGATTAAATCTAAATCTTCAACATTCCCACCATGTCTTGCGTAGGTATCTTTAGCACCTTCTACCAATCGGTCGGTAATAAAATGGTTAAACCGTGCATTAATAATGGCTACTTTTTTACTCTTGTCTACTTGAAAATCACCTTCAATTACTCTCATCTACTGCCTTTATATAAGTTTTTAGCTCGTTCCCATCCGTCCTCGGTGGGAATGCATAAGAGAATTGTTGTTTTTTACTTCATTCAATCTCTCATATACACTCCCACGCAGGAGCGTGGGAGCGAGAAAATTTTTAAAGAATTATAACCAATTAAAATTATTCTACAATACTTCTAATCGCATCAATCTGTTTTATTAAACTATCTAGCTTATTTAACTCAATCATATTTGGTCCATCACTTAAAGCAATGCTTGGGTCAAAGTGTGTCTCAAAAAAGAAACCATCTACTCCAACAGCTGCTGCCCCACGAGCAAGATAGGGAACCAATGCCGAGTCACCACCTGAAGTAGCTCCTCCTGATGCAGGTTGTTGTACAGAGTGAGTTGCATCAAAAATTACAGGGGCAAACTCTCTCATCTGTTTAAGTCCTCTCATATCTACTACTAAGTTACCATAACCAAAACTTGAACCACGTTCGGTTAACCAAACATTGTACTTTTGGGCATTTTCATAGGTTGCTTCTCCTTCAAAACCTCGTGTTTTAAGTACTTTTTTAACTGAATGTTCCATCGCTTGAGGAGCTAAAAATTGCCCTTTTTTAATATTTACTACTGCAGCTGTTTTTGCAGCTGCTACAAGTAAGTCTGTTTGACGACATAAAAAAGCAGGAATTTGAAGTACATCGACCACTTCAGCTACAGCTTGTGGTTGAGTGTAATCATGCACATCAGTAAGCAGTTTATAACCAAACTGCTCTTTCACCTCTTGTAGAAGTTTTAACCCTTCATCAAGACCTGGGCCTCTAAAAGAGTCCAAAGAAGTTCGGTTTGCTTTATCGAAACTTGCTTTAAAGTAAAAGTCCTTCGTACAATCTTCATGATATGTGGTTAAAGACTCAGCTATTCTCATAACTGCATCACGACTCTCTAGTACACAAGGCCCTGCTATTAGTATCATTTCTTCTCCTTAGACAGAGCTACTATCAACCCTGAACTTATGACCAAAATTATACCTAAAACTTTTAAAGGCGTTGGTATAGGATCACCCAAATAGATACCAATAACAAGTGCAAAGATAATATTGGAGTAAGAGATGGTACCTACTATTCCTGCTTTAGTATATTCATAGGCTTTGGTCATCAAAATTTGAGAGGCTGTAGCAGAGAGCCCCATAATCAAAACATAAAGCCAAATAATCCCCTCTGGCATCACAAACTCTGAAAACATAAAATCCAAACTTTTAGGTGCATTTACATAAGGTGTTAACAACATAAGAAGCAGTGGAGCTATGGTTCCAACACCCATAAAACTCATAACAATAGCTCTGGTATCATAATAGGCTCTAAGTTCTCGAATAGAAGTATATGCCAAAGCTGCACCAACTCCCGAAAAAATTCCTAAAAGCGTATATTTATTAAAACTAAAACTTCCTTCTTGAGGCATAGAGATAAAGGCAATACCTACAAAACCAATAAGTACTGCTAAAATAGACCAACGACTCAACTTCTCATTTAAAAATATGTAGGCAAATATAGCTACAAATATAGGTGAAGTTTTATTATAAGTTACAGCTTCACCTAAAGGGATGTAAGCAATAATATAAAAATATGCCAAAAGAGCTGCAAAACCCATTGTTCCACGAAAAAGTAAAAGAAGAGGTTTCCCTCCTATCTGTTTAAGAGGTGTTTTATAAATAGCAAAACCCACCAATGCTACACCAAAAACATTTCTAAAGAAAGTTACTTCTACAGGAGGAAGAACAGCACTCACAGTTTTAGCAAAACCACCCATTATGGCAAAAGAGAGTGAAGCTAAAAGCATAAACAAAATACCTCTATCTATACCTAATATATATTTTTTCAATAAAGACCTTTAAGTTTTTTAGAATTTTAGCATAAAAGGCACAAATAAAAACACTTTTTAATCACTCTTCAATAAAGTAATAAGAATATTTGAGCTAGAATTGTTAAAATTTTTTAAACTGAAAGAATATCTATGCCCTTAAAATTACTTTTTACCCTTTTTTCTCTTGTCCTCTTTTTACAAAACTTATCTGCTAAAGATTATAAATGGAATGCAAAAATGACTTTCTTAACTTTTTTAGAGAACCATAATATCCCTCTAAAAACCTACTACAATATGGACAGAGAAGATAAAGAGTTAATACAAGAGATTCGTGCTGGTCAAACCTATAGCATTAATAAAAAAAATGGAGAAATAGTTAATATAACCATCCCCATTTCAGATGAGTTGATGTTAGAGCTTAAAAATGCTAAAAAAGGTTATACAGCAAAATATGTACCTATCCCCTATGCCATAGTAGAAAAAACCATCTCTATTCAAATAAAAAACTCTTTTGAAAAAGATTTAAAAAAAGCTACAAAAACCTCTTATTATACTAAAGAACTAAAAGAGGTATACTCCAAATCTATACCTTTTAAAAAAATGAAAAAAGGTGACCGAATTATTATCTTCTATACACAGAAATATAGAAATGGAAAAGTCTTTTCTAGTCCCGTTATTCAAGCCTGTTTAATTGAGATCAATAAAAAACCATTTTATGGGTTTTTATTGGATGATGATAAATATTATGATTCATTAGGTAAAAAATATGAACGTACTTATCACTCTACGTTTATTCGTCCCTTAAGAAAGTTTAAACGTATATCCAGCTACTTTACATATAAACGCTTTCATCCTATCTTAAAGCGATATAGAGCCCATTTGGGAATAGACTATGCAGCTAGACCTGGTCGTGCCATTGTTGCAAGTTCTTCAGGAACCATCTCTTTTAAAGGTTGGAAAGGTGGCTATGGTAGAGCCATTAAAATAAAACACTCCAATGGGATTGAAACTCTATATGCACATATGAGAGCTTGGGCTAAAGGGATGAGAAAAGGTAGAAAGGTTAAACAAGGGCAAACCATTGGTTATGTAGGAACATCAGGGCGAAGTACTGGTCCTCATTTACACTTTGGTCTTTATAAAAATGGTAAAGCTGTTAATCCTGGTCGATATATTCGAAAGAAAACTGCTACAGTAGTAAAACTAAAAGGTAAAAAGTATCAAAAATTGAGAAAATTGGTAAAAAAGTATCGACCTCAATTTAAGGAATCAAAAAGTAAAACCATCTTAAAAGAGAAAAGTGAAGAGTGTTTGAATTGTTTGAAAAAATAGTAGTAAAAGAGAGTATTTAACACTCTCTTTTCAGCTATTATATTTTCTCTGCTCTTACATCACCAAATAAAATTAAATCTTTTAAGACTGCTTTTTGAGTGATACCATCTTCTCCTACACGTAATAGAAGCTCTCCTTTATCACTTGCAAATATATCTTGATTAATAATAGCTCTTGCGTACCATCCATTTTTATCTTTAGCACCTACAGATTCTTTAAACTCATTTAGCTCATTACTTTTAGGAATAATAACATCTACTGAACCATTTTGTTTCTCTGCACCTACAGCAGTAAATGTATAAGAAGCACTTTTTTGTTTATCTTTGACCATTTTATCTAGATTAAAATAGAGTGTTAATAGGTCATTTTTAGAGTAGTAGTCCATGCTAGTATTTGAATCACTACTTAATTTCCCATTTTTCCAATGCTTATAGCTCTTTACTACACTTCTGTTTTGATGGTCTATATAATAAACTTTATTTGTTGTTTTATTACCATGTGATTTAATAACTTGATAAAGATCTGAAACCATTACTCCATCTTCTATATGTCCTTTTGAGATATGATGTTCTTTTCTATTTCCAGAGAGTTTTTTAGCCAATCCAGTTGCTGCCAACTCTACATCTATAGTATAAGAAGTATCATCTTTTGTCAAAGTTGCATTAGCAACTCCTATCTCACCAAAAATTCCAAACTCTACTTTATAATCTGCTGTTATGGTTTCAGCCTGTGAACTTGTGCTAAATAGTGCAAAAGCACTCAATAATATTAATAACTGTTTCATAATAATCCTTTATTATTTCAATATGCAAATTTAATCATATATATGTGTATTAACCGTGTCAATATGATGTGATATCATAGTTTATTTTGCTAAAATTAAAGTTAATAAAATAAAACTACTCCAAATAAAGAAAAATCATGAGTGAACACAATACTACTAAAACTGAAGAGATTGTCAATCAATTAGATATTAATTTCTTCCCTCAAATACAGAGCTATTTAAATGAACTTTATTTATCAGAGAAGGGTACTTTTTTTAGTAAACTATACTTTGATATACCCTTAGGTAATATTCTTGCAGCCATATTTTCACTCTTTTTCTTTCTTCTGCTTAGAAAAATGTTTGCAAAATTAGTCATTCAAGTACTTCAACCTTTAGCAAAACAGACACAAACTTATTATGACGACCGTATTCTCTCTGCACTAAGAGGACCACTCTCCTTTGTATTTGTAACCATAGGAGTACGTCTCTTTTTTGCCCTACTTTTTTTAGAGACAGATTTTATTGATAAAATAATAAACACCATGATAATGTTTAACCTCTTTTGGGCTATTTATGCCATGGTACATGCACTAAGAGGGGTTATATACCACTTTACAGAACGGTTTAACCCTGAATTATCTCACGAGATGGGTAACTTCTTATTAACCGTGATAAGAGTCATTGTACTATCCATTGGATTAGGTTCTATTTTACAACTATGGGGTGTTAATGTTGCAGGTCTAATGGCAGGGTTAGGGATTGGTGGGTTAGCCTTTGCCTTAGCTGCTAAAGATACAGCAGCCAATCTTTTCGGCTCTATTGCCCTACTTTTAGACAAATCTATACGAATAGGTGAATGGATAAAAATAGATGGTGTAGAAGGTGTAGTGGAAGATATAGGTATGCGTACCACCAAAATTCGTACTTTTAGAAAATCACTCATTACCCTACCAAACCAAGTCATAGCTAACAGTCCCATAGAAAACTACTCTAGACGTGGTATAAGACGAATTAAAATAAAACTGGGACTTACCTATGATGCAACAAGCCAACAAATAGAACAAGTAATCACTGATATAAAAACTATGTTAAGAAATCATAAAGGTATAGCACAAAATGAAACCATGCTGGTCAGTTTTACTACCTTTGATGACAGTTCACTAGGAATTCTTGTCTATACATTTACTAAAACATCAAATTGGGAAAAATACTTAAAAACTAAAGAAGAGGTCAATATCAATATTATGAAAATAGTAGAGAGTAATAACGTAGCATTTGCTTTTCCTTCTCAATCTCTCTATATTGAAAGTATGCCTAAAGTTTTAGATAATCAAAAATAACTAAAAGTCTGCTATAATTTCAATAATTTTTAACCGTACTCAAACAGAACTCAATTTTTAAATAACGAATTCTTATTTGATGGTGTAGTCGGGGACTACACCCTACACAAATATAGAAACAAATATAGAAAGATATAAACATGACACAACTAAAAAAAGTAGCCATTTTAGGGCGACCAAATGTAGGGAAAAGCTCCCTTTTTAACCGACTGCTTCGACAGCGAGACGCCATTACTTCTGATGTTGTAGGAACTACACGTGATGTAAAAAAACGTATGGTTACTATTTCAGGAAATCGTGACTTTGAAGTAATAGACACAGGAGGGATAGATGACTCAACAGAGATGTTTTCAATTGTAAAAAAACTCTCTCTTCGGGCTGCTGATGAAGCTGATATTATTATTTATGTTGTCGATGGTAAAAATATTCCCCAAGAAGAAGATAGAGAGCTTTTTTATGGTCTTCAACAACTGGGAAAACCTCTTGCTTTAGTTGTCAATAAGATTGACAATGATAAAGATGAAGCTCTACGTTACTGGGACTTTTTAGAGTTTGGAGCAGAGAGAACTTTCCCTATGTCAGTCAGTCACAACCGTTACATGAATGACTTTTATGCTTGGCTAGAAGAGTACATTCCTGAACGTGAAGAGGAAGATAATTCAGAACCTGAGGAAGATGAAGAGCTAAGTTTTGAAGATATTGTTGAAATGGTACAAGAGGCTGATGAAGAGGAAGAAGACAGAGAGATAAAAGTTGCCATTATAGGTCGTGTCAATACAGGTAAAAGTTCTCTACTTAATGCCCTACTAAATGAAGAACGTGCTGTGGTCTCACCTGTAGCAGGAACAACTATTGATCCTATAGATGAAGAGATGGAGTATAGAGATCATAAGATTACCTTTGTTGACACAGCAGGTATTCGTAGACGTGGTAGAATTTTAGGAATAGAGAAGTATGCTTTTGAGCGAACAGAGGCAATGTTAGCCGATGCAGACATTGCATTACTTATGATAGACTCTACAGTGGGTGTAGTTGAACTCGATGAAAGAATAGCCAACTTAGTAGAAAAATATAAACTTGGTTGTCTTATTGTTCTCAATAAATGGGACATACATAAAGATGATGAAGAGACCTATAAAAAAGCTGTAGAAGACATTCGTGATGAATTAAAATTTTTACACTATGCACCACTGATTACTATTTCAGCAAAAACAGGATTAAGGGTACATAAAATACTCGATGAAATAGTAGATATTTATGGACGATACAAACAAAGAATCCCAACATCTAAACTAAATGAAGTACTAAAATATGCTATAAATAGACACCATATACCTACTGTAAATGGTGGGGTTGTAAAAATTAAATTTGCTACACAATATGAGACTAAACCACCTAAAATAGCCATTATTATGAACCGACCTGATGGTCTACACTTCTCATACAAACGTTACTTAGCCAATATATTTAGAGAAAAGTTTGATTTTGTTGGTGTACCTTTAGACATCGGTGGAAGAAAACGTGGTCAACGTATAGATGATGACTAATCACTAAAATCTAATTCATCATAAGGGAGGGCTTTAGAAAAGTACCACCCTTGTCCATAGTCAATATCTAACTCTTTTAATACTTCAACTATCTGCTCATTTTCAACAAACTCTGCTATAACTTTTATATTGTTCTTTTTACAAAAAAGTGCCAATGACTTAACCAAACTATAGGCTGGTTTACTATGGTGAATCTCTCTAATTAGGCTACCATCTATTTTTAGAAAATCGATAGAGAGATTTAGAAGGTGTCCCATGTTAGCATAGCCCGTGCCAAAATCATCAATAGCTATTTTATATCCAAACATACGTAGTTTTTGAAGAGAGATTTCTACTCTTGAGTAATCAATACTTTTATTTTCTAAAATCTCTATATGTAATCTATCTGATACATCAGAATTTTCTGCCAAAAGTAATAAAATTGTTTCATTTAATAAATCATCTGAGCTTAAGTTAATAGAAATTTTCATTTTTTTATTTTCTCTTAACTTTTTCACATTAAACTCTATAACCCTTTTTGATAAATAACTATAGAGGTGACTATCTTCCAAACTAGGTAAAATTTTATCTGGAAAAATAATATTATCTCCATCCTCTATACGCAATAACGCTTCATAATGGTGAATAGATTTATCATAAATATTAACTATAGGCTGATAATGAAAAACTAATTTGTCTGACTCTATTAACTCTTTTAGCTTATTACGATAAAGCCTTAAACTTTGTGTTTCATCAAAGAACACAACACAATTACGCCCATGATGTTTCGTCTCATAAAGTGCAGTATCTGCTTTATGAATCACATCTTGTAATGATTTCTCTAAATCAGTCTCTAACAAAGCTCCTATTGATATTGTTAATCTTACTCGTCTATTAGGTAAGCGAAAACTCTTTCTTTCAACATGTAAACAGATGGTATCCATAAGTTCTCTAAACTCTTTTTCACTTGTTTTACTTTTTAAAATAAAAAGTAAAAAAGATTCACCACTATACTCAATAAACATATCATCTTTTTTCAATAAGACGTTAATAGTTTTTATAACAGAGTTTATTAAAATATCTCCATTTTTTCTACCATATAGAGTATTGATACGTTTAAAAAAGTCTAAATCTGCTAAAGCCACATAATATTTTTCAAACTCAATTTTTTCATAATTTTCATTCAGATAGACTTTATTTAGTGTATGTGTATTTGGGTTATAATAGATTTTATACTTGATATAATTACGGTAAAATAAATAGTAAATAATAAATAAAAAGATTATCAAAATAAAAAAGAGTGCTATATTAATACTATTAACATTCATAGTAAGCAACTTAGATAGAAAAGATAAACTCTCTTTACTGTAATCAACAACTAAAAAAGCAATAACTTTTTTATTTTGAATAATTGGTTTAATTAACGTAAAACCTATATTTTCTATACCATTTTGTATATAGGTTATCTTCTCACCTGTTTCTGTGATCTTAGTAAATGGTTTCATAGATTCTGGTGTAAAAAGCTCACCAACCTCTCCTCTATCTACTTTTGCTGTATCAAGAAGGAAAAAAAGATGATTTTTTGAAGGAAAGAGTACATAAAGTTCTTCTATATCCTTATTAAGAAGCAGTGATAAAGATTTTTCATTTTTAATACGTACTTCACTATTTATAAGATTTAATTTAACAAAGTCTAAATTTTCTTCGACCATATCATCTAGTATATTTGCTGAAGTATTGTCTACTATTTCAATAGCATGATTTAAAAGTATATTTTTTAATCTATTTTCATAATTATCTAAGTGTTTGTAAAAATATAAGAAAAGTACAAAAATCATGATAATAAAAGTAAATACAATGAAATAATGTTTGTTTTTGTTTAAATGTATAAAATTTATATTCACTTTTTTTTCCTAAGATTTTTTTTATAATGGATGATTTTAACATAAAAAAGTGCCTAAAAGTGAATAAATGGAACATTTTCATTTAAAAATAGTGGTTCTATAAATTATTAGTGATTAAATCATATACATTTTTGATTTATGTGACAGTTGGAAACAATATATTTATTAAATTTTTCAGGTATAGTTAACTTTTTATCTCTTAATCGATCTCTTATAAAAATTATTTGTGTTCTACCTTTTTTTAGATAAATAGCACCAATACTATTCTTGTTTTTCTTTAACGATTTATAAGAATTTACAATTAGTATTTTACTGTTAAGAATTTTTTTATTAACTGTTTTTTTAGGAAAAAGGAGGATATCAGCATCTTCCAATGACGTAAACTTTATTTTTTTATTTATAGCGTTACTTATCTTAGGACTATAATATTTTAACTCCTTTGAAGCATGAATATTTAATAGTACACTATTTACTTCATTCATATTTAACTCGGCAAAAGCTATTATGGGTAACAATATCACTACTATTTTTATCATGACATCTCCTTAACAACATGATACATCAGAACATCATAAAACATGATTAAACATTAAAATAAATCAAAAAGCAAAATAGCTAATTTCTAAAATATTTTGATATAATCCCAATATTATTTAATCAAGGATTTAAATGCGTGTATTAACAGGAATCCAAGCCTCAGGAAAACTTCATATAGGTAACTATTTTGCAGCCATGAAACCAATGATAGAGCTTCAAGAGAAAGAGGAGCTATTTACTTTTATTGCGAACTACCACTCTTTAACTACATCAAAAGATGCAAAGCTTTTAAAAGAGTTAACATTTCAAGCAGCAGTAGATTATTTAGCTTTGGGTATTGACCCAAACAAAACAACTTTTTGGGTACAGAGCGATGTACCACAAGTTCTTGAACTCTACTGGATACTCTCTAAATTTACACCTATGGGTCTTCTTGAAAGAGCTCACTCTTATAAAGACAAAGTAGCAAAGGGCATAACAGCTAATCATGCTCTATTCTCTTACCCTGTACTTATGGCAGCCGATATACTATTACTTGATACAGAAAAGGTACCCGTAGGTAAAGACCAAATACAACATGTTGAAATGACTCGTGATATTGCTATAAAGTTTAATAATGAGTATGGAGAGACTTTTGTCTTACCAGAACATGTTGTAAATGAAAATGTAGCAACTATCCCAGGGATTGATGGGCAAAAAATGTCAAAGTCTTATGATAATGCCATAGATATTTTTATGGAAACAGAGAAAAAACTTCAAAAACGATGTAATAAAATAATAAGTTCATCTACACCTCTTGGTGAACCCTTAGAATACGAAGATTGTAATATATATAACCTAGCATCACTATTTTTAGATGATAATAGAAAAGCAGAACTCCAACAACGCTATAAAACAGGTGAAGAGGGATATGGACACTTCAAACAATACTTAAAAGGTCTTATTTGGGATGAGTTTGAAGAGGCTAGAGGGAAACGTGAAATTTATATCAATAACCCTGATATGGTCAAAGATATACTAAGTGATGGTGCTAAGAAAATGCAAAAAATTGCAGATGCAAAAATGTCGATAGTTCGTGAGGCTGTAGGAATTTTATAGCCAACTATCAGCTATTTTTCTTAACCCTGCTACGTTATCAGAGGCAAAAATTTTTAACTCTGCCTCTTTACTTTTAGAAGAGAGATGATAACGTGCTTCTAAATATTCAACTATAGCTTCACCAGAATGAATCAAAATCGGTTTATTCAAAAAATAGCTCTGTAGGCTCTCTCCTATAAGGGGAAAATGTGTACAACCTAAAATAATAGCCTTAGGCTCTTTTATATTTGAAAAATAATAATTCATAGTTGCCGTTAAAATTTCACCTTCAAAAATACCCTCCTCAACCAAAGGAACAAAAAGTCCAGTTTGAAGCGATGTAATATTAGTATGCCCTAATTTTTCAAGAGCATCTTCATAACGTTTTGAGCTAATAGTTGCACGTGTTGCAATAATTAAAATATTATCATCTTTTTTTAAACTTTTATTCTCTAATGCTAAGACACCTGGCTCTATTACTCCTAAAACAGGATATTTACTTTGAGCATTCATTTCAGGTAATGCATAAGCTGAGACAGTATTACAAGCAGTAATTAGTAAATCAATATCAAAATTATTAAAAAATTCTAAAGCTTCAAGGGAGTAACGAATAATAGTGTTTTTGTCTTTTGGACCGTAAGGGACACGAGCTGTATCCCCATAATAGATAACCTCATCAAAAAGATTATATGCCAATAGGCTTTTTACAACAGAGAGTCCACCTGCTCCTGAATCAAATACTCCTATTTTCATACAAACCTTCCGTAGGGTGTAGACCCCGTCTACACCGTATTACAATCATATTAATTGATTTTTTAGTTTTAACGGTGTATTCAGGGATTACATCCTACCCGTTCATTATCGCTAAGAACTCTTCATTCGTTTTAGTTTTAGTCATTTTAGAGAATAAGAACTTCAAGCCTTCCACATCTTCCATACCTTGCATGGCATTTCTAATAGCCCATACTTTTTGCATGGTTTCTGTATCTACCATAAGCTCTTCTTTTCTAGTTCCCGACTTTGTCACATCTATAGCAGGATAAATTCTTCTCTCCGATACATAACGGTTAAGAACAACTTCTGAGTTACCTGTACCTTTAAACTCTTCAAAAATAACCTCATCCATACGGCTACCTGTATCAATAAGTGCTGTTGCAATAATAGTTAAAGAACCACCCTCTTCTATATTTCTAGCAGCACCAAAAAACCTTTTTGGTTTATGTAGTGCATTAGCATCGACACCACCAGATAGTACTTTTCCTGAACTTGGAGTTACGGTATTATATGCACGTGCAAGTCTTGTAATAGAATCTAAAAGGATTACAACATCTTTACCACTCTCAACACGTCTTTTTGCTTTTTCTATAACCATTTCTGCTGTTCGCACATGATTTTGTGCAGGTAAGTCAAAAGTTGAAGAGTAAACTTCACCTTTTACACTTCGCTGCATGTCTGTAACCTCTTCTGGTCGCTCATCAACTAAAAGAACCATAAGTGAAACATCTGGTGTGTTATGAGAAATTCCATGAGCTAATTCTTTAAGAAGTTCTGTTTTACCTGTTCTTGGAGGTGCTACAATTAAGGCTCTTTGACCTTTTCCAATAGGAGTAAAGAGGTCAAGAACTCGACCTGTTAACTTCATTGGATTATATTCTAGTTTAAGTTGTTCTGTAGCATAAAGAGGAGTAAGGTTATCAAAAAGAGGTCTTTTTTTAGACTCTTCAGGTGGTAGATAGTTAATCGCTTCTATTTTAAGAAGAGCATAATATTTCTCTTGCTCTTTTGGCTGTCGTACTTGACCTGTAACAATGTCACCATTTCTAAGTGCGAAACGTTTAATCTGAGTACCACTTACATAGGTATCATTTTGAGAGTTAGCAAAGTTTCCATCTTCTGAACGTAAAAAACCATAACCATCATTCATTACCTCTAAAATACCTGTAAAGAGAATAAAGCCTCCCTGTGATACTTGAGATTTTAGAATTTCAAAAATCAAATCTTTTCGTTTAAACTCATTTGGATTTTCTACTTTTACTTTCTCTGCAATAGTTACCAACTCTTCTAGTGGTTTTGATTGAAGGTCTTCAACTTTATATCCATCTACGGGTACATGTGTTCTAGTATTCTTTTTATTGTGATTACGTTTTTTGTTTTGTTGTTCGCTCATAAGTCCTCTTGAGTGCTATATTAAAAGCTATCTTGAAATGTTTTGAAGTATTTTTACTTGTAGTTGTGTCATTATAATAAACTTATTGTTAATCTATGATGATATTGCCATAAATAGTAATGGGACATAAGTAAATAGCCCCAAGAATCCCATCCAAGGAGCTATTTTACTATTTAACATCTCAGCCAATTCACTATCCATATTTTTTACTTGATAACGTTGCTTAATCATCTCTATTTTAAAGAATACGTCAAAGACTTTAAAGAGTAAAATTATAATAATATAAATATTAAAAGTATCTAAATATAAAGCAACACAAAGTACAAAATAGAATGTAGGGTGATAAATAAAAAATAGAAAAACACTCTTATTATAATAAACATAGAGTCTATCTATCATCTCACCTAATGTATCAGCTCTCTGTAAGTGTGCTTCCATCAATTCTAAAAAAATCATAATTATTATAAGTTGAATGACCATATCCATAGTTAGAATAGTATCAGATAATTAATAGCAAATAGGTATAATTCTTTAAAAAAAAGAAGATTCATGCCAAAACTCTATATAACTGATTTAGACCATACATTTTTACACAGTACTCAAAAAGTAAGTACGTTCTCAAAAAAGATTTGGAATGAAAAATCACATCATGCCCTACTCTCTATAGCAACTGCTAGAAGTTTTTCTAAAACCAATGAATTTTTAAAGGGTCTTAACTTAAAAGCACCTCTTATATTAATGGATGGTGCTATGGTTGTTTCACCTGAACAAAAGCTTATAGATTTAAAAACGCTTAACAAAGAGATTGGTGATGCCATTATTTCAGAGAGTATCAAATTTGGAATTTATCCTTATGTCATCTCACTTAATAACCATAAAACATTAGATGAAACTTTTTCTATACCTCCTATTTTAAACAGTTATCAAGAGTTTTTAATAAGAGAAAACTATGCATCAGATAAACGGCTCAGCTACAAAAAAAGAATAGAGGGTGCTAAAGATACATTAAAACTTGTCTATATGGGTGAAGAGAAGATTTTACGACCACTAGCACAACATCTATCTAGCATGTTTGGAGACACCATAGAAGTTAAATTAGCTCCCGAAAACTATATGAAGTGTTATTTTTTAACTATACTTCATCCACTAAGTGACAAAGCACATGCACTAACTAAAGTTTTAGAGTATTTAAATAAAGACTCTTTAGATACTACTGTTTTTGGAGATGGTTTAAATGATATTGGTATGTTTAAATTAGCAGGTACGGCTATTGCTGTCTCAAATGCACTAGATGCTGTTAAAAATGAAGCAGATATTGTTTTATCAAAAAGTAATGATGAAGATGCTGTAGCAAACTACTTACATGAAACCATTAATTCTTAAAAGTTAATTTTATATCCTACTCCATACTGGTTTTTTATCAAATTTTTAGGAATTTTTTTACGAAGGTTTTTAACCAAAGTACGGATAGATGAATTGGTAATAGTTTTATCAAACTCATCACCCCAAACATAAAAAAATATTTCATCATCACTACAAGGAACTCCTGCTTTATCAACCAAAAGTTCAAAAAGTTTTGATTCTCTTTTTGTTAGCATAATAGATTTATTATCCACAAAAAGTGTTTTACTCTTTCCATCCCATAGTGAGTTACATGGTAGAGGAATATTCTGTCCATCATCTATCTTTTTAGATACCTTCAAAAGTGCTTTCATTAAATCACCTCTACCAACAGGCTTTATAAGATAAGATGAAAAATTAAGTTCAACAATTTCTAAAAGAATTTCTCTATCGGAATGTGCTGTTAGTGCGATTATAAATACATCTTCATCTATTTTTCTAATCTCTTTGGCTAACTCTATACCATTTAATTTAGGAATAAGCAAATCCATAACAATCAGATGAGGCTTATACTCTTTATAAAGAGCCAATGCCTCTTCCCCATCACGTGCGACATGCAATACTTTAGAACAATCTTCTAAAAAGTATGCATATTTATCAATAATCGACTCTTCATCTTCTACATATAAAATGGTTAAATTTTTTAAAGTTTTCAATACTTTTTATTCCCAATGTAATTAATATTTTACACCCATAATGCCACACTAATGTGAGATAAAAGTGATATTCTATATAAAAAACATAAAAATATATTAAATATTATTATATTCTTTCTATATTTCCCAAATTTTTAGGGATTTCTAGCATACAGTTAACACCACTATTTTTGTTAGAAATATAAACTGAACCTGACATACTTTTCTCTATAATCATTTTCAATATATAAAGCCCCAAACCTGTTCCTTGTGACTCATGTTTTGTTGTAAAATATGGATTAAAAATATCTTTTTGTATCTCTTCTGAAATACCTCCAGCATTATCTTCAATATTAATATATACTCGATTATCCAACTCTTTAATGTCAATAGTTATTATAGCTGATATATTATTTTCTCTAGCAGCATCAATTGAATTATGAATCACAATTAATAGTGCTTGTATCAATTCTGATTGATACCCAA
>JALUKQ010000124.1 GCA_027056485.1 Campylobacteraceae bacterium | reverse complement strand
AGTATTAACAGGGTTTAAAAAGATTTCTTCCATAGAAATAGGAAGTAGGATATTCATATATGCAAGGAAAAAATTATGAGAGATAATAACTTTAAAGAAATACATTTTAGACTTCTAAATGAAGCTTTATATGATACCAAATATGGTATCATTAGGAACTTGAGATTTACTCTTACTAACCCGGAGGATAACTTAGGTATAGATGCTAATATACAATATTATAATGCATTTAGGGATTGGCTATTCTCTGGTTCGGATAAGCAAGGGGAGTTTGTAAAACTTAGTGAAAAAGCTAAGAAATATGCATTAGAATATGAAGGTAGGAATGTTGCTTATGGCCCTAGGATAGTAAAACAGTTACCTATACTTATAGATAAACTTAAAAGGGATATTAATACTAGACAAGCATTTCTTAATATCCTTGATGAAAGGGACCATATAGTTTCTAAGAGGGAAAAAGGCGAAACTATCGTTGAGTATCCTTGTACTATAGGGTGGGGCTTCGATGTAGTAGATGGTAGATTAAACTGCACTTCTTTTATGAGAAGTAATAACCTCTGTAGTGTTATAGGTTTAGATGTATTCCTAGGAACTTCGTTACAGATACATATGGCAGAAGCATTAAACCTACCTTTAGGTGAATATACTCATATTGTATTTAATGCTCATATCCTTCCACAAGAAACTAAGAGAGCTATAAAGATGGTAGAAAATTATGAAGGTTAAAGCAGTGATGATAGAGGTTGCATACTCATTTGCATACCTATCTAAATGTAAAAGATTACAGGTTGGAGTAGTTCTAACTAGGGGGAAGAGGATTATAGCTTGCGGATATAATGGTACTATAAAAGGAACCAGAAATAAATGTGAATGCTCTGATGGAAGTACCAATGAATTTGTATTACATGCTGAGCAAAATCTATTAACATTTTGCAATAGGGAGGGCATTAAAACTAAAGGCGCTTCTATATATATGACTCATTCCCCTTGTAAAACTTGTTCTAAACTCTTAGCATCTGCTGGTATAAAGTCTATAATATATGTAGAAAAGTACAGGGATGAAGAGGGTATTAGATATATAAAAAATCTAGGGATTAAAATATCCCAATATATCCCTAAGGATGCCCATAAACGGATTAATATTAATAATTAATAGGATTATCCAGATATCATATTTTAAATTAAGGAGGGTCCAATGATGACCATAAAAGATTATATACTTTTAAAGCTAGAAGAGGGTAAAGCACCTAGGGAAATCGCAGGAGCACTTGGTGGGATATCTACAGCTATGGTGTCTAAATATAAATCAGGTTCTTACTTCCCTAGTATAAGAGTAGCCTTATATGTATATTCCAATGAAAATATATTTCTGCATCCTTATGCAAAAGAAAGTTTAGAAAAGGAATTAAAATGAAAACATTACATGCATTAACTTTAACCTGGGCCAAAGAGAAAGGCCTATTAGATAACGGATTAGCCACAACACAAGCCCTTAAGCTAGGTTCTGAAGTAGGTGAACTTAATTATAACCTAGGTTATGATAAACCTATAGATGATGATATAGGAGATATAATGGTTGTATTTACTAGTTTATGTTATTTGAGAAATCTAAATCTGCTAACCATTATAGAAGATGAACCTATAAAGGAGCATATTAAGCCCCCACTACCCCTATTGAATAGCTACCTAGGTTTACTTCAAGATAAAATCTTAAAAGACGAAGATATAACTTCTGAAGTTGCTAATATGGTACAACAAATGAAGAGGATATGTTCTTTTCGTAATGCAGATTTAAAGGATAGCTGGAACTCTGCCTTAAATGAAATATCAGGTAGGGTAGGGGAATTGAATGCTTTAGGTAGTTTTATCAAGGAAGAATTATGATACCTCAGAAGCATCAGGTAGAAGGTGCTGCCTGGGCTTTGAATACTATTAGAACTTATGGGCTTGCTTATATGGCTTGGGAGGAGAGAACTAGGAAGACATTAACTGCTCTATTATGTGTAGAGGGTAGTAAAGCTTCATCATGCCTAGTAATAACAAAAAAGAAAGCTTTACCAGGTTGGAAGGAGACACTTCAAAAGTGGCCACACAAAACAAAGTTTACAGTTGTAAATTATGAGTCAATTCACAGCCGTAAAAAAGTGAAGGGTAAACAAGTCTACACCATTAAGCCAGAGTATAGAGGCTATGAGTTTCTTATACTTGATGAAGCCCATCACGCTATTAGTGGTATTGGTAGGCCATCCACCACATGGAAGTCTGTAAAGGGCTTATCCAAAGGGCTACCAATCCTATACCTGTCAGCTACTCCATATGCTGAACATGTAGGCTTACTTTACCACCAATTAAAACTGAGTGACTGGTGCCCTTTCAAGGAAACCAACTTCTATGAGTGGTACAGGAGATATGGAATACCTAATATGACAAGAACACCTTACGGTTTGCAAGACAAAAGAGACAGGTATAAGACAGATAAAGTTCTGAAGAAGGTATCTCATTTGTTTAATTTTAAAACCAGACAGCAGGTGGGCATAAAGCATGAACCCGAGGCAAACTTAGTGTTAATCACTCCAAAAGCCTTAACAGTTGACCTTATGAAGGAGTGGAGAGATAAACGACTAATTACCATTAACAATGCAGAGATTATTGGTGATAGTGATTCCAAGGTAAGGTCTGTCCACTACCAGCTTGAAGGAGGGACGTTGAAGATAGATGACAGTGTGTCAGTCTACACAGGCTCCACAGAAAAGCTGGTCTACATAAAAGAAAATTACAAAGGCAAAACGATAGCCATAATGGCTCATTTTGTTAAAGAGAGGGAGTTACTTACCAAACACTTTCCAGATGCTGAGATACTATCCAGTGATGGGGATGCGGAAGGAGTAGACCTCTCTATGTACGATAAGCTAATCATTTACAGCTTATCTTTTAGAACAAGTAAACACACTCAGCGTATGGCGAGACAGGCAAACCATGATAGAAAAGACCCTATAGAGGTTGATGTGCTTGTTATGGATAAGCCTGGGGTAGGTAAGGCAGTATATGACTCAGTAGCAGTTAAAAAGGAAAACTTTGTAAAGACAAGCTACCAGAGGGCTTGGCAATAAGGATAATAATGTACTAGGATACTTACAAGGTTGAAGAAGCTATAGCGACAATCTATAGAAGTAGAAAGCGTAAAGACGTAATAAATAAGATTTACAAATTACGTCGTATGGCTAATAGAGTTGATAACCATCTTACGTTACTTACACCTGATAAACCAATACTTAAGGAGGCTAAGGTTGCAGTGACAGCCATACTAGGTAGTCTGTATAGGTTACAGGTCATTAAGAGGTAAATGTGATTAAATTGGAATAAGAAGAATGGAGAAGTTAATATGAAAGAGTCAGGATACCAATCAAAACTGATTAAGGACATTACAAGACTAGGAGGAGTAGCCATCAATGGTGTGTATAGTACATCAGGTGAATCAGACCTACAATGTGGAATACCCTATGAAATATGTGGTAAAAGAGTGTTGCTTCACATAGCTATTGAGGTTAAAGATGAAGAAAACTATTACAGGGTAATGAAGGCTGTAGATAAGGATTACAATGTAATAGACGAGAAAAAACTGAAGCCACATGAATTTGTTCAAATGGCTAAAATTAGACGTAATAGAAGATTAGGTGGTTTGGCTTTAGTAGCCTTTAGTATTGCACAAGTAGAGAGGTATTTATATGAAGTCCACAATGCTACTTAAACTAACAATGACAGAAAAGGAGGATGGTCTATTTGAAGTAGCTTTACGTTCCCCACTATCCTCGGTTGTTACCGTAAACAATAGGGAAATATCAGAGCAGATATTTGTGCAGTTTGGTCAAAGATTTTTAGAGACTATAGAAGCAGAGCTTGAAGCTTTTAAAGATGATTTAGAGTGAAAGCATTGATAGCTGTAAAGGCTTACCTTTCCAGCCTTCGTGCTGTGCCCTATTCTGCATAAATATAACCTGCTCCTCAGGTGTAAGGTCTATAAATCTTCTATCTATGTTGACACCTCGTTGGGTGAGTTCATCCTTTATCCTAGCCCAAGCATCATTATCTGTTTGATACTTGCTGAAGTCTTCCCTTATGCTCATATGATTGTATTTCTCACTTTTCATAAGCTGATACATAGCAGACCATCCACTAGCCTCATCATCGAAAACAAGCTGAGCCTGGTCACCTCTATCACCTGATTTACTCTTAGCTATTTTACTAGCACCATACAACAAGGTACCACCCATGCCTGTAATGTTCCCAGGGTTGTTATTCCGCGTAGCCTTAGTGCCATATTTCTTAGTGTATGGGTTATACAAACCTTTACCTAAGTTATGGTCTTCATCATAAACAAACAAATCCTCCTTGGATGAAGGATTACCAGTAGGGGCCATTCTACTGTTAATGTTATAATTATCCACCTCCTGCTGGTGAGCTACTTGCTTTTTATACTTCTCCACTTGCTGGGCTATCTCTATATCGGATAGCTCTTTCTCATACTTTGCTGCTCCTGAACCAAATGCTGTACCTATACCCATCACTTATCCTTTCTATTTTTAGGAAAACATCTAGGGCAAGCCCCTCCACCTAACCAAGCACTTCCACATTTGTTACATTTTACCCAAGCCATTAAAGCTCCCCAAATGTATCGGCTACCCAACCATCAAACTTTTTAGGGTCTGCTTTTCTGGCTTTAAAGGCCTGCTCCATAGCACCTTCTGTGTACAGCCCACGTTTAAAGTCTTTATTCTCCATATCCACGGCACCTACTGCATTACCAGCTGTCTGGAAGTCCATAGCCTTTACACCTCGTTTACTTGCTTGAGCTGACCCTGTAACCTGCATCAATGCTTTGGCTACCATACCACGAAGGTACTCAGGGTTTTTAGAACCTCTAAAAACATCCTCCACTTTCATACCTAGCGAAAGCTTGTTTATAGCCTCTGCCACCTCATCACTTGCTTCCTCTGTAAAACCTGTGACTTTTGTATCTCCTTCAGCCTTCTCTTCAGCTGCGTTATCTTTCCCTAGTTTTCTTTCTTGTAATTCCTGATTGTAGCTTTCCATTATTTATCCTTTGATTGAGTGAAGACTCCTCTTAACTTATTCATTAATAAGTTTCCTTGTTTAACTTTCTCACTAGGAGTAGCAGCTCTTTTCATAGCTTGTTCAGTTTCAAGTATCATACCTGTAAGGTCTGCTTGTTTGTCATACCATCTAGGTTTTCCAACATACTTCATATTCTGAGTCATCTTACCAAGCCCTACATTCCCCAGTGGGTCAGTCACGGCAACTTCCTTTAGGTCCATTAAAGCCTTCTTCATAAAGTTTACTATGCCTTTTTGACCCAGGGATACATCAGCTTTTAATACCCCGTCTAATGGTTGGCCATATACATTACTGATGTATTTCATAGCTCTAAACATGTCAGCCGTGGGTTCGTCAGTAATCTTCGCTATATCATTTATTAGGTCTTTCTTGTTTAGGTTCTTAGCTAGCCTAGTGAAATCAATTCCTATGTTACTGTCAACACCTGAGGCTTGCCTTACACCATCCATAACATTGTCAAACACCACTTTGGTGGATAACTCTTTATAAACCTTAGAGTCTTTACCTACAAGCTTCTTTAAATGAAGCAGATTAGAAGTAGAGTTCTTACCATCAAATAGATTATATAAATCTTTAGGGTTAGAGCTATCTAATGCCTTGGCTATGCCTTGGATAGGTGAGGTATTGCCCATCAAGTTAAATCTTTCCCTGGCTACACTATTAGCTTGATTTATAGTATCCAAGTATTCTCTATTCTCTATTGAACCATCCATAAAGCTTTTAATAGAAGCTTTACCTTTTGTCAAGGCTCCAATCTGAATTCCATCTGATTGACTTATCTGACCCCCTGGGGTGAATATTTTTTCGTTAATCCTACGTTGTAGAAGAGTTAACTCATTAGCTGTAAGCTGATTTGGTATCTCTACACCCTCCACATCTACAGGTCTAAAATCATTGGCTTTATCATAAGTTCTGTTAAATGAAGCAGTATAACCTCCTTTACTTTTCTTTAATCTCTTCAACTCACTAGAAGCCTCAGACAAAACACTACTTTGCTTTGCTATGTCTTGATGTAACTTAGCTATAACGCTTTCAGGTGTTTTATCGGTAACCTCTGACAATCTAAGATTTAGAATTTCAAGTTTATCCTTTGCAGCCCCTGCCAATGTTTCCTTCTTACCTATATCAACATTAATGTCATTTATCTTGGCTGCTAGATTTGAAGTGCTCTCTTTCAAAGATGACTCATTAGCACTCTGTACCCTTTTTAAATGACCTAGTTCCCCTCTAACAACATTAAATGCTTCTGAGCTACCCACCATATCCTGCTTTAACTGCTCCATTAAGGGTGATATATCATATGTACGCTCAGAGCCTGTATTAGTTACATCAAGTGACTTGGCTTTATTGTAGAGTACATCTTCCTGAGCTCTGTAATCTGCTCTCTTCTCATCTATAAATGCCCTGAATTTATCCCCCATATCAAAGGATGAAAGCTCACCATTTCTGAATTTCTGAAGGGATACTGGGTCAGTACCCAAAGACCTGGCCATTGTATCTATCTTGTTAATCAGTGAAGCTTGCATATTGTCCATTGCTTCGAATAGTCTTGGTGCATCATGCCCATTTTTAGCAGACTCTAATACTTTACGTTTGAACAACTTAGGGTCAGCCAGCATCTCAGGTGTTACCGGTATTCCACTATCCTCTAATAGCCTAAGTCCTTTTAACTGCTCATCTAGCTCTTCTAATGTCTTGGTTTCATTAGGCGTGGCTTTATTAAATGCCTTACCTATATAAGCACCTAATACATTCCCAGCTAAGGAAGAGCCTATACCTATAGCAAGCTTCTCCTTATCTTGGTGCTGTCTATACTTCATGGATTCGGAAGCTGCTGTAACACCTACATCCGTAATACCTGCTTTAAGAGCTGACTTAGCTACTGTTCCTGCACCAAAACCTACACCTATATCCATAGCTACCTCACCTAATCCTGCTGCCACATCCCACTGCTCATTACGATTACCTTTCTCATCATACTCCATAGTGTACCCCTTCCTAAACGAATGGTCATTGTTATATCCGTTGATATATGCCTCCCTTTCAGCCTGTATTTCAGGGTCATCTGGAAGTAGCGTCTTACGTATTCCATAAGCTAATTGGCTATAATCTTTCTTTACACCTTCAAAGAAAGACTCAACTGGTCCTTGGTCAAGCATCTGTACTTGGTTCCAAGTTGCTTTGGTAGTATCCATCAGCTGCTTACGTGTTATTTCGGGGTATTTATTTTTCAAGAACCTAGCATATTGACCTCTACGTATTTCAGGCTCTTTACTACTCTCTAGCACCTTATTTATATCTGCACCGTTTTTAACCTGATCACTTATATAAGACATAGCTTGCTCATCCTGTTCGGCTGCAGCTAGTACAGGAGAGGTATTTACTGGTGTTACATTATTCTCTTCAAACATATAAACTCCTAGAAGAATTCAGGCTGCTTAACCTTGGTTGGTTCAGGTGCTTTATCTTCACCAGGCAGCATTGTAGATTTTTGAGCCCCTATCTTAGATACATAATCAACTTGATTAGCTATGCCTTTCACATTGTACATAGTGTAAGGTAGTTTATCCACCAGCAAGAAATCATTTGCTTTGTTCTCTAATTCATTGGCTGTTACATCTCTAAAAGCACTCATGGAAGTAGCCATTGCCTTAGGGTCACCATTCATAGCACCTGCCAGTATGCCTGTAAGGAAAGCACGTTCTTGGTCAGATACTGCAGCACCTGATGTCTCTTTAACATATGAAGCAACCAGTTTACCTATTTTAGTGTTCAACCCTAAAGTGTTAAGCACTTGCTGTCTGGTAACATCTTTACCTGACTTAAATAAGTTTATACCAGCTCTAACACTTTCTATATCCTTAGCAACTAGTTTTACTAAGAAATCAGAACCTACACCTGACATAACTCCTTCACCATTTACAGCCTTCTCTAAATCACTCATTACATCATTAAGACCAAATATCATAGCTTCACTAGCTTTTACAAGTTTACGCTCTTTCATAAGGTCTTTATTAGAGCTTATAGAATTAGTCTCGATACTCTGCATAGTGTTTTTATCTGATGTTGTGACATTGTCCTTTTTAAAGATTTCCTGCACCTCTAAGTGGTCCTCTGCTGAGCGAAGTAATTTACGAGCAGTTTCACGTTCCTTAGAGTCTTTAAGATTTTCAATTCCTGACTTATAGATAGCAATGCCTTTTTCGTCCAGTTCCCCAGACAATGCCATATCCTTAAACTCATCCATCTTACCTTGGAACTGCTCTGGTGTTGCTCCATCCCAATAACCTTGTGAACCTTTTGAGTTTGTCTTGGCCATCTCGGCTAGGTCAGGGGGTATAGGTAATCCATTAAGCTTTAGCATGTAAGCATATTGAGAAGGGTCTTTACCTTTGTACAACTGCTTACCTTCTTCACCCCTTCCTTGATGCCATTCAGGTATATCAGGAGTCAGCTTTTCTTGCTTTCTTTTTTCCATTTGCTTGGCTATAGATGCTTGAGCACCTTTTTCAATCTGAGCCTTTGCACTATTTAGCTTATAGGCTGGTTGTCTTTTATCTGCACCTACTATACTACCTATACCAGTAATGTCCCAAGGCTTACCACTGCCAGCTCCAAAACCTACAAGCCCTGCGTCAGCCATACCCTCCACGATTGGTAAAGCTTGGTCAAA
The DNA here is from genome assembly GCA_027056485.1 of Campylobacteraceae bacterium. Lineage (GTDB taxonomy): Bacteria > Campylobacterota > Campylobacteria > Campylobacterales > Sulfurovaceae > UBA1140. The sequence continues at coordinate 14,936 of JALUKQ010000124.1, read as the reverse complement.
AGACATCCCAGTCATTTGAGCATATTTAACAGTGTAAGCATCCACACCTTTTTGGTGGTTCTGTTCATTAGGGTTATATCTAACTAAGGGCTCTTTCACCATGCCAGCCAATACTTCATCAGTGGATATTAATTCATTAATGCTTTTGTAATCTGAGACTGTTCCAGATGCACCTATCTCCTGATATACACCATCAAAAGCCCTGTCGGTTTTGGTGACAGCTTGTTGGTCCATGACCATTTCCTTTGCTTTATTGGCTTCTTTAATAGCTAATGTACTAAGGTTATCATCAGGAGTAAGGAAGTCACTAGTAATCTTGGCAGTCATCAATGCCTTGGCTGTATCTACCTTTGCCTGAGCGGCTCTAGCGGCTTTATTAGAAGGGCTATAATACTCAGCTGTTTTCTGTTTTAGCGTAGCGTTACGCAACCTGCTACTCTCCTCATCCATTCTCATCCTTCGTTCACCCTGTTCAAGTGCCCCTTGTCTATTTTTGTTATTTTCTAAACGCTGACTCTCTGCTGCGTATCCTGCACTTGCTGCGCCTAATGCACTACCTATACCCATTATTTTGGCCCTCCTTGGTCAATACCTGTTGGAATTTTAGTTGTTTGGGATGATGGCCCATTCTGATGGTTCCCATTAGAACCACCCATAGCACTCCCCATAATTGCTTGCATATTGCCACCAGCCATAGCTAGTGTAGGGTCTATTTTACCCCCTGAAACCTTGATGGCTGTTTGCTGATAGATATCAGCCATAACATTACTAAACTTAGCACCGTAATTTCTAAGAGATAATGATGAAGCCATATAATACCCTGCTGGGTCAGCCTGCAATAAGGCCTGACCCATTGGCCCATTAATCACAGTCTCTAGTAGTAGCTGGTCCTTTTCTTTTGTTTGGTCCATAGGGACGGACTCAACCTTTATATCTACATCAGCATACTCTAATGTGCTTGATGGGTCACCTAAGGGGGCGATAGCTATATTCCCTTCTGCATCTGTAACATAATTACCTGAAGCAGGGTCTATAACTGGCTCCATTACTGGCTCCATAACCAATTGACCCGCCTCATCTATTTGTGGATACCCTTGTTGATTTACTATAGGTCTCATTACAGGCTGATTAATCCTAAAGTATCTGTCACCTACCATCTTATCAGAGGTTCTTAAAACCTGCTCTGCTGAGATGTATTGCTTAGCTAGGGATACAATACTCGTACCCACTCTCTTCATTAGGAATTCCACTTTACCTGTCAGGTAAGTAAGCATGCCTGCAGAATGCTGAGCTTGTATCTGAACCTTACGACCTGAGTCACTAGCAAAAGCTGTGCCTAAGAATGAGTCATTAACACCTAACACCATCTTAATACGTTGAAGTGCCTTATCAATAGCTATATATTGGTTCTGAATATCTCTACTCATATCCTCTATTTTAACACCACTAATATCCTCAACTTCCACTACAGCATTTACTCTACTGAAAGCTTCCTTAAATTTGTCAATATCCTCAACAGCCCCATCCTCAACAATTGCTTTGGATGTGTTGATAAGTAGTTGTATTTGAAGTAGTGCTTGGTTCACTGCTTTCTGACTCTCTACCACTTCCCTAAAAGGACCATAGAATTCATCGGTATCTAGTTCATCATTCATTTTGATAACTATGTAAGGGTTCTTAACTTTTTTATAGGTTATCTTTTTATGGCTAAGTATAGTATCACCACACCACTGAACGGAATAGTAATCCCCACTATCCTCTCTGACTATGGAATGTACAACGAGATACTTATCGTGCATTCTGTAGCGACCACTGAAACCATTTGACTTATTATCCAAGTCGTTCAGGGTACTTTCACTATTTAGAGTATCTTGGTTAGCTACTAATTCACTAAGTTTAGACTCGCCATACAATTGGAGGACATTGGACTCACTAATCCATTTAAACCTATGAAAAAACCTAAAATCTGAATGGTCATCCAGCTTAGACATAGGGTCTAGCGCACATTGATAACTAGGTGTATGATTGACTTTAATTCTGTGAATTTCTCTTCCATACTTATCAAACTTACCTGTTTTTATAACGTCTATATAAGGTACCATAAGTCCTGAGGTCAGCCCATCAAGCACAATCTTTCTCTTAACCATCTCAAAATCATTATCATCTAAAACGTATGAGACATAGTCATTAAGTGCAAAAGCTACATCATTACCATCCAACGACCTAGGTTTTATTTGTGGTGTGTTCTCTACATTCGTGATATAGCCTGTTAAAGCTCTAACCATCATAAGCACAATATTGAATGTTTCCACTGGTTGACCACGGTTAGTGAGTACAGATATCTGCTCATGAGTATAGTGTCTGTTAGTTATCATATCTCTGCATTCCTGGGCTTCTCTCTGAGACTCCTTGTATGTATCAGTAGCATATCTAAATGTCTCCCTGAGATACCCTGTATCTTTACTATTTAAACCCATTAGAATGCCCCCCAATCAACCCCATTAGTGGTTGATGTTGTAGGGGTTTTCGGTGAGCCTCCAGAACTTCCATTAGCGAATATTGTACCTGCCAAACTAGCCGCCCCATTAGCATCTGACTGGTATCCTGCAGCTTGGTTGTTATAAGCATTACCAACACCACTGGTTCCAGGGACTGCCCTGTTAGCCATAAAGCTGTTTTGTGCCTGGAAACCACTCAAAGCTATGTTATTATATGCATTAGCATTAGCAATGGATGCTGTGGTCCTATTAGCTGCTGTAGCAATGGAAGCTCTAGTTTTGTTGTTTGCATCGGTCATAGCCCCTTGCAACTGCCCCTGGGCTCTATTCTGAAAAATGTTCTCTTTTCTGGCATAGATATTCTGTCTTATATTCTCCATACTGTTTAGAGTATTAACACCCTGAGCCTGTAACTGTAGAGCCTGAGCATTGGAATTAACATCTATGCTTCTAGCTTGTTTAGCTGTATCCACTGCCAATCTTCTCTCTGCTTCTACGCTGAGACCTGACCTAGTTATTCCTAGTGAGGCCATCTGCTCTCGTAGGCCACTACCTAATGTTTGTGAGTCTATAGCCAACTGCTCTCTGCCTTGAGTAGCTAATCTTGCTTGTGAGACATCCTGAATACTGGCTACTACGTTATCCATTATAGGGCCATACCTACGTTCAAACGTTTTCAAAGCATCCCCATTGGTTCCTATAGCCTCATTGAAGCTTTTAAGGAATGGACCAAAGTCAACCTTGGCTGCTGTAGCTGCAAATCCTGTTGCACTATGTAACCCCCCTTGCAACCTAGCTACTTCTTGTTGCATTTGTGAAGGACTGAAATAATCAACTGACTGCTGATAAAAACCCATTTGGTCATTATAAGCACCTTGCTGAAAACCTAGGTTATTTGCAGATGCTCTACTAGCTTGTGATCCATTATACAATGCGGTTCCCGCAGTCACCGCTAAACCTACCCATGCTACTGACATAATAACTCCTTTGTAATTATTGTTTCTTCTATTCTCGACTTCTTAGCCATTCTTTTAGAGAGTGCATCCAATGTTTCATCGGGTAGCGTTGTAATAATGTTAATAAATACACAGTCTGTTTGACACATGCCAAATTTCTGTGAACCTGGGGAAGACTCAAACACGAAAGGTGCCTCTATTTCAGTGAAGGATGCTTCAGGGTTATCAGTGACGAGCATGGAACCTGAAACCAGCATATTAACGCACCAAATTTCATGAATTCTACCTACCACAACTTCACCAGCCTTCATCCTTAAAGTTTTAATTCCTATACCTGTATTCCCGTATATTTGTAAGTCCTCATCAAAGGATGTGGTCTTTCCAGCTTGCAGAGATATAAATACCTCCATTTTTTCCATAGGGCTTAAAAGACTCATTTTGTTGTTCTCCTTACAGTTAAACTATAATTAATACCTGTTATCTCACCATAGCCAAGGAACTCTAATGAAATTGACCTGCCTTTGTTATTATTTTTGGGTATGTGCAAATTGCTTATCACCGTATCTATGTTTATATCCTTATCCACAACCACTTTATCATCAACATAGATTTTAAGGTTACCATAATATTTACCACTAACCCTGACTCTGTCAAACTCTTTAACAGCAGTGTCTTGTTGGTCATTAAGATTACCTGTTCTATAATTAAATTGTCTCAAGCCACTAGCCTCAGTCTTATATAGGACTCCTCCTGATACATGGTGAAGTATACCATCAACCAAGCCCAGAGAGTCAATATTTTCACCTGATAGCATTGAAAACGCATTCTGAGCATAGTCATATCTCAGTATCACCTTAGACTCTAGTTTTTTGCTACTTGTATAATCTACTAGTAGCGCATAGTAATATCTATCAGTTGTAGCACTATCTAGTACATTAAAGTTCTGCACACCTAAAGGGTAGTAGCTAATGTCCTCAATAGTGGCACCATCAGTAAAGCACAGACCATCATCACTGAAGAACATTGCCCCATTACGTGACTGCTGAACGCTCCAACTATCTAATGTTCCTCTTGAGGCTGATACTGTTCTTAACTGGAAATCACTATTTAAAGTACCTAGTAAAAGTTTAATCCTTCTGTCCATAAATATGAGAAGCCCGTTACCTACAGAGCATAGCTGGGTTATTTCTCTGTCCACCTCTATAAAGCTTGCTAACGAGTCCCATGAATTTGGGTCACCCGCTTTACTCCAGTATAGAGTATTACCTACTGCACCAAACAATCTGCCCCTATGCTCTGTAAGCCATCTAGTACCCTCCTTAGGGGCTGTGTTATAAGATACTGCCCCTTTAACACCTAAGGACACTGTTACATCCGCCCTTGTGTCTGTATATTGGGTTGTAGGGTCTATATTCTCTACCATGGTAAAAACTGTCAAATACCCCCCTGTCCTATATAGCCTTAAGGGCTCTGTATGGGTTATATTAGTTAAATCAACCTTGACATGCCCCTTTCTTACTTCTATAGGAGAAGACTCAACAGCCATGATTGGCCCGTCTGAAAGCCCATCAGGTGTACGTTGTGATACATTATAAGAATAAGTACCTGATAGAGTAGGCACATCAAACCACACAGGCACTCCATCATCCAAGCTGTTCCAATCACCATAGCTTGTTAATAAACTCGTGGCATCCTGATACAGAGATTTAACATTGCCAGACTCGAAGCTAAAACATTTACTTTTAACATTTGTTGATACTCTATGTCCTACATTAAATGTGTTAACAACCTGATATGTCAAAGTACTGAATTTGACTAACCCATTATGAATAGGGAAGATTATAAAGTCCCCATCTACAAGATTACTACCAGATGTACCACCTAATCCCCTAATGATACCAGTGCCTATTCTTTGATTGCCTACAAGTGAATAAGTCCCTGTAGCAATATCAAGCTTTCTAATGTTTGCTTCATGTCTGTTGTTGACCAAGCAATAAACATCTGTACCTTTAGTAGCATATAAACTATCCTCAACCTTAGCATATGGCAACGACTGCATAGAGCGAACTATGAAAGTAGTGCCATTAAATGTACCTATCTTACCTTTAGGCAGAACAAATAGAGTGTCACCTAATAGGCTGATTGTAGATGTTCTACAGTATTCACTATCTAATGGAACCCCTAAACCTACTACCTCAATAAGTGAGGCTGTTAGTGGCATATATTTTAATATTTTAAAGTCACTACTTGTACTAAGCATAAGGAATATATCGCCCCCATGGGTAAACAGAGAAGCCTCAGCCTTGCCATCAAATGAAGAGCTTATTATCTTTTCATTGATTGCCTGTATTGTCCAGGAATTGGAATATTTGTTTATACTTTCTATATTTACCTCAGTACCTTGAGCTGTAACAGCAGTTGAGTAACTTACTGTGTAACTAATAGAGTTAAGCAGGGCCATCCTAGGGCAGCTGTAGTTATCCACGTTCTTAGGCTTGGCAAAATCATAGCCCTCAACGAATTCAGCCAGCCCATCAGTGAAACTACCTTGCCCTACAAAAAGGAACCTGTCAGTCCTTTTAAAGTCTTTGGTTACTACTTCACGAAAGACTTTACAGTCTGCAGGAAGTATAAAACTAACTGTAGCGTTTCCAGTACTGTTTTTAAAATTAAGGGTATAAACAAGATTGTTACCATCCACTATTCTGTATGTAGGCTCAGGCTCGTTTATATACCCATCACCAACATTACCATTATTTATTGTTGCTGAGGCTCCAACTATATCACTCAAACCAAGCACCTCTGTAAGTATAGTACCTTCCACTGTTCCTATGCCTAAGGTTGAATACGCTATATCATCATCCAATGGAGTACCGTTAGATATTTTACATACTGGACCACCATCACTAAAGCATAGTTTACCAGCTAGTTCAGCATAGCTCCTTTTAGCATTACCACTAGTAATTATATAGTTTTGAGGCTCTGAGTTAAACTCTTTGAACTGGTAGAATGATTTAGAGGACTGCTGAATGGCATATGGTAGCTTAGATGATTTTATACTAAGTCTGTCTATATCAGCATCTAGTAATAATGATGCTTGATTAGGTTGTATAAATTCAGGACCTACCCCTGTAAACAGCCCGCCATGAAAAGTAGTTAAAGTCATTTTATAGCCTTATTGTAATTTGTAGGTAAGTTCAGCACTTACCATAAGGGTTTTGCCAGCATCACCATTATGAAGCACTGGAAGCTTTGTTGTTTCCTCAAAACGAAGGGATAGTGAGGAAAGCAGGGTCTTTAAAGTCTCTATCTCCTTCGTCAAAAAATCAATATCCTTCTGATGGCTCATCTTCTGAAAATCTATTGTATGCTTTAAACTATCCACCTCTTTATGCAGCTCTATCATAATAAGCCCCTTAGAGTGCTCATATTAAGACAAGGACATGCTTTATTTACGTAGGGATATTCCCTGTGTCCTTTTACCTGTGTGATTAACAGCTTGTAGTTGCTACGTAACCGCTTTAACGTTTTTACTAGTGTACTGTACTGTAAAGCCGTGAAGCTATCCTCCGAGATAAAACCATTATCATCAAGACCGCCTTCCCAAGCTACCCCTATGGTTCTTTGATTATGGCCATATACATGAGCCCCAGGAAAATCAACCCATCTACCTTTTTCAAGAGTCCCGTCCCTTCTAACTATATAGTGATAACCGCACCCTGATTTAGCCCCCCATTTTCTGAGGTGCATCTTATCAACTGATAAAGCCCCAGCATCCTGGTTAGGTTTGGTGGCTGTAGTGTGAACAACTATACCCTCTATTTTCCTTTTTGTAGTGTAGAGATTACTAGGTTCCAGCTTGCGCCCTAACGAACTAAACTTCTTATGTCTCATGTCAAACTCCTAAACTTTTAATAATGTAATCCAGCTCATTCTCATCCCATAAATGCTTCGTTCCACAGAGATAAGGTTTGGCATATCTACTATCTATAAGTAACTGTGCTAAGTCTATATTGTCTCTGCCCCTATAAGAAACAAATACGTCCGTGAGTGTGCGTCCGTATTTGTCTAGCTTTTTATGGGTGCTTATAACCACCCACTTATTTAAGAGTAAAGACTTAACAAACTCACATACATAAATACCTGCTAATTTGTGTTTGGCTCTTAGCTTGATGTTTGGTATCTTCTTTCTTTGGCTTTTAACCTCTGGAGTGTCTACACCATATAACCTGAATGACATAAACTCTTCATAGTGTTTTTTAAAACCTAGATCAATTTTAATTAAGCCTTTAAAAGTGTCACCATCGTAAATGCCTTTCTTCCTATCGGTTATAAGTAGGTCGTATCTGTACTGTGTCCTAGTTGCCATCACTATACCTCTTGTTATGCTCTTTCACTGCGTTAATCTGATTAAGAAGTGTATAGCTCAACTTCCTATTGCTTTTATTCTGCAAAATAAAGCACTCTTTTAGCGTCATCTTTTTAGTACAATGCTTTGTTTTTGGCACTCTGTAAATTTTCACATCATCGTGTTTTATAGACGCAATAGGAGACTTAATATACAACATCTCATTAATGTGTGTTTGCGTATCTACAGCTATCGCATCAAGTGTTTTTGAGCAGCTATTTAAAAGGAAAGTTAACGTAAAAATACTTGTCATTAGTATCAATTTTCTTAACATCTTCACTCCATTTCATCTCTTCTATAGTATTCTTACACTCCGTCAGTGCTGTGTTGTTTTCAGACTCCATTTTCCTTAGAGTTGTGTTTAGGTCATAGACTGTCTGCCCTAGTTCGCTTATGTTTTTCCCAGCGATAGTTAATGCCTTATAGTACATTTTTTGCTTTTTTGCACACTCTAGCGTAAGTGTCTCTTTTGCCGCCTCTATGTCTCTCTGAGGCTTTTTAAAAACATAATCATACGCATATAGCACGATAAGGAACACCGATACATATTTGACTATGTTTATGACCAGTGGTGAAAGTACTTGGTTAAGCATGGGTAGTCTCGTACTTAGACCAATGTTTTCGTGGCTTTGCAATGGCTCTATAGTATAGTAGTGTCATTAGTAAGATAAGGAATATTATAGGTATTGCAATAGGTAGAAATTGTATCATTACCCCAAACACCTCAAATCCTATGATAACAATCAGTGTTGTTTTGCTGTATTCCCATATCTTATGTATGAGTGAGTAAATAAGTAACAGTGCCATGTATATATGAAATACTCCCAGCCATAATTCTCTGTCGTAAAAATCAACCATTTTCTATCCTTTTTTTCATAAACATAATGATAGTTTCACTAAGCAATGCACCGCTTGTAACTGCTATAGTCCCATGTAGGAACTGTCCCCAGTCAGGCTTGAAGTGCGAAACTATCGCGAAAATAAAAACTGAAATAAGCCCACCTATTAAAGAGTGGGTAATGCCTTCTACCTTTACTCTAGGCGGTGTTTTCCCATCTATAAATTTATCGTTTTTAGCCCTACTGTTTAGCCAGCTCATAGCTGAGAAAAACATAGCCGAAACGAAAATAATAGTACTTGCTACCCACTCTTTTTCATTCATCTTTTAACTCCTATAAAAAAATAAAGGCATTTTGCACTCTATTGAGTGTAGTACCTAGCTCTTTTTGTGTGCATGGTCTCGTGGTATTTATATCAAGCACAACTACACATTGTCCTTTTTGGTTCACCATTACTGTGCCTGCCCCAGTGTTCACAACAACGTCACCGTTTCCTGCATTATTCACATTAACGTTATAATTGTCTCCAGCAGTGTCCCCTTTTTTACTGTCTGCACACCCTACTAATCCTATCATGGCTACCATTGATGCCACCACTATTTTTTTCATTCTATTCCTCCTCATCTTCCACTACAACATGCATATCTGTGCCACACACTGGGCATACATCTTTATCATCTGACTCGTAGTTACATTTTTCACATTTTGTCATTTTTGCTCCTAAGCATTTTCTAAAGCTGAGACAATATTTTCAGCTATTATTTCGTGGCCTATGCTTGATGGATGCAATCCATCGGCTAAGGCAATATCTAGGTTTACACCTCTAAAAATAGAGTAGTTGTTTATCCAGTCTAGGCTATGTTTCTTAGCTAGTTTATGCACCGCTGTCTTAATGTCGGACTCGTGAAAATCAAACATAGTTGTAGTGAAGTCTTGTGTCATGTTCGCATTCATTAGTATGACATCTACTCCAACCCCTATATTCGTTAGCAAAATTTCCATATTTTTTTCGTAATCAGTAATACCCATCCCACGCGTTACGTCTGTTTTTTTAACCCTATCATTCGTGCCAAGTTGGACAAATACATAATTTGTCTCAGGCGTAATTACGCTAGGTCCAAGTTGACCAAAATTGTAAGCGTTGTACCTTTCGGTTGTGATGCCTGACACCCCTTGATTTTCTATAAGCACTTTTTTATTTATTCCTATGGCTTCTATTTGTAGAGCCTGTACCCCTGTTTTCGCGGTGTTATACACAGATTTTATCTCTACTACTTTATCTCTAATATATCCAAAGTTATGTACTCTACTCTGCTTGTTTGCTACCACCCCCGTGTCTGAGTCAAACAATCCTATACTTACTCCATCTACTATTACTTCGTATTTAGAGCTTGTGGGAAGTGAGGTAAAAAATAACTCAAATTGTGTGCCTGTGACAGTAAATGAAAGTGTAGAATAATCATTTATTGTTGCCATATCGAAAGAATATCTTCTATCAAATATCGCATTGGCTGTTACTATTTCAGTCACTGTTGAAGATACACCTACAGTTGAGATTGTGAATTGGTCTCCCACTGGGTATAGTTCTATACGTTTAGTGTAAGTGATATTGCTTTCACCTCCTACGGAAAAAGACCAATTTCCTACTACTCCTGCATCTCCATCAAAAAATGTATCACGGATGTACCGTTTTATTATATTAACATAATTTTCTTCATTGTATCCTGCTCTTGTGTCTTTGAGCCCACCTACTCGTGGGTCTGTGGGGAGCCCACCTAATATACCTACACCCCACGTGATAGAGTCACCTATAAAGCTTATTGATGTAAACTGTTCAAGTGGATTTGATAGCGACGTATACAGTCTTTCTAACTGCCCACCGTATTTTTTAAATGCACTTACTTGTTTACTTACTGGTATATCTAGTTTTTTATCTAACTGACTCTTAGTAACATAGTCATCCTGGTGTACTCCCTCTGGACCACGTAAAGAACCTAGCATTTTATTATCACCTGATAAATTCACCTTTATATCATTAAGTACCTTCCCTTGATTGGCTGACAATGCATTAATAGTGCTTTCACTATACAGTGAGTCTGTGACAAGCACTGTCCTGTTATCAACATAGGTTGTAATATCTAAATCTGTAAGAGACCCAACTCTATCAGCTTTATCTACTGACCCACTACCGTTAGTATCATACACAGCCTGAGCCATGTCCCCAGCACCTATAGCCACCACTTTTTGGTCCACGTATAGCTTTGTTGCAGGATTGTAGTTGCCGGAGGGAGTAAACAGTTGGGTGTTGTTTTTTGTCAGTGTATCATTTGCAAGTACGTTATCAGACTCTAGCTTAGTATACCTATCATCCAAAGCATCTTGGATAGTCCCTGTTTGAGGATTATTGGTAGGTATCACTGAAGCGTTTATCTTATGATATACCCCGGACACAACTAACCCATCAACTTGTCTATCTTGGGTCTCCGTACCTATTCCGAACGATATGTCCTCTGCTATTACTGGTGTTTTAAATACTTTAATCATTATTATTCCTTATATTGGGTATTTAGCTAGTATTTTATCTATAATATCTTTAACAGAATTTGATGCATTGTAAGGTATGGTACCAGAATTAATCTCAGATACCACTACCAACTCCCCATTTCTTATCTGCGTTATCTCGTTAAACCCAAACATCAAGTCCTGGGCACCTCCTAGCTGTTTTACGTACACTATTCCTTGTTCCTTAGCCATCAAAAACTCCTCTATAATTAAATTTTTTAGCTCTGTGAACCACTGATGAGTAATTCCTTGAAGCTTCTCTTTTTGCCTTATCCCTTTCTATGGTATACTTGACCATCTCCTTCTCTCCTAGGATATAGTTGCTTTCATCAACATCACTTTCCCTAGCCATACCAACCACAAAATGGAGCAGACTTCTCTTCCATGTACTGTGGACGTTTAAAGCATCTTCAAGTGAATTTAGTTTTCTTGGTGTGGCTGTGTAGAATACTTTTACATAACTATCGGTGGTTAGTACATCAGTACATATACCATAAACCCCTTTTACATCCACTAAATCTATAGAGTTAGTAAACCCATAATTAGGTTTTTCAACCACATATTTATCACCATCACCTACCAGGAAGCCGTATACTGTTTGTTCACTACCTATAATATCTTTTATATATGTAGGCATACCATTGCTATTGTTTATATTGATAGCTATATCCTCTGCTTTTGTTACAACCCCCACTAAGGAGGATACTGATATAATACCTATAAGGGATGTACCTTTAAAGAAGGGCTTGCTTACTGTTTTTAAAGGTACATTAAATATATCTAAGACACCTATATTTAAGTTGCTTTTAGAGACATAACATCCTCTAGTAGGTCTTATATCATTATCTTCCCTACTTAGAACTGCTATAGGTTTATTAAGATATTCTAACCTATCAACTTTATAGACATCTAGTGGAAGGGAGTACCTTGAAACATTTTCATTAAGTGTTATATACGCCTCTTTTCTATATAGGCTGGCAAAACTACATATATCATTCAAACCTAAATTAAGATAGCTCAGCAGCTCATCATCAGACCAACCAGTCTTTTTTTGGTCACCTAATCTTGAACGGGCTAAAGATATGACATCACTTGCTTTCATACTATTCCTTCACTACTAATAGTTACAAGAGAGCTACGTATAGCCCTCAAGAAACAATTACTTTGTTGAAGGGGTTTTATCCCCTTGAGTATCCGTGGATACTACCTTACATTTTTTAGCCATTTTATGCTCCTAATTCTACGTACATACCAGTATTAGTGGATGCACTGATAAATTCAGCTACTACTCTAACTTTACCAACCTGAGAGGCTTGATTAAGAGTAATAGAAAAGCCATCAGCTGCATCGAAGTAAAGGTCTGATGCAGCTGATACAGAAGCACCAACGGTTGCGAGGTCTAGAGCAGCTGCAACAACCGTTGGGATGCCTTTAAGAGTAGCGATAGCTGCAGTTGTGCCAGCGGCAAACGCCTCATCTACAATAAAATAGACCTTGGATACAATGCTATCTGCTGGAATTGTATAAGCAATATAATTCTCACCTGCTTTTACATACTCCGCTGCCTGACCTAAACGGTCACCACCTGTAGATAGCATTGCTGGCAAGCAAACTACACCTACCTCAGAAGCTTTTCTGAGGTTGTTTTCAAATAAATGTGAGAGGTTTGTCATCTATCACTCCTTACGGGTTTGTTGAGTTGTAGGTATCTACGGCTATAATACCATATTGGAAACCACCAACTTTTGCTTCTTCGTAGTCACCATTTTCTGCTTTGAGAATAGATGCCTGTACGTTTGTCCATACTTCAATAGCGGAACCACTTGTAATATCGTAATCATCAGATGATTTATATTTGTAATCAGGAGAACGTCCATTAGCCACTTGAAGTGCACCAGCACCTAAGATTACAGCTCTAGAAGCAACAACTTTACCTGATGTACCAAAACCTGCTTCACCACTAAAGATACCATCTGCATTGATTTGTCTGAGTCCTGCAACTTCAACAGCTGATTTAGCAATTGTACGTGATACTGACTTGCCTTGGAAGTCGTCGGCTTCAACAATAACGAATGACCTAAATGTACCTAGTACACCTTTGATAAGTCTGTTATCTGAACCTCTCACATCCCCACCTGTTACAATGGCTTGGAATTTGGCATCCATGGCTAAATCTTCTGCTTGCTTAGCATCAATGATAAGTAGGTACTTTCTTAAACCGCCTGCAAATGTGAAAGGGTCAAGACGTCTACGTTTTCCACCAACCGTATAACCTTTAGCACTTTTTACAATTCTTTCAAGGGTTACCAAGAAATCATAGCTAAATTTATCAGTGGCTGCAAGGTTAGCAATGGTTGCTTTACCATTTGGTCTGATGATATGAGTAAGTGACTCATTGTTAAGCATACCTTGAGCAGCATCAAATAGCCATTGGTCGGATTGACGAATGTACCAGTCGGCTAGTAACCCACGGGAATGTGCATGTTCTGATAGTGCTTGGTTACCAATATCAATAGAGTCAAACTCGTCACCATTATCAAGACCATGTCTGATACGACGCACTCTAATTTTATCAGAGAATTGTTTTTTATTCTCTTCATTACCACGTAGACGTTCTTTATCTACTTTACCAGCTCCTGAAGCGTTACCATCCCATTGGAAGTGAACCTCATGACCAGCACCTTTTGAGATATCAGTTGTAATAAATACAATTGACTTGTTTGTTTTACCTTTAAGTCCAGCCCACCAGCTATTTGCAGACTCTTGAACCAGTCCTTCGACCATCCATCCTCTACGCTGTAAAGCATTGCCATAAGTAACAACACCTGTTTGACTTGGTTGTGCACCCATTTATTATCCTTTAAAAGATTGCATTTTCATAATTTGCCATCACGGCATCTCTAGTCTCATCATTAGTGGGGTTTGTCTGCCCTCCTACCTCTGATAGGTTTGGCTGGCTTTCCACACTAGGTGAGACCACTTTTGTTGGTTTATAGAGGATATCAGCAGCCTGATTCAAGAACTCTGCAGAGCTTATCTTACCAGCCTTGAACTCTTGTTCTAGTCTAGGTGGTAAATCAAGACTTAGCATATCATTTGTGATTGCTTTGTCTGGGTACGCCTCATTATGAGCAGCAAGTGTTTGCTCCATCGTAAGAGTTGTAACTGCTTGAGATGCATACTCTGATGCCTCTTCAAAGACTTTTGAATAAGGGTCTTGAGCCTTAGCTGCAAGTACCTGCTCAATGTAAGCATCTGGGTCAGTGTGTTTTAAATTAGGGTCGATCTCATCAGTATTAGCCGTAAAATGATTAGGTAATACCTCTTTAACCTTGTTTAACTCTAAAGTAACTTTATCTGCCCTTGTCTTCTCGTGAGACATAGTTCGTTGAGCATCCCTCCGGCGTTTTTCGGTAATTAGCAGAGATTTCTCTACTGGTGAAAAGTCACCTTCTTTCACACTCACAGAACCATCTTCCTCACGAGTCAAGTTGTCTTTAAAAAATGCTTCAGCATCAAACTGGTCACGTGGTTCAGTCGTCGCTGGTGCATTCTGGTTGTTTGTATCAGCCATTTAATGTTCCTTATGGGTTGATTATAGCTATCTAACTATTTTATATTACATCCTATATTACCTAAAATAAACATTAAATTTAATAATTTTAATACATTT
>JALUKQ010000123.1 GCA_027056485.1 Campylobacteraceae bacterium | reverse complement strand
CTTTGGTCTATGAAAAACCTAGAGTGGCTATCTTGTCAACAGGTTCAGAACTTCTTGAACTAGGAGAAGCTCAAAAATCTGATGCTCAAATACGTAGTTCAAATAACTATATTTTAGAGGCAATAGTCAAAAAATATGATGGAGAACCTTTACAGTTAGGATGTATATCTGATGATAAAGAGAGTATTTTATCAGCTGTTGATAAGGCATTAATGCAAAGTGATATTGTCGTAACCACAGGTGGTGTATCGGTAGGTGATTTTGATTTTGTAAAAGATGTTATTGTAGAACTTGGTTGCGAGGTACTTTTTAAAGGAGTACGTGTTAAACCTGGGCAACATATTATGGTGGCAAAAAAAGATGATAAGTTCATTGTGGCACTACCAGGGTTTGCCTATTCTTCTACAGTGACAGCATTGCTCTATATGGTACCATTAATAGCTAAACTTCAAAAAGGTAAGTGTTCTCTACGTATGGTTGAAGCAACACTTCGTTCCCCTTTTAATAAACGTATTAAAAAAGCAGAATTTACAGCGTGTAACTATAGTTTAGAAGAGGGGAGTTATTTTGTCGATTTTGATGGTAAGAAAGCTGGTTCTTCTGCTATTTTAACCAATATGTTGGGTTCAACTGCTCTTTTGGTTACTTCAGAAGAAGATACGCCTAAAGTAATAGGTGATAAGGTTAAAATTCTTCTTATCGACTAATCTTAACAGTTTGCATATTGGTACGTACTCTTAAATAAAGTGCCAATTCTGCAGCTGTTTTACATCCTGAGTTAATAGCTTCCTTCAATATTTTTTTACTTGTTGTTACATTCATTTTAAACCCTTTTTTACTAAAATATGTCAAATTATACATATATTATATATTTTAAGTATAAAATATGGCATATTGTCATATAATTTACGAAATAGATTAAAAAAGGATTTAAAATGTATGATTTTAAGAAGGTAATTATTAAGTTGAAAGATATTCTTGCAGAAGATATAACCAATAAAAAAGTATTTGATAAAGATGTTGCAGATGCTTTGGCAATACCTCAAACGACCTTTGCAACGATGAAAAAAAGAAACTCTATACCTTTTAAAGAGATTATGGAGTTTTGTGCTACAAAGAAGTTGAGTATTAATTGGTTATTTTTTGACCAAGCCATAGATATGTTGGCAGAAGAGACAGAAAAATTCTTTCAGATTCATTACTTTGCAGATGTTAGAGCAAGTGCAGGGGGTGGAGCATTTACATTTGATGAAAATTATGAAGTGTTAACTGTTGACAAAACAATATTGAATAATATTGTTAGTTCTGCTAATCAGGAGATAGAAGCTATAAATGTAGATGGTGATTCTATGGAACCAACACTGCAAGATGGCTCAATAGTCTTTATAGATAGAGAGCAGACCAATATCTCAAAAGATGGTATCTATATTGCTTCAACTAATGTGGGGCTATTTATAAAACGTATTAGACAAAGAGCAGATGGAATGATAGAGCTTATCTCTGATAATAAAGCCTATACCCCAGAAGTTATGTTGCCTGAAGAGGTTAAAATAGTAGGACGAGTTGTTGGGAATATTGAGAGTTTGTAATAAAAATTAAGTATAATAAATGCAAAATAATAAAGGAAAAAAATGTCAGATAATATAAAAACATTAGATCAGAGAATAGATAGAATATATAAAATGGCTAAAGACCATTTTGGAGAAGTACGTTTTGTAGGAATAAAAAGACATACAAAAATAGGTTGGGTCGCAAAAATTCAGTTTGATGAGTTTGAATCATTGGTGGCAGAAGGTGAAGATGCAATAGATGCTCTTAAAAAACTAAGAAAACGTGTTAAGAAAATTATAGATAGATACAATATGGTGTAATATGAAAAAAAATAATATTATTCTTATTGGATTTATGGGTATAGGTAAGGGAACAACTGCTAGAGCTTATGCGGAAAAGTATAAATGTTTTATTATAGATACTGATGATTTAATAGAATCTAAAGAGAATCAAAAAATTAAAAATATTTTTGATGAAAAAGGTGAGAAGTATTTTAGAAAATTAGAACAAGAGTGTGCAGACTGGATAGTCTCTTCAGTTGATAATACATTTATCTCTTGTGGTGGTGGATTTTATAATGTAAAAAATCTTAACAAGTTAGGAACAGTAATATTATTAGATGCTTCATACGATTGGATTTATAATCGTCTTTCAACAGCAGAAAACTCAAAAGCAAAATTAAAAAAACGACCACTCTTCTCAGAACCTAAAAAAGCAAAGAAACTTTATAAAGAGAGAGAAAAAGCATATAAGAAAATTGCTGATGTTATCATAGATGTAGAGAATAGAGATATGAAGAGTATAATAAAAGAAATACACAAACACTCTTATATATAGTAAGTAAAAGAAGAGAAAAAGTATCAAAAGTAAAGAAAGCAAAAAAAACAAAAAGAATTGAGGAAAACCCTTGACAAGGAAGAGGGATTTGTCTATAATACGCATCCAAGAACACAGAGACCTAACAGAGTTTGTTAGCGAGAGTTTGAGGAAGAAAGAAAATGATCTTTAACAACCGAATATAAGTAAACAAATCAACGTTTATTTGAGTTTTTTTCGATGTTTTTTTAGATAAAAACACGACAAAAAGAGAGCTTAATTAGAATAAATTTAGTTAAGTGATTCTTTGAAATAGGTTCAACTTATTTCCATTTTATGGAGAGTTTGAT
>JALUKQ010000122.1 GCA_027056485.1 Campylobacteraceae bacterium | reverse complement strand
TCTCTACCTTTTCCATACTTTTCACCAAATATAGCTGAAGGTCCCATGGCTAAGATACCCAGTACAATAGCAGGTAGATAAACTTTCCAAAGTTCTACTTTTTCCCAACCAAAACCACCATCTGTTGCAGCACTGGTCATAACGATAGGAATAATAAAAAATGCCATGGTCATAATAGATGAGTGAAAGAGAAAAGTAATATACATTCGAGTTAATGCTTTGTCTTTAAAAACATCTATCATTTTTGACTCTTCTTCACTGTAAGAGTGAACAATGGTTGGAGGCTTTGGTACAGCTGTAAATAGAACTGCAATAGCTAAAATAGATAAAATAGCTGTTAACCAAAAGAGTTTGTCCACACCCCAGTTACCTCCAACGATAGGAGCAATAATCATTGCAGCAGAAAAACTCATGGCGATAACACCACCCATGATTGCCATAGCATGAGCTCTCTGCTCTTCTTTTACTAAGTCAGCTATCATGGCTGTAACAACTGAACCAATAGCTCCTGCACCTTGTAAGAAACGACCAACTAAGAGCATGTAGATGTTGTCACTTAAAGCACAAATAACAGAACCTAAGATAAAAATAAGAAGACCAATAAGAAGAGTCTTCTTTCTTCCTATACTGTCACTTAGTTTTCCAAAAGGTACTTGAAAAATAGCTTGTGTAAAAGCATAACCACTCATGGCAGCACCTGCTAGGAAAGGGGTTGCACCTTCTAAGTCTAGTGCATAGGCTGAGAGGACAGGAAGAACAATAAAAAGTCCGAAAAATCTTAGACCAATAATTGAGCTAAGAGGTAATATCTGTTTAAACATATTAATATCTCCAATAGGATAAAATTTGTCTCATTATATAACTAAAAGGTTAAGTTTTCATGAAAATAGTATTAGCAACAGGTAACAAAGGAAAGTTAAGAGAGTTTACTCAGATGTGTGATACTGAAGTGATTGCTTTTTCAGAGATATTAGGTGAGTTAGATATTGTAGAAGATGCAGATACTTTTAAAGGTAATGCGTTAATAAAAGCACGTACTATTTATGAAAAATTAGAGAGTGAAGATTATATAGTTATTTCAGATGATAGTGGTATTTCTGTTCCTATTTTAGGTGGAGTCCCTGGAATTTATTCAGCTCGTTATGCAGGTGAGGGGGCAAGTGATAAAGAGAACCTTTATAAACTTGTGGAAGTAGTAAAATCAAAAGGAGTAAATAGAACTCCAGCCTACTATACAGCAGCAATTGCAATAGTAAGTAAATATGGTGAGTATGTGGTTCATGGTTGGATGCATGGAGATGTACTTTCCACTACAAGAGGAGAAAAAGGTTTTGGTTATGACCCTATGTTTGTTCCAGCTGGTTATGATTTAACGTTAGGTGAGTTGGATGATGATATAAAAAAGTCTATTTCGCATAGAGCAAAAGCTTTGGTATTGGCAAAGCCTATTATTGAAATGTTGCAAAGATAATATAATAATTATTATTAAAGATTATTAACTTCTATCGTAAAATAGATTAATTATGTTTAGAGTAATACAATAAAACATAAGCAGAACAATTTTTCTTCTTGATTCATGGCTGTTTGATTTTGTATTAATACTTTTTTTAGTAGAATGGTTTATATTTGGAAATATTTGAAGGACTTTTTTAAAATGAAAAAACAATTTATACAAGATTTACAGAAAATATATGATGAGCTTCAAACACGACAAGAGACACTTAATGAATATTATAGACTTTTAGAGGGTGAGCACCCTGAAGCTAAAACTTTAGTAGAGAACTTTTTACTTAAAATGTCTTTGCCTATTAATAGTGAAACTACACTAGCTGCATTGACAAGATTGATTAATCTTCGAGAGGATGCTTTGGAGCAGGTGCTTCAAAAAGAGGGTTTATCGGAAGATATGATTATTGAGAAGAAAGAACAATCGTACCTTTTTGTTAAAGAGATGCATCTTTCACGTCATGAGTATTTGATAGCTTGGATTAAATCTGAAAATTTATTAACACCTTTTTATCGTACTCTTATAGAGAACGTTCATTATATTGGTGAGTCTATGAGTAAGTGGCAGTCTGTTTGGACTGCTACGATTATCAATGGTGTTAATCGTGATTTACTCATAGAACATAATGGTGATGAACAGGCTATTTTTCAAATGTTACAAAACAAAAAGTTATTAGATTTAGCTCCTAATGGTGAAGTTGGTGATAGATGTTACTCTGTTTTGATGAAAGATGATAAGGGTGAGTATCGTTCTATGGCATATGTAGATGCTTTTCCTTCTGAGGTGGCTTCTTTGGTTTCTACTATTGAGGATTGTATTGAAGATTTATCTTTAGAAAAAGATGAGGTTTTTAATCAAAAAACAGAGTGGATTACTTATTTTGTAGCGATTAAAAAAGCATTTGCTGGTAATGAACCTAAAAAACTTATAGGGCTTTGGGCAGATGTAGATAGAGCATGGATGAAAATAACCACACCACTACAGGTGGGTCATCCATTGGAGTATTATGAGGATCATTTTAGAAAAGCTGTTGCTTTAGAGTGGGATTTACGTATTGTTAACCCTGAACTTCAAAGTGGCTCAATGACTAGAGAGAATATTAAAAAGTTTTCTACTAAGTTAGCAAGTAAAATTGATGGTGAAGTTATAGGAACCATAGAGAAGAATGTTACACAGGTAGATGAGACTCAACTCTACATAGGTAAACCCATGCTCTACTATGGGGCAGAGTTTAATGGTCTATTTTCAGCACAGGTTGTTCCTAATGATGAGCAAGTTTCCTCTGAACTTGGAAAGAAAATCTTTGCTTATGCAGATTTTGTTCTAGAGGGTCAAAAAGCCAAACCTATAATGCAACTTTCAGTTGAGATTATGGGGCTAGATTTTGTAAAAAAGAGAAGAGAATTAGCAGATAGTAATCCTGAGTTATGGCATAAAATCTATGATATCTCAACAATAGGTCATGAGTTTGGACATATATTATGGATAGATGGTGATACGGAAGCGAGTATGAATGAAAAAGGTCAGTTTAAAAATATAGAGGAGTTTAAAGCGACTTCTGGTGGGCTTATGGCATTTTTTGAGAATGAAGAAGAGGAGCTTAAAAAACATATAGTAGATGACTTGGTATCGCGTGCAATTGGTCTTATGGCTTGGCGTGAAGTTGGTGAGGTTTTACCTTATTACTGTGAAGGTTTGATTCATTTAGATATTCTTTTTGGTTCAGGAGTTATTACTTATGATGAAGAGATACAAATAGACTATAGTAAATATGATGTGATGAAAGAGCGATATCAAGAGGTATACAAGAGATTGGCTCAACATTATATAGATAGAAAAGATGCTTCTGCTTATTTAGAAGAGTATGCGAAAAAGTCATTAGGTGTTTATTTACCTGTAGATACAACGATTCTAAATTTTGTTGAGGTATATTATAAGCGATATAAAGAGATAGGTCAACAAGTTTGGCAAGTTTCGTAGGTTCGGTAACACCGAACATTAAATATTTAAGTATAATCAAAAAAATAAAAAGGTGAATGATGAGTAAATTATTAGACATAAATATAAATGAGCAGTTGATTGAAAGATTAAACCAGTTTGACATGAAATTGGAAAAAATGGAAGATTACTATTTTGTAGATGCTCTTTTCCCTGGAATTACTGCACAGGCATTTGAGATGGAACGTTTTGAAGACTCTGTTGTTGTACAACTAGATATTCATGTTTTGTTACCTGAACAAACTTTTACAGAGTCTTTTGTAGCACATGCAGTAACTATAGAGGATGGGATTGCATCTGCATTTGAGCAGTTTGAAGTAAATGTACTACATACACTTATTATGGCATTTTGGGATAAAGCTAAAAAAGTAGAGAATGGTGTGGGTACAGATACTTGGGAGATTAACGGTCACAGATGGCAAGCTGTTATTAGTAATTATGGTTATAGAGGTGATGAGCCTCTAGATGAGATTATTGATGATTCGGATTCTATGTTTTTAGAAGTTGAAAAGGCTATTAAAGCACTCCCTCTAGATAAAGATATCTATGCTGTTCGTTCTGTCTATACCAATGTAGGTGATGGTAGAAGAGTAACTGAAGCACTTATAAATAATGATGAGTTTCCAGAGTTAGAGAGTGCTATATCTAAACTTAAGTGGAAACATAGTGATAGCTACTATTCTGTACGAAACCTTGTATTGCTGATGAAATTAAGTGAGGAATCTTAATTATTGATTATAATTATCATATATTAAAACATTTTTAAACATATTTTGGTTATTATTAACAAAATACAATAGAGGTGAGACTCAATGGCAGTAGAAAATTATATTAATGATATATTAGATAGTCCTACTTATGTATTTGACCAAATTATTGATAAGATTATTGGGAATAATATTAAACATGCAAAGATTGAGCTAAAGCGTCACTCGACAGATGTTGATGTAGTTTTGTTTGAAGCAATAAAGTCAATACTGAAAGATTTAAGAGAAGAAGAGGGTGTAATTAGTCGTTTTCTTTATAGTAAGTTTGGAATCGAATTACGTAAAAATAAGAGAAGAGAACAACTCATTTATTTAGGTAGTCAACTAAAAACACAACATGCTAAAGTAAAATCAGAACTCTTTAGACTCTATAGACAAAAAGAAAGAATTTCATTAAGTATAGTAGATTTAAAACGACTCTCTGAAGGTTTTAAAGGGAAACAGTTCTATTTTAAAGATAAGAAGAGTTTAAATAAAAGTAAATTTTATATGAATGAGATAGGTATGAAAATAGAGAATTTAAAAGAGTGTGAACTCTTTTTAAATTCTAAGCATGATAATTTAGGTCAGACAGAAAAAATGTATGACTCCATATTGAAGAAAATACCTCGTTATCATGAGTTACAAGAGGAAAATCATCTTCTTTTAACAGCTCCATCTAAGAAGAAGTAAAAAATTCTTCTTATTTTTTTCTTTTCTTTCTTCTCTTTTTCTTTGTCCCTGTAAATGCATGTTTTACAAAGTCACAAAGACATCGAAACTCTCTATGTTTTATAAGTTTTTCCATATATTGACTATAGTTTACTCCCTCTTCTTCTAGAAAAGCATGTAGATATTTTAATGCTGCATCCATATCATGGTTTTGTTCTATCTCTAACATCATTTCATAGATTGGTTCCATCTTCTCTATAACATGGTCAGGGGCTTGTTTCCCATAGGCAACGTAAGAGATAATATTATTGTCTGCATCTTTCTGAACTTTCCAGTTTATTAAGGTCCAGTAGTAGTGTCCATCATTTGTTTTATTTTTAAGAAGAGCTTGAATGGGTAACCCTTGTTGAATAATAGACCATATAATTTTAAAAATAGTTTTTGGCATATCTGGATGTCTAACAATATTATGTGGCTGATGTATACATGAAGAACCTTTAAACCCATTTACTTCTGAAAATGTTGGGTTATGATAGATAATATTACCTTCTAAATCGGTTCTACTTATAGTAATTTGTTGGGCTGCACATCTTATTTCATTAGTTTTTTTATCAGTTGTACTCATATTATAATCCTATATATTTTAAATAAAAAAGTTGTTTAAATATTATACTTTGTTAATAATTATTATATGATTAAAATATTTTATTTTTCTTTTATAATTGAGTATTAATGTATTCATTTTAAGAATCAGTAAGTAGATATTGTTTTTTAAAAAGAACTTCACCATCACCTAAACACAATTTTGATATAATCCCGAGAATTTTGTAATAATTAAATTATGAACTTCTCAATATATTTATCGAGGAAGATAATGTTACTTTTTACCCCTGGACCAACACCTGTACCTGAGTCTGTACGACAAGCAATGGCAACACCTACACTACATCATAGAACACCTGAATTTGAAGCGATTTTTAAAGAGGCAAGAGAGCGTCTTTTGAAACTTTTTGGAATGGATGAGTGTGTAATGTTGGCAAGTTCTGGAACGGGTGCTATGCAAGCGTGTGTTCTTAACCTTTGTAAAAATAAAGCTCTAACTGTTAATGCAGGTAAATTTGGTGAGCGTTTTGGAAAGATTGTTACAGCCATGGGTAAAGAGTTGGTTGAACTCAAATATGAGTGGAACATACCAGCCTCTTTGGATGATGTAAAAACAGCATTGGCTCAAAATAGCGATATAGATGCTCTTTTTATACAAGTAAGTGAGAGTGCAGGGGGACTTAGACACCCTGTAGAGGAGATAGCTGCTTATGTTAAGTCGGTAGACTCTGACATTATGGTGGTTGCCGATGGTATTACAGCTGTAGGTGTTGAGAAGATAGATACAACAAACATAGATGCTTTAGTAGCAGGCAGTCAAAAAGCTTTAATGCTCCCTCCTGGTTTAGCGATGATTGGACTAAGTTCTGCAGCCGTAGAACGCATAGGTGAGGGTGTTGACTACTACTTTAATTTGGCATCAGAGATTAAGAAACAACAGAAGAACACTACAGCTTATACAGCTCCAACAACATTGATTATTGGACTAAATGCAATTTTTGATGAGATTGACAAAGAGGGCTTAGATACTCTCTATAAAAATACAGCAAAAAGAGCCGAGGCAACACAAGCTGCTTTAGAGTCTATTGGATTAACTATCTATCCAAGAACTCCAGCTAAGTCGATGTCTACGGTTATAGATGATGATGCAGAAGCAATTAGAAAACTGCTTAAGACAAAATATAAAGTAAATATGGCAGGTGGGCAAGACCATTTAAAAGGAAAAATTTTCCGTATCAATCAAATGGGGCTTATTGCTGTGCATGAGTCTGTATGGGTAGTAAATGCTATAGAGATGGCATTGGCAGAGTTGGGTCGTAGGGACTTTGATGGAACAGCAAGTAAGACTTTTAACGAAGTCTATTTTAAAGAGAATTAGATGATATTTGAACATGAAATACCAAGTAAAAGCAAACTCTATTTTGGAGAGTGTGCAAAGATAAAACGTCAACTAGAGGCAACTTCTGCTGAGACACTTGAACAGAATGGTTTTGAGGAGATTGTGACACCACTCTTCTCTTATCATCAACATGCATCTTTTGAAGATGAGACAGCACTTCTTCATCTTCATGATGAGCATAACGATACTGTAACGCTTAGAGCTGACTCTACTGCTGATGTAGTGCGTATTGTTACTAAAAGAATAGGGCGTACTACTGAGTCTAAAAAGTGGTTTTACATTCAACCTGCTGTCTCTTTTCCAACAGTTGAACAGTATCAAGTGGGTGCAGAGATTTTAGATGGTTCATTTGATGAGGTGGTAAATACAGCAACAAATTTGCTTGAAAAACTAGAGATTGATGCTCTGTTACAGATATCTAATATGAGAATACCTCTTCTTTTAAATGAGAAATATGGTGTAGATTTAAAACTTTTTCATGATACCAATGTAGAAGCCATTTTAGCATTAGATTTTCCATGGATTTCTAAGTTGGTTAAGCTTCATACTGTAGAAGATTTAAACGATTTAAATGGCATTCCTGCTGATATTCAAGCTGAACTTACTCTAATGAAAGAGGCTGTAGAAAAGATAGCTTACTCTTCTGTCATTGTTGCACCTTTGTATTATGCAAAGATGAGATATTATGGTTCATTGACATTTAGAATGTTCCATGAAAATGAGCTTTTGGTTCATGGTGGAGTTTACAGTATAGAAGAGGTCAATGCAGCAGGTTTCGCGTTGTATACAGATGCGTGTATTAATCAAAAAATGAAAAATATAGATATAAATAATAAAGGTTAGAGTAGATGAGTAGTAAAGCAGATTTAATAGTAGGTTTACAGTGGGGTGATGAGGGAAAAGGTAAAATAGTTGACCATATGGCACAGACACACGACTATGTATGTCGTTTTGCAGGTGGACACAATGCAGGGCACACCATTGTAGTAGGTGACAAAAAGTATGCGTTGCATCTTATTCCTTCAGGTGTTTTAAATCCTGAGGCTAAAAATATTGTAGGTAATGGGGTTGTTCTCTCTCCCGTAGATTTTATTAAAGAGATGGTTCAGTTTGATAATTTAGAGGGAAGATTGTTCATTTCAGACAAAGCACATATGTTGTTGCCTTATCATGCCCTTATTGACCAAGCAAAAGAACGTATGAAGGGTGACAAAGCCATTGGTACTACAGGTAAAGGAATTGGACCTGCTTATGGTGATAAAATAGCACGTGTTGGTCACAGAATGGGTGAGTTACACGATACTGAGAAATTGGCTACAAAAATTGTTGACTTCTTTGAGCAAAACAGAGCCATCTTCTCCGTTATGGAAATAGATACTCCTAATAAAGAAGAACTTATTATAGAACTTGATGGTTATGCAAAAGTACTTGCTCCACATATTACTGATACTACTCAACTGGTTTGGAAAATTTTAGATGAAGGTCAAAAAGTACTGCTTGAGGGTGCTCAAGGAACCATGTTAGACATCGACCATGGAACCTACCCTTATGTGACCTCTTCTACAACAGTAAGTGCAGGAGCATGTGCTGGTCTTGGGCTAAATCCTAAAGATTTAGGAAAAGTAACAGGAATTGCAAAAGCATACTGTACACGTGTTGGAAATGGTCCGTTCCCATCTGAAGATTTGGGAGAAGAGGGTGAAAGACTTCGTAAAAGTGGTCATGAGTTTGGAACAACCACAGGTCGTCCACGAAGATGTGGTTGGTTTGATGCAGTAGCAATGAGACATGCTGTAAGAGTAAATGGAGTTGACCAAGTAGCCCTTATGAAGCTGGATGTTCTTGATGGTTTCTCTGAAATCAAAGTATGTGTGGCTTATGAGATTGATGGGAAAGAGATTGACTATGTTCCTTATGACTTAGAGGATGCAACACCTGTATATAAATCATTTCCAGGTTGGGATAAAACAGAGGGGTGTAGAGAGTTTGATGAGTTACCAGAGACTGCTAAAAGCTACATTGAAGCACTAGAAGATATGATAGGGACAAAAATGGGAATTATCTCAACGAGTCCCGATAGAGAAGATACCATAATTCGATAAGGAGTTAATATGAGACTAAAAGCAAAACAGACAGGTTATGTAGCTGCTAAGATAGGGATTGATTTAGCAAATGCACCGTTTGTAAGTATGCCAAAAGGTAAAGATGCTGTAGTTCAAGCTTGTAAAGAAGTGATAGATGCAAACCTTGAAAAAGAGAAAAAGCTTGATGCTAAAGTTGAAGAGATGCTTGATGCAAACTATGATGAGATAGAGATTCAGCAGGTAAAAGAGCGTGAACTTTTCTTTATGATTAAAAAGCGTTTGGCTCCTGATTTTGGTGTAATTATGAACTATGATGACCGTTATAATGATGTTTCTCATACGATTTTAGATGAGCTTTATGAAAATTATTTATTAGAGTATGAAGTAAATGAGAACCAAGTACGTAATGTGATATTTAAAGCTTTTAAAGCTTTTTCTGATGCTTATGATAAAATAGACGATACTGTGTATGAAAAAATTCAGAAGATGGAAAAAGAGTATGTTCCTGGTTCTGTTGAGTATGAGTTAATATATGAACGTCTTTATGAAGAAGAGTTGAAGAAAAGAGGAATGCTATAATGAAAAAAGTTTCATTGTATTTTGAAAATGGTATGTTTTTGGAAGCTAAGAGTTTTGGAGCAGAGGGAACATCTGTAGGTGAGGTTGTTTTTAACACCTCAATGACAGGTTATCAAGAGATAGTTACAGACCCTTCTTATGCAGGTCAGTTCGTTACTTTTACCACACCAGAGATAGGAAATGTAGGGTGTAATAGTGAAGATATGGAGAGTAAAGAAGCATACTGTAAAGGTATCATCGTTCGTTCTTACCAAGATAGACCTTCTAACTTTAGATGTGAAGAGACACTTGATGCACTATTAAAGAAAAATAATATTTTAGGTATTACAGATATAGATACACGTTTCATCACTAAAATGTTACGAGCAGAGGGTTCTATGGAAATGGTTGCTTCTACAGAGGTTCATGATAAAGATGAACTTAAAAATATTTTAGATATAGCTCCTAGAATAGAAGAGATAAATTATATAGAGCAGGTGAGTACTAAAGAGGCATATATTCATAAGCAAGCTCGTTACTCAGAAACCAAATTTGAATATGAAAAACCAAATACATCTAAAAAGATTATTGCATTAGACTTTGGTATAAAAAGAAATATCTTAAATGAGTTAACTCATGCAGGAATGGAAGTAGAAGTTGTTCCTAATTCGATGGAAGCATCTGTTATTATTGAGAAGTTTCAAGCCAAAGAGATAGATGGTGTCTTTTTATCTAATGGACCAGGTGACCCACTTATTTTAAAAGATGAGCAAGAGAAGATAAAAGAGTTAATTGCAGCAAAAGTTCCAATGTTTGGAATCTGTCTTGGACATCAACTTCTATCTATCGCTCATGGATATGATACATATAAACTAAAATTTGGTCATCATGGTGGAAATCATCCTGTAATGAATAAGCAAGGAAAAACAGTAGAGATTACAGCCCAAAACCACAACTATAATGTTCCAGATAACATTGTAGAGGTAGCAACAGTAACTCATGCTAACCTATTTGATAATACTATTGAAGGCTTAAAGTACAATGATTCTCCAATTATGTCAGTACAGCATCACCCAGAAGCTAGTCCTGGTCCTCATGAGTCAGCATATATCTTCTCTGATTTTAGAGAAATGATATAGAGTAGAGTTTAGGGAAAAGTAAGAACAAATGTTGTTCCTTTTCCTATTTTACTAGATACTTCTATTTTTATATTTAACTCATCACATAGCTTTTTTACAATATGCAATCCAATTCCTAATCCTCTTTCATGCTCTTTATAAAATCTATCAAATATTTTTTTTGCATGTTTAATACCTTTTCCTGTATCTGATATAACAAGATGATTTCCTTTTATTTGAATCTTGATTTCTCCATTTTCTCTATTGTATTTAGCAGCATTAATTAGAAGATTATCTAAAATTCTATTTACAGATACTTGATTACTGTTAATCCAAAGTGGTTGACCTATAATCGTAAATGTAATGGTAGGATAAAGATTTTTTAATGGTTGAACTCTCTCTTCTATTAACTTTAATAGTTCAAATTTATCTTTTTGTTTGGGGTGTTGTTTGAGATAACTTTTTAAATTTTCTTGTAGAGATAATATAGTATTTAGTGATTGTTCAATCCTATTGACTTTATCATAGCACTCTTTTGTTTTTGGTAAAGTTTTTACATTGAGTAGTAGTGAGCTAATAGGAGTATTAAAGTCATGTAGAATATCTTTAATAAACTCTTGGGTCAATTTAAAAGCATGGCGTAGTGGAGCTAGAGAGTAAAATGAAAAGAGTAGGGTTAAAAGTAGTACACCAAGTGATGAGAAGAGAAACTCTACTACTCTATTTTTCATAAACAGTGTAGTTTTTGTTTTATAGAGAGATGGCTGGTAGGTTATTCTTAAATATAAGTCTGGTATGTTTGGAATAGGAAAGTATTGATAGAACAAGTTACCTTTTTTATATATGCTATTTGGCTTCTCATTTTGTTTATTTAGAAAACTCATTGTATAAGTATCTTTTTTTTCACTAAAAAAATCAATAGTATAGTCTGAACAAGCATATTGAGAATCATCTGTGTTGAAGTTACAGATATTCATATTGTAGGCAATGGTTTGTTCTAGGTTTTTAACCTCATTTTGATACTCTTTATAAAATATAATTCCAGTTAAGAGTTCTAATGTAATAAAAAATAGTATAAAGTTTCTAAAAAATGATTTTATCTCAACGCTATTCAATGGTGTATCCTACTCCTCTAATATTTTTTATTTCAATATTGAGTAGAGCTTTTAGTTTTGTAATCGCAACTCTTAATGCATTATCACTGTGATACTCTGTAGCATCAAGCAAATCATCTTTTGATACAACCTTACCAATATTTTTAAATAAAATATCTATAAGTCTAAACTTTGCATAGCTAAGGTATATCTTTTTATCATTAACAAGTATGTCTCCTGAGAGTGTATTGTAACAGATGTTTTTATATATAATTACCATCTTTTTAGATAGTTTTGCATTAAGTCTGACTAATAACTCTTCAGGCATAAACGGTTTTTTTATATAATCTTCTGCTCCTACTTCAAAACCTCTTGAAATAGTTTGAATATCTTCATTTGCAGAGATAAATATAGCAGGAGTTTGATCGTTAGCATCTTTAAGACTTTTTAATATATCTATACCATTTATATCTGGCAAGTTAATATCAAATAGATAGATATCGTAGCTATTGTTAAAAGTCAGCTCAATAGCCTCTTCTCCATGTTCTACAGCTGTTACTTCAAAACCATGTTGTGTCAATATTTCATAGAGTGTTTGTGATAAAACTTTGTCATCTTCTAATAATAATACTTTCATGAAACTCCCTATTTATATATATTATATCATAATAAAAAATATAAAAATATTTAAAATAACTATATCTGTTGTCTTAATAGACAATTAACCTCTTTTTCTAATATAATTCTCTCTGTGTGCTTTAGCAATTCTTTTTTTAATTAAGTTTTCAATTTTTATTCTCTCCTGCGATGATACAACTTTTGCTTTTTCAATTAAATCTTTAATTTTCATAGATTCTAGTTCACTCGCAATCTCGGTTTTGGCTTCTATTTTAGATTCTGATTCGTTGGCAATTGATAAAATTGGTAAGAGTAATAACCCTATAAATAAAATAATTTTTTTTTGCATAACTATATCCTTTAATATTATTATAAAAAATATAAATATATTTTTACATCACTATTATAGTTAAAAAATGTTTGATAATGTGTAAAATTTTCAACTTATATAAAAATATTTATCTCAAATTGTATATAGTTATGGATATAGTAGATATAGATAAAAATTTAAGTGAAATAAGTTGAGACAGTATAATTATAAGAGATGAATATTTTTTTTAAGGTTTTTAAATAGGATAGGGGTGTTTTCAATTTTTTACAAAATTGAAAACAGTATTAGGGAGTAATAAATAGTTTATAAATCACTTTTATTGTTTATGCATATGAGTTATGATTTCCTAAATAATTAATATTATTATCTTCAAATATCTCATCGTAACCTAGTTCTAAAAGTATCTCATTAACATCTTCAGCATCAAATCCATGAGCATTTACGTAACGGACAATACTCTCTGTAACATCACTATCAACGTAGTTTTGACGTAGTTCTAATTCAATTTCTAAATTTTCTGACATATGTAACTCCTTGCTATGTTTAATTATTAAAATCGTTTTAATAGTGACAGTTTACTATAGAAGTGTTATTGGAGTGTTATTCAGATTTTACTATGTTGATTAGTAGTTTGATACTAAAAAAGAGGTGGGGTTTGATATCTTTTCATCAAATGCCTCTTTTGTAATAAGAGTACCTACATACTCATCGTGAGTCTCTCTCATATAGTTTATAAAGCTATTTTTAAATTTTCCGTTATCTTCAACTCTATCATTAAAAAAATCTTCCATAATTTGTATGTTTGGTGAGTATGTGAGCATCTCTTTATTTAAAGGAGAGTTTAGCCAAATTGATAACTTCTCTTCATCTGGAATTTTATCAAAAATTAAAATATCATTACCCACTATATCTAATGCGTTATATTTACTTGTAGAATAACTTTGAGGATTTATTATCATAGTTGTATTATAAGTTTCTGATGTATCATACTCTATATCAATCCAAAACATAATCAAGACAGATTCTAATAGAATAATAAAATATATCATATAAATATCTTTTTTAAGTTTTAATTAATATATTATATCATTTCCTACTTATTATTTGCTTGATGCATAAAGAGGATTTTTTATTTTACTTTTATAAAGTTTACTATAATTGGTTTTTATTTTTTTTGCGAGTTGATGTACAGCCATGGCATAGTAGTCACTATGGTTATAGCGTGTAATGACATAAAAATTATGGGTACCATACCAAAGTTCATCATATTTCTCTTTTTCAAGTTTTATAAGCATCACTTTTTTGTTGTAAGAGAAACTCTCTTTCGGGTATATATTTGGTAGGTATTTACGTTCATATCTATGTTTGTAGCCTGTTTTTAGTCCATAAAATCTATTACCTTCATAGGAGACACGTACTCCTACAGGTTCATCTTTTTTCCAGCCATTCTCTTTAAAGTAGTTGGCAACTGAACCTATAGCATCTTCAGGTTGGCTAATACGTATTTTCCCATCATTGTTAAAGTCAACAGCTAATGGTTTGTAGTTACTTGGCATAAATTGTGCTAGACCAATGGCTCCATACTTTGAACCCTTTATAGCTCTTGGTTCGACTTGTTCACGATAACACATGCGTAAAAACTCTTGAAGTTCATATTTATAGAATTTTTTACGTTTACCATCTTTTTTAAAAGCGAGATGAGTTAAACTATCAAACACATAGTAGATACCACGGTTTTTACCATAGTGACTCTCTATGCCGATAATGGCTGTAATATATTCAGCAGGTACACCATACTTTTTATAAGCTTTTTCAAGTGTTTTGTTATGTTCAGCCATAAACTTTACACCTAATTGGGTTTGATTGTTTTCAAGATGAACACGAGAAAAAATATCCCAACTTCCTTGAGGCCTGTACTCTTCAGAGAGAGGTTTTACTATTTTTTTTGTTGTTTTATGAGGAACTTGTGGGTTTTTTCGTACTTGTTTAAAGAGCTTATATAAGTACTCTTTTTTATAGTTAAACTTTTCATCCATCATATCCATAAATACTTTGGTTTCATTATTTTCTGTATAATCTTGAGCATGCAATGGAATAAGATAAAATAGTAAAAGATATATAAATAATTTTAATTGTTTCATTTTTGACTCCTTAATATAAAGTTTCTATTATATCAAGGAGTTCTTGTTTGAAAATATTATTATTTATTAAATAATATTTTTAAGGTTTGAAATTACTCTCTTACTCCTAAGATAGGTCGTTTATCATCTGCTAGTTGAGAAAACTCAGAATTCTCAGAACTGTTACATAGTACAGGTAGACTATTGATATTATTTTTTTCATTGATATCAAAAAGAACACCAAATAACTCATCATCAAATCGTGCAAAAGAGCCAATGCTATGGTTATATATATCATCTTCATTAAGTGAACCACTATAGTCAGAAGGGAGAATTTCACAGTAGGTATATTCTGGAAAATTTTCACCTTGAGCAAAGGTTAACTCTAAAGGCTCTTGAAAATCAACGTCTATATCTTCTGGAAAACTATCATCAAAGCTTGTATCATCAAATTCTATAACTTCTCCACCATGAGCTTCATCATATTTTATCCAAGTTGTTAAATCAGAGATTTGACATTCCTCATTATTATTACAATAGGTTGACTGTAGTAGTTTTCCTGTAGCAT
The DNA here is from genome assembly GCA_027056485.1 of Campylobacteraceae bacterium. Lineage (GTDB taxonomy): Bacteria > Campylobacterota > Campylobacteria > Campylobacterales > Sulfurovaceae > UBA1140. The sequence goes on along the minus strand of JALUKQ010000122.1, from coordinate 39,304 downwards.
CAAAGGTCTCTTTCTCTGCATAACTGGTAGTAAAGTAGCTTCCTTTTGAAACTAAGTATCCACCATTATCACTAACAGCTCCTTGAGAGTTAAAGGTATCACTTGCTTCACCTATTTGGAATGTACCCGTTGTCTCTACATTAAATGTATGATTAGCATCGTTTTTATCATCTAATTTTAATGTAAAGTTTCCTTGTGTATTTGTATCTGAAAAACTATCCGTTATAATCATTTTTGATGAATTGTTTTCAGCTTTATCATAACGTAACTGCATACTGTAGGCTTCATTGTTAAATTGAACATCAGAAAAAGTCTCAATATGTTTTTCATCTACAGACCATTTAATTGTCTCTAAATCTTTGGAAATAGTTATACCCATACTCTCAAGTGTAGGTTTTAAATCAAGAACTACAATATGTTGATATTTTTTATTATCAGCTTGTTGAGTATATTGTATTTCTCCCATAGAAAGATTTTGTCCCTCTACTGTTAGCTTAACGATACCTTTTTCTATGTTACAAGTCTCATCAGTAGGGGTATCTGTACAAGCACTAACAATGTCTGGCATCATAAGGTTAAGGTATTCTAGATTTTTTTTCACATCCGAGATACTATCTTCTGCTTCAGTAATTGTTTGTTGAAGTTGACTGTATCCATAACTTGTTATAGCTGGAGAAGCTATTGCGATAGATGATAGTTTATTGATAGTATTGGTATCTCGGTTAAGTTTTAGTGCATCAGGAATATCAATAGATATTTTTTGAGGAACAGCGACAGTATCTTTATCATCTATTTGTTGAGAGGGAGTGCTTCCTCCTCCACAAGCTGTAAAAAGAAGAAGAGAAGCTACTAGACTAAGAGGTAATAATTTGTTGGTTGTACTCATTGTAATCCTTTGTAATCGTTTACAATAAGTATAACTATTTAATTTAAATATTTAGTTTTAACTATCTGTAATATTAGAGGCAATATCTAAAGCTTTACTTTTTGCTACTTCTACATCATCATCTAAAACTAAACTCACTGCCATACGACGACCTACATGAGTTTCAGGTTTTCCAAATACCCTCACAAATGATTTATCAGTAAATGCAGAGTCTGGAATCTCTAGCACTGGGTTTTTACTTTCGTTTGTAGCTTTGTATGCTCCACAAGCACCTGAACCATAAGTTGTATAGTCAAGAGGAAGTCCTAAAACAGCTCTTATATGTAGGGCAAACTGACTTTGGCTTTGTGTGATGAGTGTTACCATACCTGTGTCATGAGGTCTTGGGCTAAGTTCAGAAAAGTAAACCTCTTCACCTTTTACAAAGAACTCTACACCAAAAATTCCACGACCACCAAGACCATCAGTTACGGCTTTAGCTATGTTTTTTGCTTTTTGAAGAGCAGCTTCGCTCATATTCATTGGTTGCCAAGATAAAATAAAGTCACCATCTTTTTGTACATGACCAATTGGGTCACAAAAGACCGTTCCAGTCTCATTTCTTACAGTAAGTAGGGTAATCTCATAATCAAACGGTACAAATTCTTCTACTATAAGCTCAGAAGCATCTCCACGAGCCTCTTTAGCAATCTCCCAAGAGTTTTCGATGTCATCAGCTGTTTTTGCAATACTTTGACCATGACCTGAAGAACTCATAACGGGTTTAATTACACAGGGGAAGCCTATCTCTTCACCAGCATTTTTTAGCTCGTCTAATGTTTTTACAAACTTATACCCAGAAGTTTTAATACCGAGCTCTTGGGCTGCAAAGAGTCTAATATTTTTACGGTTCATAGTTTGATTAACTGCTTCTGCATTAGGGATAACATGAAAACCTCTATTTTCTGCTTCAAAAAGAGCAGAGATAGATATAGCTTCTACCTCTGGTAAAATATAAGTTGGTTTCTCTTTTTCTATTAGCTCTAAAACGGCTGCTTCATCTTGCATATCAATAGCATATGAACGATTGGCTACTAAATGAGCAGGAGCATTTTCATACTTATCTACAGCCACGACCTCAACTCCTAGTCGTTGAGCTTCAATAGCAACCTCTTTTCCAAGCTCTCCCGAGCCTAAAAGCATAATTTTAATAGCATCTTGTTGTAGTGGAGAAGTAAATGTCATAGGTGAAATCCTTGATATAAAATATTGTTGATATTTTATCAGATAATTCTAAATTACCTCTGCAACCAATAAATAAGAGAAGGAAGATTTTCTATTCCAAAATAAATAAAGTTTCTCTCTTCTGTTTTTCCAAATCTACGTACATATGTAAATCGTAATATATCTAAAATGTCTATATAGGCATTTGCTCCATATAGACTATCTTTATCATAAAAAGTTTTATCAAATTTTCCAAATAGACTTCCACCGAGACCGAATTTTACAAAATCTTTTTTCTCTTGAAACATATTGAGGTCTAAACGTAAGAAATTATTTATGTCGTCGCTTTGTTGAAAAGAGATTTTACTCTCATATCCATTGTTATTATTCTCTTCTTGGTAAGAGTAGATATTATAAGCAATTCCTATACCTCCATTTTTAACATCGGTATTTATCTCATTGGGTAAGAGTCTTAGAGTATTGGCTAAAACAGGGTTCGTTACAGTTGTCGGTATGCTCATGGGCATAAAGTCAAAACCATTTTGTTTTTTTACAAAGTTATTTCCAACCCATGCGACGATATTTGTAGCATTTGCAAGTAATTTAGTATTTCCTTCTATACTCGCATAGTTGTTTTCAAGCACACTAATACGGTTAATAAGAAGCTGTAGAGGGCGTTTATACCAAGTTTGAATACTTCGGTCATCTATAGGAATAAACGACTCTTTATCTGTTCGGTATATTGGGTTTAGTTTTCGTAAAAAAGTCTTAAACTCTGTAAGGTTATAACGCTCTGTATCATTAACTCTTTTGTTAAATGCAAAATATATATTTGAGAAGATGTCTCTTATAATTACAGGTCTGTTTGGGTAGAACTCTGTATCGAAAAAGAGGTTAAAAGCCAAGAGTGCCTTAGGGTTTTGGTCTATCCCTAAAGCTTTTTTTTGCTTTAACATTAACTCTTTTAAGTCTATATTTGTAGCATATCCTCGTTGTTGCATAGCTTTAGAGAGATGATATACTGCATCATAAACACCAACATAGTAGTCATAGATACGAAAATCTTTATCTAAAAAGGCTCCAAAATGTCCTAAAAATTTACCCGTAATAGGGTGGTAACGAGAAGATAAAATAAGTTTTTTCCCTGAGCCATCTTGAAAGTACTGCGTAATGGCATTATAGAGTCGCATAGATTGAAAAATATCAAGGCTATCTAGTAGGGGAACTGCATTTGAGGTTAAAAAACCAACAGGCTCTTTCTCCTCTTGTTTAGTGATATTTTGCTCTTTCTCTTTTCTCATGTTACTAGGGTCTATAAATATAAACTCTTTGGCTCTTGGGTCAAGTTCGGTTGCCAGTTGTAAGGGGAGGTTGTCATAAGCTCCACCATCTATAAAGTAGCTTGACTTTCTTTTACCTTCATAAATATAGTCAAGTTTTATCTGTTTAAATGCTCCAGGAAAAGCAGAAGAGGCAAAGAGTACATCTATAACCTTACTGTTATCTTTCTCTATATCTGGAATGGAGATATAGTAGTCTGTACTTTTAGGCATGCTTCTGTTTGAGAGAGTTAGTTGGTTATTCTCTTCTTTAAGAGTAAAAGGTATAGAGAAGTGTTGATTTTTAATTTTTATACCAGAGCTTTGAAACTCTTTGGTAAGGGGTTTGGCTTTGGTGACTGAAAAACCAAGTGGAATTTCACACCCTTCTCTATAGATAGGCTTTTTAAGTTTTTCTAAGATGGCTTCTGCTTTTATTTTGAGTTTATCTCTTTTGAAGAGTGTACTTTTATTATCGCTTTTTGGGTCAGTAATAATAAGATCACTAAGTCCCAAGTCAACCCAAGTGTTATAAAAGAGGTTATTGTCTATGCTATTGGTATCATTTACTTCTGGTTTTTGACACCAGTAGATGGCTGTGAGTAGGGCGTTTATTGACCCTGCAGAGGCACCTGTGACAGAGCGTAGTTTTGGTTCTGTTAGTTGGCTATGGTCACGAATGTCACTTAGCATCTTAACCATTGCCCAGTTATAACCAGCTTCATATGCTCCAAGACTTACACCACCAGAAATAACCATAGACAAATCTATAGGCTTTTTCTCTTGCGTGACTTCAGCATTTATAGTTAGGGGAATAAAAAATAATATAGATAATTTTATAAAAAAGTGCATAATAAACCTTTTGCATAAGAGAGTGCTTGATAATTAAGATAATTGTATCAAATATTTAACAGTAAGTGTTTAAAATGGTGAGTTGAATTAGGGAATAAGTTTAAAACCAAGTACAAAGACGTACTTGGCAAAGTTAAAAGGGGAGACCTATTACAGTCTAGCCTCATATCTTCTAAGCATATAAAGTTTCTTAAGAATCTTTTTACGAGTTGCAATTTTTTCTTTTTTACGAGCTTCTGTTGCTGTTTCGTAGTGCTGTCTAGCTCTTGCTTCAGTAACGATTAGGTTTCTGTCACATTGTCTTTTAAATTTTCTGTAAGAGTCATCAAATGTGTCTCTTTGTGATAGTTTAATTCCTGGCATCTCAAGCACCCCCTTCCTTATCAGATTTTCTATATTTTATAATAGAAGCGATAAAATCGGTGAAAGTATAGCTAACTCTTCTATTTATTTAGGTTAAATTATACTTGTTTGTCTAAAATATACTTTATACTATCAGAAAAGGTTATTGATGTCTGAAAAATTTTCCCTTAAAGATGAACTGTTTAATCTTAAAAAAGTTCAGAAAATAGCTTCTGAAATCAAAGCAGTTTATGCCTTATTTGAACAAGATAGCTTTGAAAAAGAGGTGACAGAAAAGTTTGATGAACTTGAACTAAAAGAGAGAATCTCACATATTAGTTCTATGTTTAAAAAGTATCTACCCAGTAACTATATGGAAGCCACAAATATTTTGCTACAGGCACTTCCTTGTGAACTTGACCCAAAGAGAACAGATGATGATTTTGGAGAGTTTATTTATGCTTCTTATAGTGATTTTGTAGTAACCTTTGGGTGTAATGAAAAGTATTTGGAGTTTTCACTTAAAGCTTTACGTGAGATGACAAAACGATTTACTGTAGAGTATGCTATACGTGATTTTATTAACCAGTTTCCTATAGAGAGTTTTGAGATGCTAAAGGCTTGTTCTCTGTCAGAAAACTACCATGAACGGCGTTTGGCATCTGAGGGTTGTAGACCGAAATTACCTTGGGGAAAAAAGCTTACAACTCCATATACTAAGCCTATGAGTCTACTAGATACTTTATATAAAGACAAAACGCGTTTTGTAACACGTTCTGTAGCGAACCATCTTAACGACATATCAAAGCTGGATGCTTCTTTGGTTATAGTGAGACTAAAAGAGTGGAAAAAAGCAGAAGAACAAGATGAAAAAGAGATGCAGTTTATTCTTTCTCATTCGCTAAGAACTTTGGTTAAAGATGGAAATGTAGAGGCTTTAGCGTTGCTAGGTTATAACCCAAATCCTGCTATAGAGGTTAAAAATTTTAAAATAGAGTGTTTAAAGGTTAAAGTAGGAGAGAGTTTAGAGTTCTCTTTTGAGATAGAAGCAAAAAAAGATGAGTTGTTAATGGTTGACTATGTTTTGTATTTTCAGACTAAAGCAGGGAAATTAAATCCTAAAGTGCATAAGATTAAAAAGTTAAATCTTAAAAGTGCTGAGATGAAAACCATAAGCAAAAAACATCCTTTTAAAGCCAATATGACAACTCGAAAACTTTATGCTGGAGAACATAAGTTGGTTTTACAAATTAATGGTCAAACCTATAATGAAGTTGTTTTTGAATTGTTGGTTTAAAAATAGCAGAGCATATATGTTATAATAATTAAATTCAGAATATTTAGGGAAGAGATGAATCAGATAACCTTCAAACAAAACTTAGACGATGGCATAAAAGAGATAAAAAAACTACCTCTATATAAACTTGATGACGATACAAAACTACTAAAAAAAGCTTTTGATATACTCTATAAAAAAGATATTTTCACACTCTATAAAGTAGATAGTAAAGAGCATAACGACTACAAGTTTATACTCTTCTCTACTTTAACCAAACACTCTGGAAGCTTGGCATTTTTAGCCATACAGATACTTGCAGCCAATGCCATTATGTCAGCTAATAACTTTCCAAAAAGAGAGCTATATTTTGCAAAACAGTGTGGGATAGCCATTAACCATCTAAGAGCTCCTGTGACAGTCGTGTCAGCTACTAAGTGTGAAGGTGGCTACAGACTAAAGGGTAGGCTTACTTGGGCAAGTGGTTATGGTATCTTTGATACCTTACTTATAGGCTTTCACTATGATGGCAGGGAGTATGAATCGATGGCAGAGTTTAGTAATTCTGAAAACTTTGTCATAGGTGAGGTAGCTACAAGTTTTGTAGGAAATAGTATGGCAACAGTAAATATTGAGCTTAATGACTTTTTTGTAAAAGATGAAGATGTTGTCTCTTCTCAACTTATGAGAAACTATACACAAAAGAAGTCTGTCTCAAAAACAGTTCATTTTGCACTTTATGGTGTAGGTTGTGGTGCCGTTGAAGCTTTAACTGATGATGAGGTGAAAAAGGTTGCACATGCAAGGTTAGAGAGTATAAAAGATAGATTTTTAGCTACTAATGATGGTGAAGTTATGGATAAGTTACGTATAGAACTCTTTACTCTACTTCAAAGCATCATTACTACAGGTATGGTACTTTATGGTGGGAAATCTATCTTAATAGAAGAGAAGATGCAGAGGTATTATAGAGAGCTTATTATGTTTAACTCAAATGGATTAAATAACACTATTAAAGGTTTGTTTAAAGAGAAGTTTCTCTTCTAGTTGAATTTAGGCTTTAAGAAATCTGTATTATAATAATATAATAGTGTTATAAAGGAGATTCACATGTATACTCATGATAGAGCAATTATCCTAAATGATTTAGCAAATGGTTACGCTGAAATAATGCGATATACCAAAGCGATTCAATACTATAAAGAGGCTTTGTCTCTTTATATCTCCCTTGCAAAAACAAAACCTACCGACTATGGCTTACACATTGCCAATATTTTTTCTAATCTTTCTATTATCTACCTACAGCTCAATAAGATGAAAGAGTCAGATAACTTTCACCAACATGCTTTGAAAATGCATAGAGCTTTAGTAAAATGTAATCCTAATAAATATGCTATAAAACTTGCTCGTTGTTTGGTAGATGGTGTACTTTATTTGAAACAACACTCTTTTACTCTATACGAGGCTGAAATGGCAGTCAATAAAATAGAAAGTAAAAATAAAAGGGAACTTTTAATAAAAGCTATTCGTAGGTTACATGTAGCAAATCGTGTAGATTATAACTAATAATAATTTTTAAGTTTTGTAGTTATGATAGTTTTATATCTCTCAAGAGCTGTATATAAGGAGTGTGATAACTTTTAATTGCTTCCTTCTATGAGGAAATAGGGACAATATATATATTAAATCAAAAGTTATCTATGAGAGTCTCTTAAAAAAAGGGAAAAAATAATTGACTCTCATGTAAGTATTATAGCCTAAAAATAGTCATTTTCTTTAATAAATAGTCAATTTATTAAATATTTCTTAAAATTTAAATCTTATTTTATAATTAATATTATAGAGTGTTATGAATATTATATAAAAAAATATAAGCAGTTAAAAAGTGTTAAAAATTTAAAGTATAGGGTTGTAATAGGTATGAAAAATAGTGGATTTAAAAATGAAAAAGATCTTCTAAATGCACTACATGAGAAAAAATATATCCAAATTAACTCTAATCTTCAAAAACTTATAGCTCAAAGTTTTAAAAACTATAGTGGAATCATCTTATGTAAACAAGAGGCAGGAACCAATAAGAGTGATTTACTTATTAGTATAGGAGAAGAGTCACATACCTATTCTGTAAAAAAAGGTAGTGGGAACAGTATTCATCAAGAGCCTATAGATGAGTTTATAGACTATTTAACTAAAGAGTACAAGTTAGCTCAAAAAACTGCTAAAAATCTACAACGTTTTATCTGGGCTGATGGAACCATAGATGGAACAGGTAATATAGAAAATAGAATCTCCTCTAAAAAGTTTAAAAAGAGAAATCCAAAAGCCATAAAAGAGATACAAAACTTTTTTGATGGCATAAAAAAACCTCTTCTTCGACGCTTTCTTGTTAATGGTGTTCACTCTCATAGTTCAGCAGAGTTTATCTACTATGGTACTCCTAAAAAAGGGATAGTTTGTAAAAGTGAAGATGTTTTAACATGGTTAGCTACTCATGACTCTAAAGCAACCCTACATATAGGAAAACTCTCTTTTCAAGCATGGAACCGAAACCTAAAAGGGAAAAGAAAAGCAGAGAAAAAACGAGGAGTTATTCAGCTTAAGTGGGGTGGGTTAAAAAAAGATATTAAAAAAATAGCCAAAATTAATTTGGGAAAACTCCAAGAGATTGATTTTGTAAAAGAGCTTAATAAAAAAGAGAGGTTGGAGTACTGGACTACTTTGGGACTCGACCTAAGAGTTCATCATGCCATTAGAGTAAAGTATACGAAGTTTGGAAAGCTCCAACACAAAAAGGTCTGGGCAAAAGCAGATGCTTTTATAGCTAAAGGTTTTGTGCCTAAAGCGTACTTAGATGAAAAGGATTTCTTTTTAAATGAAGATGATATGAAAAAGTTTAATCTCACAGCTGTTGAAGAGAGTGGTATATCTATAAAACAAGTAGATTCACATAGTTATCAAATAGTTAAAATGAGTCCTTCTAGTTTTGAAAAACTCTTTGGCTCAAACATCTTAGCAGCTGGTGCTTCTGTTTACTATAAAAAGAAAAAGCATTTACTTCGTAACAAAAGTGTGTTAGAGGGCTGGGATATTACTGAAGAAGAGTTTTTTAATTACTACTCTAACATTATGAATAAAAAAGTAGGTTCTGTGGTCAATCCCAACTGTCAAAAGTGTCTCAAAAAGATAAAACGATACGCTAAAAAAGAGATACATAAAAAAGTAAAAGAGAGTCCCTACATTTCAAAACTTCTCTTTATGGGTATAGAAAATTTTGAAGAGCCTTTCACTGCTCCTTGGCTCTATGAGGGTGAGGTGTTTAGAAAAAATAGTGTTATGCCTTTTTCTGTGACTACAGGTTCTGGAAGAAGTAGAGGCTCATTTAGTATTGTGCTGAAACCTAAATAATTAGAGCATAGGTATAGACCACTTTCTATAGTAAGCTAAAATACGAATAGCAATACCCAGTATAAAGACCATAGAGGTGGTGTATATATTGGTATAGTTAAAAGTATGTAATATATAGAGCAGTAGACCAACCAAGAGAGAGACTGTTCCATAAAAGCCTGTTTTAAAGACAAAAGGAACTTCGTTTATAATTACATCTCTAGTGATTCCTCCTCCGACTGCTGTAACAAAAGAAAGAACCAATACCCCCGTTAAGTTAAGTCCACTCTCTATGGCTATCATGGCTCCCGTAATAGAAAATGAGACCAGTCCAATGGAGTCACTGACTATAAAAAATGGTCTATTTTCTATGCTTTGACGTTTATGAAACCTAAAAAGTATAAGTAGTGTCATAAGAGATATAACAATAATCCCAGGCATATTATGGGTAAAAGTATAGGGTGTTTTGTCAACGATGATATCACGAATAATACCACCACCAAAAGCTGTTAAAAAGACAGAGATAAGTACACCCAAGAAGTCTAATTTAGAGCGAACTCCTATAAAAAAACCACTTATTGCAAAAGCGATGATGCCAATGTACTCTGCTACTTCAAACATGTTTTATTTTTCTGCCAACATTAAAAAGACTGTAAAATCAGCATGAGATTTTTTGATGGTACTTGCCAGTTTAAAACGTATGTTTTTAAAACCTACCTCTTTGGCTATGGCTTCAAGTGTTGCTCTTTCAAATCCATAATGAAACACACCTGTGTTGTCACTATGAAAAGAGCCATCTTCTTTGTCAAGGTCAGCAATGGCTATGAATCCATTTTCCTCTAACATATTGTAAAAATTTTGAAACAGAGCCTTACTATCTTCAAGATGATGAATGGTCATAGAAGAGATGATGCCATCAAACTTTTCATCTAATTCATCTTTACTTAAGTCCAACTTTAACACTTCTGTTTTACACTGAAATTCATCTGCTTTCTCTTTAAATACCTCTAACATAGAAGGAGAGTTATCCACAGCTACAATGGTCTCTACATAGGGAGCTATAAAATAACTTAAAAGTCCAGTTCCTGCTCCAAAGTCCATAATTCTCATGTTTGGTTTTAGTTTTATGTTTTCTATTATATGTTCAGCTATGCCTTTTGCATTTTGAACCCTTTTTGAGTTCATATCCCACGATTTTGATTTGTGTGCGAAGTTGTCAACTGCCATTATATTACCTTAGATTTTTTTTGTATTATATCTTAGCTATATAAGACTTTGAAATATAGGTTACATATAGATTTAGTAAATTTAGTTAAGAAGATAAAGATAGAAAATTTTTTTAATTTTTCATTACGTCAAACTTCTTAATTTCCTCAACCATCGCTATTGCTGTCTTTTCAGTTTCAACAATAATATGTGAAAGATTTAAATCAACTAACGCTCTCTCCTCCTCATAGTTATCTACTTTAACGATTGTTTTTGTGTTGTGCGTTAAATTATTGACTGTTTCACAGATTAGATGTAGTTTTTGGCTATTTTCTACCGAAATTATAATTGATGATGCTTCTTTGATGTTAACAGATTCTAAAATATTTTTCTGTCCAGCATTTCCAAATATAACAGGTTCATTGAGCTGTTGAGCATCTTTTACTGTTTTAATATTTCCATCAATTACCACAAAGAGTAAGCCCTCTTTTTTTAGCAGTTTTGCTATATTTTTCCCTAACTTTCCATAACCTATTAAAACAGTGTGTTTTGAGAGATGAGCTTGTTGAAGAAATATCTCACTGCTATCTTCTACATTTGGAAGTAGTCTATCTACCAAAGGTGTAATATTTTTCAAAATAAAAGGGGTCAAAATCATAGATAGAACCACAATAACTATTAATACTTGTCCTATAACAAGGTCTAATAGACCTTGTGCAAAAGAGAGTTCAAAGATAACCAGTGCAAACTCACCTAGTTGAAAGAGTGCAAAGGCACTCTTTAAAGCACTTCTTCTATCGGTTCCAAATTTTAATAGCGTAAAAATAATAACTACTTTACTTACTATCAGTAGTGGTAAAAGTAATGAAATCCAACCTATATACTGAACAATAACAGCAAAATCAAGTTGCATCCCCACGGTAATAAAAAAGATACCCAAAAGTAAATCTCTAAAAGGAATCAGGTCTACCTCTACTTGATGTTTGTATTGTGTCTCAGCAATCATCATCCCTGCAATAAAAGCACCTAAAGAGTAGGAGAAACTAAAGAGATGAGCCAGATAGGAGGAACCGATAACAATCAATAGAATAGAGCTTATAAAAATCTCATTAGATTTGGTTTTGCTTACTTGATAGAAAAAAGGTTCAAGTAGGTATTTACCTATTAATAAGAGTCCTATTAATAATATAGTAGCATCTATTGCTGTTTCAAGAAGTAGTGTTGAAACCGATTTATCTTCTATGGAAAAAATAGTTATCATGAGTAAAATAGGAATCACAGCGATATCTTGAAATAGTAAAACACCTAAAACTTTTCGTCCATATTTTTTGTTAATATCTCCATTCTCATTGAGTGTTTTTAAAACAATCGCTGTTGAGGATAGAGCTAAAGCAAAGGCAATAATAATAGCTGATTTTGTTTCAATACCAAAAACAATATCGGCGATAAAACCAAAGAAGAGAGCTGAGAGTAATACTTGCAATCCACCATAAAGGAAAACCTCTTTTTTCATTCTAATAAGGTGTTTGATAGAGAACTCTAAGCCAATGGTAAACATTAGAAATACCACTCCAAATTCGGCTATGATTTTAAGGTTATGGTTATGCACAGCATCATGTAATCCAAAACCATAAGTAATAATAATTCCTGTAGCAATATAGCCAATAATGGTTGGGATTTGAAAATACTTTAAAATCAAATTTAAAAGTGTTGATACAAAAAGTGTGAAAATTATAATTTCTAACATAGGTCTATTCCTTAAAATCGCATTCGCATAAGTGCTTCTAGTTCGACCTTTTTAGCAAGTTTTTCTTCTATTTTAGCTTTTAATTTTGAAATTTGTCGGTTGTTTAATGTTTTATGAAGTAGTAGTTCACAGCGAATGACCTCTACTTTATAATCTCTTGTCAATGAGACATTTTGTAGGGTTATCTCTCTGCCCTCTATTTTAAAAGTGCTATGTTCTAAACGGCTGATTATTTTTGCATCTTTCACCATGGTTACAAAGGAGTCAAAAAGGGGTATGGTAATAAGTGCAGAGATGACCAAGGTATAAAATAGTCCTTTTTTTGCCCGTTTCATGGGTGAAAAACCTTGTACAAAGAAAACCACAGAAGCAGCAAAAACAATACCCACTAGGTTGGTTAAAAAGAGTAAAAAGGCTTGATAGTGCATTACCAAATCACCCCAACCCAAACCAATTCCAGCCGTGGCAATAGGAGGTACAAGAGCAACGGCTATGGCTACACCTGCTAGAGTTCCTGCTATCTTAGTATTGTTTTTAACATACGCAGCAGCCACACCTGAAACAATGGCGACAATCATGTCTAAAATAGAAGGTTTAATACGTCCTGCCATCTCTTGGGTCATGTGTTCAAAAGGCAGTACCCATGCGATAAGGGCAGAGGTCAAAAGTGTAATCATTACTCCGATTCCAATGCTTTTTAGACTCCTTAGTGCCAGTGTTTCATCTTGTTGGAGTAAGCCCATAGAAAAGGCTATAATTGGGTGCATTAGTGGGGCTAAAAGCATCGCACCAATCACCACTGAGGCACTATTGAGGTAAAGACCCATGGTTACGAGTATGGTACTAAGTAGCATCAACATCACAAAACTTGAACCAGCTCTCCCCTCATCTCGAAGTGTTGCTAAGAGTGTTCGGTACTGCTCCTCTCCTGCATGAGTAAAAAAAGGTAGTTGCTTCTGTAGATAATTCATCTTTTCATTGGTATGGGGTAACTTATCTGTTTTAATTGTCTCTTTATCACTTATCTCTTGAAGTGTCTCTTTCCAAAAACTATCAGGTAATGAGATTTTTAAAGCATTGGGTTTTATCATAAACTCAACAGGTGTTGTTCCTTCCTCTTTACCATCAATCGTTAAAGGAAGAGGAACTTTACTCTCTAAAGTAAGTCGTTCACTTTTAATATAGCCAATGGAGTTGGGAAGGGTTGGTTTTCTATTTCTATTAAAGATAGTTTTTACCATAAGTTGCAGATACTCAACAATAGAGTTTGGTGATATAATCAGTGCATCGAGTTTTCCATCATTAGTTGAGACACTTTCATTGATAAGTTTAGAAGCACATGTCTTATTGTCATGCTCTATCACCACCACACCTGTAGCCACAGTCTCAATGGCTTGTGCTTTACTGGTTTGGAGTTTTACCTTGGTATGTTTCATCAATTTAATTTTGAGATAGGCTTGATAGAGTAGTATGGAACGCTCTTTAAAGCTTTTATTACTATATTTAGCAATACGATAACTCAATGGTGGTGCATCCCCTACCAGTGCTGTATGCAGAACAATCTGTCCATTGGCATAGAGAACATCCATCGCTCTTGCTTCACTCTCTAATGCAACTTGTAAATTTTTCGATAAATTTTTAGAGAGTGCAAAAGAGTCCTGAAGTGAGACTTGTGATGCATCAGGAATAATAGCTACTTCAAAATTATTAGAGATGGCACGAAAAAATACGGCTTTAATTTCATCAATATCACCAGAGACCAAGACCTTATCGTATGCCATTTTTGTATGCATAAATGTTTCATAATCTATATACTCAAATGATGAAGCAAGGCTATTTTGTTTAACCTCTTTGAGTATTGGTTGGGATATCTTTCCATAAACAAAAGCTATTTTTTGCATTTCGTTTTCCTTGATTTTTATAATTGAGAATTATACATCATATTTAAAGTGTTTTTGGATTTTTTATTAAGAAAGATATGAGTTGAAAATATATTTCAAAGGAGAGAGTATATTAAGGGGTATGTTTAGACTTCAACTCATTTTGGAAACAGACCGTTTCCAAAGTGGATTCTCAGGGAGAAGTTATTCTTGAATCCACATCTTTCATATTGGTATTATAGGAGTAATTTATCAATGGATGAATAATGTAATATTAACGTTCCTTTAATGAATTTAGTTTATCTCCACCATGAATCATATCTGATATAATGCCTCTCTCATCTCTATTTTCAGCAATTAGCACACCAATGATATGTAGTGGAACAAAAATAAGAACAGCATTGAAAACAAATTCATGTATCTCTTTAATATCATGTGCTATATCTTTGGTTAATCCAAGTACTTCATAGAAATGGATGGTAAAACCACTAATTGCCATAAAAACAAGAGTTGTATAGATACCAATATAGCCAAATGAGACCATTTTTTTATGTAGACTTTTTTCTTTAAAATTTTGATAATTCTCTTTTCCACTATCTGTAAAAAAGAGTGATATTCTCCAAATTAACAACACAACCAATGCATATCCTAAAATGATATGCCATTCCCACATGGGATGTCGGATAGCCTTAGCCAAAACTTTGGCTTGTTCAATGCTTACTTCCATATTCATTTCTGCTAATTTTTGACTAAGAATTTCACTGTTGGTTCGCCAACTTAAAAAAGTTTTACGAAGAAACACTGTTCCTAACAAACCTAAAATTACTGTAGCATGTATCCAGTGCCACACTCTAAAATCTAAACGCCATTTTTTCATAATTTTTACCTTGTTTAAATTAATGCTTATATTATAAGGAATTAATATACACCCATCATTAATATTTATCTAAATATCCCTTCTATTCTCAAAGCTTTTAACCTCTTAACTCTTTGTTCAGTACTCGGATGGGTACTAAAAAGCTGTTTCATAGAAAAATCTTTTCCTGTAAAAGGGTTAATAATAAACATATGAGCTGTTTGAGGTTCGGCATCTTGCATGGTCATACCTCGTGCATAATTATCCAGTTTCATTAATGCACTCTCTAGCCATTCTGGGTGTCCTGTCATTTTTGCTGCACCCTCATCTGCCATATACTCACGACTTCTGCTTACTGTCATTTGTATTATCATTGCAGCCATAGGCATAATAAGCATTAATACTATCATCACAATAGGATTGGGTCTGTTTTCACTGTTTCCACCAAAAAACATTCCAAAGTTTGCCAACATCGCAATGGCTCCCGATATCGTAGCCACCATCGTACCAATAAGCATATCATAGTGTTTAATATGACTCAACTCATGGGCAATAACAGCCTCTACCTCCTCTTCGGTTAAGAGTTCTAGTAAACCTTCAGTTACAGCAACAACAGCATGTTTGTAGTCTCGTCCTGTTGCAAAAGCATTTGGCACAGCATCAGGAATAATATAAAGCTGAGGCATTGGTAAATTGGCTTTATTAGCCAATCTACTCACAATCTTATGAAGTCCTGATGCTGAATATTGGTCAACAGGTATGGCATGATAGTGTTTTAAAACCTGCTCATGACTGTAGTAATAGGCATAAAAGTTCATCCCCACAGCAATAATAAAAGCGATAATCATACCCATCTGCCCAGCGATTAATCCACCAAACCAAATGAAAAGCAAAGTTAATCCTGTCATTAAAAAGTAAGTTTTAAATTGTTCCATTCTCTTTGTCCTTATTTAAATGTTGAAATCATTTTTTAATTTATGGAAGAAAGAGATGAATTGAAATGTCAAATTCAAAAGATACGAATGAGTTGTGCTAAATATTAATAAACATAGGTTCAATTTATGTTGAATAACACATTTCCCAAAGTACTATTTAAAGATTACCTCTTTCTTACTTTATATAATAATAGTTTTAGATAAACCGTTAAATAATCCAAAATTAATGAATTATTACTGAATGAGTTCTAAATCAGACTAAATTACTCCTAATTAAGGCTAAATACCACATTATCACCCAATCCCCCTTGACCCACACCCAATTTTGTGCTATAAAGTAAGCAAGACAAATCGTAAAGGATTAAAAAATGGAAAGCAACGAGTTAGACAAAGCTGTCTCGGGTGAGTATGCACTTGGTTTTGAGATTGATATCGAGACCGATGTGGCACCACCTGGATTAGATGAAAAGACCATTGCCTTTATTTCTAAAAAGAAAAATGAACCAGAGTGGATGCTGGAGCTTCGCCTGAAAGCTTTTGCTAAGTGGAAAACGATGGAAGAGCCTCATTGGGGTAAGTTGGACTACACGCCTATTGATTACCAGTCTATCTCTTACTTTGCAGCACCAAAACAAGCTCCTGAGAGTTTAGATGAGGTTGACCCGAAGATTATTGAAGCTTATAAAAAGCTAGGAATTCCTCTTGAAGAGCAGAAACAACTGCAAGGAATTGCTGTTGATGCCGTTGTGGATTCCGTTTCAGTTACTACAACTTACAGTGAGGAGTTGAGTAAACATGGGGTGATTTTCTGTTCCATTTCAGATGCCATTCGTGACTACCCAGAGTTGGTGAAAAAGTATATGTTCTCTGTGGTTCCTATGAACGACAACTACTTTGCAACCCTTAACTCGGCTGTCTTTACCGATGGAACCTTTGTTTTCATTCCAAAAGGGGTACGTTGTCCTATGGAGCTTAGTACTTACTTTAGAATTAATGCTCTGAATACGGGTCAGTTTGAACGTACACTCATTATCGCTGAAGAGGGTTCGTATGTGAGTTATAACGAAGGGTGTTCAGCACCAACTAGAGATGAACACCAACTACACGCTGCTGTGGTAGAGTTAGTAACGATGAAAGATGCAGAGATTAAATACTCGACCATTCAAAACTGGTACCCTGGAGATGAAGATGGTAAAGGGGGAATCTATAATTTTGTAACCAAAAGAGGTCTCTGTCAAGGGGACAACTCAAAAATCTCTTGGACACAGGTTGAGACGGGGTCTGCGATTACGTGGAAGTACCCATCATGTGTGCTTAAGGGCGATAATTCGGTAGGTGAATTTTATTCAGTAGCTGTAACCACTTTGGCACAACAAGCCGATACGGGAACGAAAATGATTCACCTTGGGAAGAACACCTCTTCTACTATTATCTCAAAAGGTATTTCAGCCATGAAAGGACAAAATACTTACCGAGGTTTGGTGAAGATTGGTGCGAATGCTTCAAATGCTAGAAACTACTCAGAGTGTGATTCACTCCTTATTGGTAGTAATTGTGGTGCTCATACTTTCCCATACTTGGAGTCAAAAGATACCATGGGACAAGTAGAACATGAGGCGACCACCTCAAAGATTAGTGATGAGCAACTCTTTTATTTACGTCAACGTGGAATTAATGAAGAGGATGCCGTGAGCATGATTGTTCATGGTTTCTGTAAACAGGTCTTTAGCCAACTGCCAATGGAATACGCTGTTGAAGCCAAAGCATTATTAGAATTAACATTAGAAGGAAGTGTAGGATGATAACATTAGATATACAAAATTTAGAAGCTAAAATTGGTGACAAAAAGATACTTAATGGCTTAAATTTACAGCTTGAAGCTGGAAAAGTACATGCCATTATGGGACCAAATGGAGCTGGTAAATCGACACTCTCAAAGGCTATTGTTGGGCATTATGACATGACCATTTTAGGTGGTGACATTTACTATAAAGGTAAAAGCATCATAGAAATGGAAGCCGAAGAGAGAGCTTTAGAGGGAATCTTTTTGAGTTTCCAACACCCTGTGGAGATTCCTGGAGTTAACAACGCTTACTTTTTACGAACAGCTTTAAATGCCAAGCGTAAACATGAAGGAAAAGAGGAGCTAAATGCTGCTGAATTCTTACGTCTTATGAAAGGACATTTAGAAGAGCTTGGAATGAAAGCAGATATGATTAGCCGTTCATTAAATGAAGGTTTTTCAGGTGGTGAGAAGAAGCGTAATGAGATTTTGCAGATGCTTATTTTAGAGCCAGATGTTATCATCTTAGATGAGATTGATTCTGGGCTTGATATTGATGCTCTAAGAGCCGTTTCAGAAGGAATTAACAAGATGAAAGATGGTAAACGTTCGTTCTTGGTTATTACCCACTATTCACGGATTTTGGACTATATTGAGCCTGATTATATTCATGTACTTAAAGATGGTCAGATTGTTAAAACAGCAGGTCCTGAGTTGGTGGCACAGTTAGAAGAAGAGGGCTATGATGGTATCATAGTAAATGAGTAATGAAATTAAGTGACTTAAAAACCAAAACCGTTGAAGAGCTTTCACGAGAGTTGGGTTTAAACCCTAATAATAAAGCTTTGGAAAAGTTTGTGGAAATGGGGCTTCCAAGTAAAAAAAGTGAGGCTTACCGTTACTTTTATGTGGAAAAACTTCTTGATAATGAGTACGAGACTTTAGACTATGTTCCTCGACCCATTAAAGAGGGAGATAGGATAGAGGTTGTTGATGGTATTGTCACCACTGCACCAAAAGGAATGCGTATCTATTATGAGGTGTGTGAGCAGATAGACAGTGACCATTTTGACCCTCTTTACTACTTGGGACATGCACTCTACCCACGGACTATAAAAATAGAGGTAGATGGTGATGCAGAGTTAAATTTGCTTCATCGTTTTACGAAAAGTAATGCCTTGATTAACTACAGAATTGTACTGTTTAACCAAGCGAATAGACACTCAACTCTTTATGAGACTTTTGATGCAGAGGGTATTGAAAACACTTTAGTTATGTATGGTTATGACATGCATATCGCTCAGGACTCTAGTTTTAGAGTTTTTAAAGTTCAGACCATGCAAGAGCAGAACTACAGTATGATAGCTTCACATAAAATTAATGTAGCAAAACAAGCAACTACTATGTATAAGAGTTTTGATTTAGGTGGAGACCAAGCTTTACAATTGATTAAAATAGACCTAGGTGAACGAGCACATATTGATGCACAGCATCTGCTTTACCTCAACGCAGAGTCAAAACGTGGTACGGTATCGCAGATTATCCATAAGGGTGAGCATTCGACCTCTAATCAAGAAGCGAAAAATATTTTAGATGGTGACGCACGAGGAATTTTTGATGCATTGATTAAAGTAGAAGAGACAGCAAAAGATACTAAGGCGTATCAAAATTCAAAAGCTATTTTGTTACATGAAAAGGCTTATATGATAGCAAAACCTCAACTAGAGATTTACATAGATGAGTTAGAAGCTGCACATGGTTCAACGACTGGTCAGTTAGATCCTAAGCAACTCTTTTACCTACAGAGTCGAGGAATTTCAGCTGTGGAAGCTAGAAAAATGTTGGTCATCGCCTTTGCCAATGCAATGATGGAGACCATTAGAGATTCTAGACATCAAGAGCTAATTCGTGCAGAGTTTGACAGAGTCTTTTATGCCAATGCAAAGGAGCTTTCATGAGTATAGAAAAAACAATAGCAATATACAAAGAGGACTTTGACCTTTTTCCTACAGCAAATGAAAAACTGGAGTACATCTTTGACCTTGGTAAAAAACATACTACTCTAAAAGAAGAAGAGAGAAATGATGCTACTTTTGTGCATGGTTGTGCTTCTGCTGCATGGTTAATGGGTGAATGTGTTGATGGTACACTTGTTCTAAGAGGTGAAGGTACATCAGAGATGGCAAAAGGGATGTTGACACTTTTATTAGATATTTTTTCAAACAGAACTGCTGATGAAATCTTGAATTTTGACCCTCAAAAACTACAAGAGTTAGGAATTATTGAGCTGCTTTCACCTGTACGACAGCAGAGTCTAGAAGCCTTTTTAAAGATGGTTTATAGTTATGCAAAAAGATGTAAAGAAGGAGTACTATAATGGATATAAATAACATAAAAATAGATGATGTTCCAACCACAGCAGAGGAGCTAAAAGCCTATGATGAAAAATTTCCTAAAAACAAGCAACAAGACATCGACGCTAAGATGGCAAAAGAGCGTGAGAAGTTTTTAGCCAAACAGCCTTCAGATAAAGAGATGGAAGAAAATATGGTCGAACATTTAAAGCAGATTTATGACCCAGAACTTCCTGTAAACATTTATGACCTTGGATTGGTTTATAACATTGAGTGTTGGACAAATGAGGTCTCTATGCTTAAAATGTGTAAAATTACTATGACTCTAACATCAGCTACATGTTCATTTTCACAAGTAATTGTAGACTTGGTAAAAAGTATTGTTAGTCGTCAGAGTGGGCTTGAAAATATTGACGTAGATATTGTATTTGACCCACCGTGGGGACAAGATAAAATGACAGATGAAGCAAAGTTGGCAATGGGTTTACTCTAAACTTTCAATTATAATACCAACCTGAAAAAAGTAAAAGAATTTTGGGGAAACGCATATGAAACAAATCTCCATTTTTGGTTGTGGTTGGGTTGGTAAGGCATTATTACAAGAACTTAAGCATGACTATGAAGTTAACTGTTTGGTACAGAGCCAATCTTCTTATGATTCTTTAGAGGGTGAAAATAGATTTTTACTCTCTACTAATAACCTTTATGATGAGAAATTTTATGATGCTGATGTGATGGTGGTTGCCATTCCTCCACGTGGGGAGTATTTGGAAACTTTGACTCAGTTACTCTCTTTTTTACCCTCTAGTACGCAACTGATTTTACTAAGTTCTACCTCGGTCTATACCCAAACAGAAGGTATGGTCAAAGAGGGAAATACGCAAAAGATAGAAGAGCCAACACTGATGCTTAAAGCAGAGCGATTGGTGGCTTCTTTGCGATGTGATGTTGTTATTTTACGCTTGGGTGGTCTGATGGGGTATGAACGAATAGCAGGGAGATATACAGCAGGTAAAACTAAGGCTTATGATGCACCGGTTAACTATATTCATAGAGATGATGTGGTGAGTGTTATCAAGTTGTGTATAGAGTATAAGAGCAGAGCAGAAATTTTTAATGTGATTACTCCTTTGCACCCTAAACAGTCGGAAATTTATGCTTTAAATGCAAAAGTTTTTGGCTTGGAAGAGACCTATTTTGATTCTAATGAGGTGAAAGGGAAAGTAGTTTCATCTGAAAAGCTTGTATATTACTTTAAATATGAGTTTTTAAAAAAGGACCCTATGGAGTTTTGGAGGTAGTGAGGTTGAAAAGTTGCTAAGAAGTAAAAGAGAGTATACCAAGGATAAAAAATGAAAAAAGTATTTTTAACTTTTATAGTAATACTTTTAATAGTAGGCTTATTATGGTTAGTCAGCAGTAGTCGGACATTTCAGCTCTTTGGAAAGATTGTTAATAGAGTTGATACCGATAAGAAGGTTGTAGCATTAACCTTTGATGATGGCCCAGCAAAAGGAGTGACGGATACAATTTTAGAAATACTAGATAAAGAGAATGTTAAAGCAACATTCTTTTTAAAGGGTAAGGAACTTGAAAAGTATTTGGATGAGGCAAAGAATATCGCTCTAAATGGTCATGAAATAGGTAACCACTCCTACTCTCATAAGCGTATGGTTTTTAAAAGTATGGATTTTATTACTGAAGAGATAGAACGTAGCAATAAGCTTATTCAAAAGGCAGGATATAATGGAACGATATATTTTAGACCACCCTATGGGAAAAAACTTTTTATGCTTCCCTATTTTCTCTCTGAAAATAATATAACATCTATCTCATGGGATATAGAAGCTGAAACACATTTAGACAAAAATGCTACTCCTGATGAAATCTCAAAGTATGTTGTGAAGCATGTAAAACCTGGTTCTATTATTTTGTTACATGTTATGTATCCTTCTCGAATCAACTCTTTAAATGCTGTGCCTTTGATTATTGATGAGTTAAAAGGAAGAGGGTATGAATTTGTTACTGTATCTGAACTTCTTAATGAAGAGAGATTGATTCTTTAATTTAGTAGTGCCAATGCTAAAAAATAAGTAGAAAATTCATATGGGGTTTATCTTGAAGTTTTATACTGTCTATAAGAATAAAGTTTAATGAAGATAAAGCTATCTTCCCTGCTTCGTTTTCAAGAGAAAGAGACTATCATAAAGATAATCAAATAATATAAAAGGTAATAATGATGAAAATAGTGGTCAAATATCTATTCATACTCTTGCTTATGGCTAGTATAGCTTTTATTTTTTATAACAAAGTCTATATTCCTAAGAGTACTTATGCTACGGTAGAAGCCCATAAAGGAGAGCTCGATGTTGAGGTCTATGGTATTGGAAATGTAGGGGCGAATCATATTTATAAAATCACTTCACAAGTAGGTGGTAAAATCCTCTCCATTGCCACCGATGAGGGAAAATGGGTGAAAAAGGGTGAGCTACTGGTGACCATTGATACGGTGGATATACCTCAGCTTTTAGATGAGGCAAAGATTGCTGTTAAAAAGGCTCGGTCAGAGTTGGTCGCTTCTAAAGAGGAGAAAGGGAGACTACTGGCACAACAATCTTTAGCTGAAGTAACCTATCGGCGTTATTTTAAACTCAAACAACGAGCCTATATCTCCAATGCTGAGTTTGATAAGGTCAAAACTGACTTAGATAGTATCAAAGCTCAAGTAGCATCGAGTAGAGCTCATATTGAGACTGCTAAGATGGAGATTTCTCGGGCAAGTAAATCGGTTGAAGCATTTGAAGAAAAGCTCAAACGCTACCATATCTATGCTCCTGTTGATGGATATGTTATTGCCCGTCATGTTGAGATGGCTCAGAGTGTGCAATCTGCTCAAATTATTTTAGAGATAGTTGACCCTGCGAGTGTGTGGGTCAAGACTTATATTGATGAGAAGATTAGTGGTCGGGTGAAAGTAGGACAAAAAGCAATAATCAAATTACGCTCTTCTTCGAATAAAGCCTTAAGTGCTAAAGTTGCACGAATCGTTTCTCAGAGTGATGCCGTGACACAGGAGCGAGAGGTGGATGTCTCATTTGACAAACTGCCTATCCCTTTTTATATCAATGAACAAGCTGAAGTGCGTATCGCTGCAGAACACTATACCAATGTGGTCAAAGTCCCTGCCAAAGCTCTGGTCTACTACAATGAGAAACGAGGGGTATGGGTAAAGCAAGGAGCTAAAGCCCACTTCATCCCTGTTACGATTATTGCCCGAGGAGTAAAAGAGGTGGCTATCTTTGGGATTGAAGCTGGGGCAAAGCTCTTAATCGCGTCTGTTAAAAATAAACCTCTCAACGAGGGTTCAAGCGTATACTAATGATAAATTTAGCACAAAAGGACATTAAACATACATTGGGTAAGTTTATCATCACAGCCATGGGAGTGGGGATGCTCTTGGGGATTGTTTTGATTATGATTGGAGTCTATCGTGGGATGATTGTCGATGCAAAAGTTCTGCTTGATGACCTGAATGTTGACTTATGGGTCGTCCAAGAGGATACTCTAGGACCTTTTGCTGAGGCTTCACGGATTCATGAAGATTTAAAAAACAGTGTGCGTGTGATAGATGGGGTCGAGAAGAGTGTGGGGCTGACCTTTCAGAACCTACAGTTACAAACCTCGGTCAAGCCTGTGCGTGTGGTAGCTGTGGGCTTTAACCCTTTTGATAAGGTCAATCCCATCAATCCCAAGCGTTTGGTAGAGGGAAATATCTTAACCCATGATCATTATGAAATTGTGATTTCAGATAATATTGGTTTTAAATTAGGAGAGGAGATACCTATTGGAAGAAACCTCTATAGAGTGGTCGGCATTACCCATGGTACAGTCTCTTCAGGGGGTGAACCTCTGGTCTATATTAGCCTTAAGGATGCTCAAGAGTTGCAGTTCTCATACTCCAACAACCGAATACGCAGTGACCGTGCACGAGGCATCAAAGATAGTAGCAGTAACATGCCCATGGTCAATGCCGTGGTGGCAACTGTGCGTTTGGGTTATACCACTGATGAAGTTGCCCACAACATTCGTAGCACACTCCACAAGAGCGTCTACACCCGAGCCGAACAGCGAGATATTTTAACCAAAAATCTCATAGAGAGGGCATCGAAGCAGATTGGACTCTTTACGGCTATTTTGGTGGTGGTCTCGACCATTATTATTGCCTTGATTATCTATACCATGACCCTTGAGAAGATGAAAGAGATTTCTATTATGAAGCTTATTGGTATTCCCAACAGTATGATTATGAAAATGATTGTGCAAGAGACTTTGTTGCTTGGTTTTTTGGCGTTTATCTTTGGGAATCTTTTTTCACACCTTATCTATAGTCACTTCCCTAAACGAGTGGTTTTGGAAATTCCTGATGCATGGATGCTCTTCCTGGTCATTATGATAGCGTCCATCTTGGCATCACTCATTGCGATTAAAAAAGTTATCAACGCAGATCCAGCAGCTGCGATAGGAGGTTAAGATGGCAAAACAAGCCATACGTGTAGAGAATCTGATTAAACGATTTGGTGAGGGTGACAGCTTGGTCTCTGTCATTGAAGGGGCAGACTTTTTGGTCAACAAAGGTGAACTCGTTGCCCTTATTGCCCCAAGTGGAGCAGGAAAAACAACACTACTCATGATGATAGGTTGTGTTGCAGAGCCAACCAGTGGTAAGATATGGCTTGGTGATGAACTGGTCTATGACAATGAGTGGCTTACCAAAGAGCAACGAAAGATTCGCCGAGAGAAGATAGGGTTTATCTTTCAGGCACACTATTTGATTCCTTTTTTGAATGTTATTGAAAATGTTACCTTAGTTTCTCAGACCAACGGTGTATCTGAAAAAGAGTCGAATGCTTTTGCCATGGAGTTGTTGGAGTATTTTGATATTGCCGATAAGGCACACAATCTCTCTTCAGAACTCTCAGGAGGTCAAAACCAACGGGTTGCCATTGCTAGAGCCTTAGCCAATAAACCCCAAATTATCTTAGCCGATGAACCTACAGCAGCACTGGATACCGAGCGTTCAGTTAGTGTGGTACAGATGCTTAAAAAGATTGCACTTGACCAAGATGTAGCCATTATCATGGTCACCCATGATGAGGCAATGTTGCCTTTTTGTGACCATATTTTAAAAATAGAAAACAAGAAGGTGGTTTCGCATGATGTACCTAAAAGTAGTAAGCTTATATAGATGTAATATTCTTATAAAAACACATTATTAACTATTAAGTTTTACGATATAATAATTTAATTTAAAAATATTAAAAAGGATAAACATGGCATACATCAACCTCTGTAAATACGAAGATATGAGTCCAGAGATTCAAGCAAAAGCACAACCAATTTTAGAAAAAACAGGAAAATTAGGAGAGATATTTGAACTTTTGGCTCTGGATGAAAAAATCTATACGGCTACTGACAATATGGTTCAAACCTATTTACTTCAAGAGACATTACTTCCATATTCTACTAAAGAGAGAATTGCTCTGTTAGTCTCACTAGAGAACAACTGTACCATGTGTGTAGATGTCCATAAGAACATTGCTAAGATGTTGGGAATGAGTGAAGAGCAGGTGGAAGCTACTTTAAATGGTGTTGATGCAATAGAGTGTGAAGAGGCTGAAAAAATACTGCTTCGACTTTGTCTAAAAGCTGCTTCTAAAGAGAACTATAAAACAACTCAAGAAGATATAGATGAGGTAAAAGATGCTGGCTATAGTGAGGTAGAAATTGTTGAAGCGATTGCGATTACAGGGTACTTTAATTATATTAATACACTTTCTAATGTATTTGGATTGGGGAAGTAAAAAAGAGTAAAATATGTAAATTTAGAAAGGAACTCTTTATGAATTATAGAAATAATTACCTAAGAATCTTGATTTTTTTGATGCTATTTATGCAGACATCATCTGCTACCATGGATTACTTCTTAACATATTATATACCTATTGAGAGTGAACTAGATATCAATAGTATGGACAAAGATGGAATTAGGCTCTATAAAGCGATTAGTTATACTTACTATTCAGAACCTGAATCAGCCATTAGTTCTATAACCCAAAAGTATATTATCAATACACCTCATAAAGAGAAAGAGGCAGATTATATGCGAAATTACAATATAAATTTGGCATATATAAAAGGATTAAATGTTGAGTTGATTGATTATGGTTCATCAGAGTGTAAGGTTGTGATGGACAGTAGTAAGGTGATTTCAGATTATTCAGTTAAAGAACTAGAGAAGATTTTGAAATATGTAAAAAAAGCAACCAAGCTTAATATGAAAGAGCATAAAATTAACTGTGCATTTAAAGAGATAAAAGCTTTTAGCGTTGTTGAAACATTGGCTCTTCCCAAAGCATTAAATCTAGAAAAGAGTGCTTTTCCTTTATTAGAAGAGTATAGCTCAGGAATAGAAGGTGTACCTTTTATTTATAATAATTTCTATCCATTAGGCTACAACAGTGATGGAAAGTTCGCCTATATAAAAGAGTACGATACCGACCCTGCTGATATGGTACTCATTAGAACCTTTGTTCAAGACTTGGTAACAGATAAGATTTTATGGGAAGATGAATTTAAGTTTGAAGGTGACATAAGTACTATAGGCTTCAAAGATTTTTGGGTATCAAAGTCTGCTCTAATCTCTAAAAAAATTAAAGAGTATGGAATAAAGCCTTTCAAAAATATAAAATTTGAGCCTAACTCATATAGATATAACAATAATTTTTATTCATTGGACGCTATGTCTAAAAGTACTTTTAGAAAAGATTGGGATATGGAGTTTTTAGATAGCTCAACCATTATGCTAAGTGCGAAAGGAAAAGGGTCTAAAGTTATTGATACTCAACATTATAAAAAATCATATTTGTTGGCACGTAGAGCGATAGGGTTTATTCCTCTTGGAGGTAATGACCGTATTGCTGTAGTCGTTGCCAATGTTCAACGTGGATGGGAAGGACCACCTCATAATTTGAGTTATGACATTGTTGGTGCAAGTTTAAAAGTTGGGTTTAAGTAGTTTACATTACATAGGAAAAACAGGGCTTTGCGTGAGTCTTATCTGTTGAGGAACAATGACCTTTGGGACATAAGCTGATAAAAAAGAGTCATTAGATATCTTTTAAGAACTTAGACTTTTTTCAGCTTCTATAAGAGCTACAACACCATCATACATATCTTGTACGGCTTGAACTTCGGTAATACCTAAACGACGACGGTTGGAGATGTCATAAACGCCACCTTCAGACTCAGAGTGTTCACCGTGGATTCCTCTAATTTGTAGATGGAATTTATTGGTTATGTTTTTAAATCTACTCATATCTTTTGCAAGGTTTGGTAGAGCAATATGTACACTTGCTCTCATGGCTGTTCCAAGGTTAGTAGGACAAGAAGTTATAAAACCTAAGTGTTCACTGTAAGAGAAAGGTACTTGTTCTTCGATAGATGTAATAGCTTTAACTAAACGGGTAAATACCTCTCTAATGTCACCACCCATCTGCATAGATATGATTCTTAGTTGATCCTCTTCGTTGACCCATACTAAGAATGTTTTATCATGGTTATGGTAAATTCCACGACCCTCTGGCCAGTCTTTGTTAAGACCTGCAGACTCTAGAAAACGGTCACCCTCTTTAAATAAAAAGTGATTTTTTATAAGTTTGTTTTGAACTTCTTTTGACATTCCTAGAAGAGGGTAGTAGTTACCTGCTAACTCTCCTTCTAATTGTTTAACTCCTTTTACAACAGATGCTTCTACTTCTTCTCTTTGTTCTTTTGAAATAGCTGGACCTAAAGGCATGTTATCTACATTGCGTCCTACTCTTATGCGTGTAGAGATGATGTATTTCCCTTCTGGGTCAGGGTTGGGTGCGTTTAGGTCGTTTGGGTTTAGGTTACTTTTATGTGAATCATCTTTTGTAAAACCATGATAATCTTCAATAATCTGGTCAAAAAGAGGAGCAAAGGTAGTGTAAGACTCTTTATCTCCAGCATAGAGACCAATACCACTATCTATATTTTCAACACCAGAGTTAATGGCTTGTTCTAGAGTAAAATTATTTTTTGTCTTTTTATCTTTCAGCTCTTCAAAGAGTTCTGGAGTTAAGTATTTACAAAGTAGAGAGGTACACTCTTTTGGAAGGTTTGGGTAGTTCATTATTTTGTCCTTTTGGTAGAGATATTTTATAACTTTTATTGTTTAAACTTACTTGTGTGCTAGTTTTAATTATTTATGTAATATAGCTTACATTTAAAAATAGGAAAAAAAAGTATAATAATGGTTATATTTTAAAAGGAAGTGTTATGAATCATATGCCCGTTACTCTTACAGGAGTAGATGTTGAAGCAAAAAGAGAAGAGATATTAAACTATTTTCTACAAACCTATTCTCTTTATGAAAAAATATTTGAACTACTTAAAGATGATACTGTTTTTTATAAAAAATCTGAACTTACTCGTCACCCTATGATATTTTATTTTGGGCATACAGCAACTTTTTATGTAAACAAATTGATGTTGGCATCGGTAATTACAGAGAGAATAAATCCTGAATATGAATCTACATTTGCTATTGGTGTTGATGAGATGTCTTGGGATGATTTAAATGAACAAAACTATAAATGGCCTAAAGTTTCTGATGTTAGAGCATATAGAGAAGAGACAAAAAAGTTAGTTGTAAATCTTATAAAAACGCTTCCTTTAACTCTACCTATAACAGAAAAAAGTCCTTGGTGGATAATACTTATGGGTATAGAGCATGAGCGTATTCACATAGAGACATCTTCTGTACTTCATCGACAAATGCCTTTAGAGTTTATAAAATCAGTATCAGAATTTAAAGCTTGTGATAAGTTTGTAGAAGCTCCTAAAAATGAACTTGTTTTCATGCATGGTGAGACCATAACTTTGGGTAAAAGTAAGGAACATCACCTTTATGGATGGGACAATGAATATGGAAAAAAAGTAGAAGAAGTTAAGCCTTTTGAAGTTTCTAAATATCTTGTTTCAAATGCAGAGTTTTTACCTTTTGTTTTAGATAATGGATATACCAATATGGACTATTGGGATGAAGAGGGGAAGAAGTTCTTAAAAATCTCTTCTGCAAAATATCCAACTTTTTGGATAGAAAAAGAGAAAGGCATGTTTGATTTGCGTCTTTTAGACAAAGTTATAGAACTTCCTCTCTCTTGGGCTGTTGAGGTGAATGCTCTTGAAGCCATGGCATTTTGTAGATGGAAATCTAAAAGAGAAGAGGGTTATTATGGACTACCAAGTGAAGCTCAGTGGTATCATCTTTACAATGTTGCTCAAATTCATGATGTTCCAAACTTTGATGATAGCCAAGCTAATATTAATTTTGCTCATTATGCTTCACCTTGCCCTGTTAATGAGTTTGCCTTTGGAGAGCTTTATGATATAGTGGGTAATGTTTGGCAATGGACATCAACAGCTATAGATGGATTTGAGGGTTTTAAAGAACATCCTATATATGACGATTTTTCGACTCCAACCTTTGATGGCAAACACAATGTTATGAAAGGTGGGTCGTTTGCTAGTTCTGGTAATGAGCTAATGAAACATTCTCGTTATGCATTTAGACGGCATTTTCCTCAACATGCAGGCTTTAGATATATAAAAATAGATAAAGAAGAGATAATGGAAAAAGAAGAGAATATATACGAACATGATGAACTGGTAAATCAGTATGCAGATTTTCAATATGGTGACGAGTACTTTGGAGTAGAGAATTTTGCTCAAAAGACAGCTTCTTTAGCTATTGTATACTCTCAGCATACTCCACAAAAAAATGTTTTAGATATAGGCTGTGCTATAGGTAGATGCTCTTTTGAACTGGCAAATGTTTTTGATAATGTAACAGCTATTGATTTCTCTGCAAGATTTATTCAAGTAGCTGTGGAGATGCAAGAAGAAGGAGAAATTAGTTTTGAACGTAAAATAGAAGGTGATATTTTTACATTGGAAAAACGAAGCCTATCTGATTTTACTTTTGCAGAAGTGGCTGACCGTGTGAAGTTTTGGCAGGGTGATGCTTGTAACCTAAAGGCTCATTTTAAAGGTTATGACCTTGTTTTAGCGACCAACCTCATAGACCGACTGTATGAACCAAAACTATTTTTAGAGAATGTTCATGAACGTATAAATGAGAATGGAATACTTATTTTAACTTCACCCTATACATGGCAAGAAGAGTCTACAAAAAAAGAGTTTTGGTTGGGTGGTTTTAAAGATGAAGCTGGAGAAGAGCAGTATAGTTTAGATGGTTTAAAGAAGGTATTAAAAAAGAACTTTGAACTGATAGATACTCAAGATGTTCCTTTTGTCATTCGAGAAACAGCTCGTAAGTTTCAGCATACTATTTCACAAATGAGTGTTTGGAAAAAAATCTAAAATGTTTAGTGAGTTTATAGACAGAAGTAATAGTAACTCTGAAAAATATCAAGCTAGAAAAAGAAAGTTTGGTACAGATGAGGTTATACCTCTTTGGGTTGCAGACATGGACATAGCTACACCAAAGTTTATACTGTATGCTCTAAAAAAACGTTTGGAACATCCCATACTTGGTTATGAAGAGATGCCTGACTCTGCTTTTAATGCTCAAATAACATGGATGAAAAAACGACATGGTTTGGAGCTTAAACGTGAAGAGATGTTCTACTCTCCGTCTGTACTTACTTCTCTAAATCTTGCTATTCAAGTGTTTTCGGAAGAGGACGATGAGATTATAATCCAAAC
Source organism: Campylobacteraceae bacterium (assembly GCA_027056485.1). Classification (GTDB taxonomy): domain Bacteria; phylum Campylobacterota; class Campylobacteria; order Campylobacterales; family Sulfurovaceae; genus UBA1140. Next base: position 8,472 of record JALUKQ010000122.1, on the reverse strand, counting down.
ACCTGTTTATGGAGCTTTTGCTACATCTATTAAAAATAATAATCGTACAGTTGTAGAGAACCCTTTAATGCTTAATAAAGAAGGTAATTATAGTTTTGATTTTGAAGATTTAGAAGCAAAAATTACAAAAAGAACCAAGCTACTTTTACTCTGTTCTCCTCATAATCCTGTAGGAAGAGTCTGGTTAAAAGATGAGTTACTCAAACTTGCAAATATATGTTTAAAACATAACATTAAAATAGTTGCCGACGAGATTCATTGTGATATTTGTTATAAAAAACATACACCTTTTGCTTCTCTTTCTTATGAAGTCGCAGAGCAAACTATTACTTTGTTAAGTCCTGGGAAAACTTTTAATATTTCAGGTTTACATATCTCAACCATAAATATTTCAAATAAAGAGATGAGAAGAGAGTTTTTAAAACACTACAACTCTATGGCATTTGGGCAAGGAAATATTTTGGCTCATGTGGCTTTTGAAGAGGCTTATTTACATGGAGAAGAGTGGGTAGATAAACTATTGATACACCTCCAAAAAAACATAGAAAAGTTAGATAAGTTTTTTTATGAAAATAGTAAAATAAAATTTAAAAAACCAGAAGCTACCTTTTTAGCATGGTTAGACTGTAGAGAAATGGGACTAAATGAAAATGATTTAAATAATTTTTTTATAGATGAGATGAAACTAGGGCTAAGTATAGGAAGTAGTTTTGGTATTCAAGGTGAAGGCTTTATGCGTCTTAATTTTGCTTTGACTAGAGATGAGATTGATGAAATTTTTATAAAAAGTTAGAAAGTATGACAATTTGACATATTACTACTTCTTTAATGGTTTTGTTTTGTATAATAAATAAATTTTAAATCGTTAGGATAATCTATGAGCAGTAAAAAAGATAGAATTAAAGATGTTATTACTGAATTAATGGAACGTGTCATGGATAGAGTTCTTATCACTGACCCTTTTATTAAAGAAAAACATCATTCTTCAAAACCTTTATATGCTGCTTTAGTTCCTGATGAAATATTTAAGGGGTCACATTTTGAAAGAAGATTTGTAACTCCTTTTGGTGGTGTTTGGGAAAAATTAGCTGAAGTTGTAGCAAGTGATTATCATAGAAATTGTTTAAAAGGTCATACAATAGTAGGAGAAGTAGGGACTGAAAGTTTAAGACGAATTCAAGAGGTTTTGAACAGACTTGAACATAAAGGAAAAGAGAAAATAAAACCATGTTGGGATGATGAGCTAAAATATATTCTTGATGGTGGAGGAGAACCAATTCCAACCAGTGTAATATGTGATATATTTATTGATAGTAAGACAACAGGAAAAAAGTATGCTTTTGAACTTAAAGGTCCCTTGCCAAATAGTGACCAAACCAAAGTAAGTAAAGAGAAATTATTTAAGTTAATGGCAATGCAACCTCCACAAGTAGATTTTGCTTTTTATGCTTTGGTTTATAATCCTTATGGAAAAAAAGAGAATTACAATTGGGCTTTTCCTCGTCGTTGGTTTGATATGCATAATGATAGTTCAGTATTAATAGGTGAAGAGTTTTGGAACTTAATTGGTGGAGAAAATACATATTCTATATTTATTGAAGAAGTTAATCTTTTGGGTAAGGATTATAAAGAGAGAATTTATAGAGAGTTTTTAGGTATAGAACCTCCTGAAACAAGTGATAGTGGGGTATTGATATAATTATGGATAATAAATTTACATTTATAGACCTTTTTTCAGGTATTGGAGGATTTCATCAAGCATTGGTCTCTAATGGAGGGGTATGTAAAGGTTATAGTGAAATTAATAGAGATGCAATAGATACTTATTGTAAAAATTTTTCTGAAAAAAAAGAGCATAATCTTGGTGATATTACAAAAATAGACTCTCTTCCAGCTCATGATTTATTAACAGCTGGTGTTCCTTGTCAAAGTTGGTCTATTGCTGGTAAAAACTTAGGTTTTGATGATGATAGAGGGCAATTATGGAACGATACTATTTATCTTTTAAAAAAATCACAACCAAAAGCTTTTATTTTTGAAAATGTTAAGGGGTTAGTTGACCCTAGAAATAAAGAAGCATTAAACTATATTTTAAAACGGATTAAAGAAGCAGGGTATTATACAGATTATTATGTTGTTAACTCTTTTGACTATGGTGTACCTCAAAATAGAGTACGAATTTATATTATAGGGTTTAAAGAAGAACAGTATTTTAAAAAGTTTCAACTTCCAAAAGCATTAGATAATAAAGTAAAACTTGCTGATATATTAGGGGTAAAACTAGAAGAAGTTAAAGTCCAAGAGAATAAAGAAGAGAATAGAAATATGAGTCTCTCTAGTAAAAATGGATTTAATGACTATTTTTTATTTAATGATCTACGAAATGGGAAAACAACAATTCATTCCTGGGATATTATTAAAACAACAGCTAGAGAGAAAGATATTTGTTATTTACTTTTGAAAAACCGTAGAAAAAGTGCTTATGGTAGGTTAGATGGAAATCCTTTATCTTTAGAGCACTTTATCTCTTTAGATGCAACTATAAAACAAGATGAACTAGACAAATTAGTAGAGTTAGAAATTTTTAAAAAAGTAGAATATGTCTATGCTATAAAAAAAGTAGAAGAAGATTTACTTGAAGATGAGCTTCTAATTTTAAAGCAAAGCGATGAAAATAGATTGATACTTGATGAGTTAAAAGTAAATAAAATTTTAAAATTGAATAGAGTCTCTATTGCTAAAACTATAGCTCAACTAAAAGAGAAAAATATCTTGAGTGTTATAGAATATAGATATGAATTCAAAAATAGTAAAATAAGTACTGGTTTATTTGGAATCAATAGAATTTTTCTTCCAACTTCAGATACATTTCCTACTTTAGTAGCAAGTGATACGAATGATTATGTAACATTGAAACAGATAATACCGAGTTGTGATGAGAGTTATAGAGAAGAGTTTTTAAAAAAAGTTTATAAATCTAAAAACTATAGAAAAATTACAAAGGAAGAGGCATGTTTAATACAAGGTTTTCCAAAAGATTTTAAACTTCCTGAATCAAGAGCAAGATGGATGAAGCTTATTGGAAATAGTGTTTCTATTCCTGTTATTGATATATTATGTAAAGCAATTTTGGAGACAAGTGTATTTGAATCTAAATTAAATAAAGAGAGCAATATTAATAAGTTAAGTGCGTAGAAATAGAATGTAAAGTTTATCTATCCCACTATTGTAATAAGGCTGAAAGGTAACCCACAACACGGACATCATCTCCACTTGCATCATAACTGGTACGATAATTAATGACTTGACTCTCTTTTGCTACGGATATAAGAGCTTTTATGCCTATGAGTCCACAGGCTTCACAACTCTCTAACTCTTTTATATTGATATCTTTGATACCCTCTATACAGAAACTATCTACTCTATTAGCCTCTTTTAGTCTGTGAAAGTGGCTTAGGTCACTGCTGACGACTAAAAGTGTTTCTGGTTCATCTAATAGTTCTTGAAAAAGTGGTATTAACTTTTTATAGCTTATATCAGAATAGACAATCTCTACCACTTTAGTATGGGGTAAGTAGTGTTCAATAAAAGGCATTTGTGTCTCTGTGGAGTGTTCATGATGCAGTTTGTCAAGAAAAGATAAAAAGTCATGATTTTTCATTAATTTTTTACTGTACTCTAAATCTATCTCTATGTTGTTACAGGGGGTATCGTAGTTATCGTATAGAGCGATGGAAGCACCTTTTAGATAGACACGATGGCTTGGACCTACAACAACAACTCTTTTAAATTGTTTGCTATCGATTAGGCTATACGCACAATTGGCTGTGTACCCACTAAAAACATATCCAGCATGTGGAGAAATAATTGCTTTTGCTTTGAAGTTAGCTTTTTGATTCTCTTTACTACTGTTAAATAGAGTAATGTACTCTTCTAGCTTCTTGCAAGAGTCTGGATAAAATGAACCTGCAACACTCATTGTTCTATTAGTCATGACTCTATCTTTTCAACCTGATAGGTTAAGATGGTTGGATGTTTTTCTAAACAGTCATAATCTTTGAGTCCTGCTTTTTGACAAAGATATTTAAAAAAGAGTTCAAATTTAGGGAGTTCTTCCCAAACTTGGGGTAAATAGGTAGCTTGATACCTACCTGATTTTAAAATAACTCCATCTTTATTAGGTTCTATTTTCTCTTTTAAATCTTCTTTATTTTTATACTCTAACTCTACAGGTGTTGTAAGTATGGAAACTTCTATTTTAATATCTTTAAACTCATCTTTTGTCAAAGGCAAGAATCTTGGGTCTTTAAATGCTGATGCTTCAGCATTATTTAGTAGATCATCTAGTAGAGTTCGATGTGGTATGATAGAACCCATACAACCTCTAAGATTGCCATTTAGTGTTAAAGTGACAAAGACTGCACCCTCTTCTTTTAGTTCAGGATGTTTCTCAAGTAGAAGTTCTTTATCTATTTTATTTGAGTCGAATTTACTCTCTATAGCCTCTTTAGCTATCTCTAATAAGTAACTTTTTTCCACTTTACCCTCCTTATATTATTAAGTAGGTAGATTAAAATTATAGCACTACTATTGTGAGTTTTAAATTTATTTTTTTACTAAAGCAATTACTTTATCAAACTTTTATATTGTTTGATAATGTAGGTTTACTTGAGTTCATGGTAGAATAGGTCTATTATTTATCCTAAATTAAAAGAGTTATAATGCAACCCCTATATAAATCTTGCTACCCTTTAGATAACCGATGCTATGAAGAGTATAACCTAACTGAAGATATACTTATGGAACATGCTGCTATGGGTATGGCTGACTACATTAAAGAAAAGTTTCCAGAGGATAGCTCCGTGCTTATCGTCTGTGGAGTGGGCAATAATGGAGCCGATGGTATTGTTTTGGCTCGTCTGCTTCAAGGAGCGTATAACGTCAAGCTCTACTTGCCTTTTGGAGTGCGTTCAGTTATGGCAGAGGTGCAGTTGGAGCGTGTGCAGTGTTTAGATGTAGAGTTTGTTAATGATCTAGAAGAGGCAGATGTTATAGTCGATGCAATCTTTGGTGCAGGCTTGTCACGTGAACTAGATGAACGAACTCGTCGCCTAATTGTAGAGATGGAAGAGCTAAATGGGTTTAAAATAGCTTGTGATGTTCCAAGTGGAATAGATATGGACGGTAACCCTTTCCCTATGGCACTTTTTGCTGATGTAACTATTACTATGGGAGCGTTGAAAGAGTGTTTGTTTTCTGACATGGCAAAAGAGTATGTGGGTGAAGTTGTTTGTGTAGATTTGGGTGTGAGTCATGAGAAGTATACCATTGGATTTAAGAGTAATGCTCATCTACTTGATGAGAGTGATTTAAAACTTCCAATACGAAAACGACGCAATACTCATAAAGGGAACTTTGGTCATTTGGCTGTAGTGGCTGGTGAGAAAGAGGGTGCTTCTATTATGGCTGGGTTGGCAGGACTACGTTTTGGAGCAGGGTTGGTTAGCGTAGTTGGTGAGGTGATGACCTCACTACCACTGGAGCTAATGCAAGATATTCAACTCCCTTATAATAAAACAGCCATAGCTTTAGGTATGGGGTTTTTAGATGATTTTGAGTATGAAATAGTTGAAGATATTTTAGAGTGTGATGCCCCATTACTTCTTGATGCTGGAGTATTTTCTAATGAAATTATTTTAGAATTTTTAGAGCAAAGAGATAGAGAGATAGTCTTAACTCCTCATCCAAAAGAGTTTGTAAATTTATGGAACATGACTATAGATAGCCCTTTGAATATAGCTGTTTTACAAGCAAGTCGTTTTGAAAAAGTTCGAGAGTTTTGTTCTGTTTACCCTCATGTAACTCTTCTTTTAAAAGGAGCCAATATGATAATAGCTCAAGGTGAACAGTTGTTCGTTAACCCTCATGGAAGTGCTAAACTTTCAAAAGGTGGTAGTGGAGATGTTCTTAGTGGTCTTATAGGAGCATTGTTAGCTCAAGGTGACTCTGCATTAGATGCTACTATAAGTGGCTCTTTAGCTCTAACAGCAGCAGCAAAAGCTTATGATGGAAGTTCTTATGCTATGCTTCCGTCAGATTTAATAGAGGAGATAGGAAAGCTTGAAGAGAATAGCCATATTATTTAGTGGGACAGGCACAAACTTAAAGTATATTTTAGAGAATTTACATGGTACAGAAGTTGAAGTAGTAGTTGCTTTAACCAATCGACCTGATGCAGGGGGAATTGTTTTTGCACAAGAGCATGATATTCCTCTTGAAATTATAGATTCATCTCTTTTTACCAGTCGAGAAGCATTTGACTCTGAACTGGTACATGCTTTGCATTATTATAAACCAGACTTAACTGTGTTGGCAGGGTTTATGCGTATTTTAACACCTGTTTTTACCGATAAGGTAAAGGCTATAAACTTACATCCTTCATTGCTCCCTTTACACAAAGGCATGATGGCAATAGAGCGAAGCTATGAAGATGAAAATGAAGAGGGTGGAGTTTCTGTTCATTGGGTAAGTTCTGAGCTTGATGGTGGAGAGATTATTTTACAAAAAGAGATTGAAAAAGGTTCTAAAGATTTTGAAACGTATGAAGCAGAGATAAAAGTTATAGAAAAAGTGGCTTTGGTTGAGGCGATTAAAAAAGTTTTAATCTAAAGAATTCTATTATATAAAAACTCAAATAGGGAGAGCTTATGACTAAAACATTAAAATTTATAGTTATTGTGACAGCTACAACACTTTTTTCAGGTTGTGTTCCAGCACCAAAACCACAAGTGGGAAGTATACTTGGCAGACCAGTAGGAGGTCAGGCTAGTTCTACTGAATATGGCTTACGACCTTATAATTACGTATCGTCCATCAAAAGTTATTTTTCCAATAAATTACCTCGTGCTAAAGAGGCTCAATATAAGTTTTCAGAACCTAAAAGAGCCTATAAACGAAAAGGTTTAGCTTATGGTGGTGATGTAGATTGGAAAGGTTGGTTAGTAGAGACTTCTGTAGCAACTAGAAATCGTTCAGGTCGTCTTTTGACACCAAGACCTTATATGGTACTTTTCTCAGGTAATCAGATAGTAGAAGATATTTTGGGAAATAGTCATAAACTGTTGGTCAAGGTAGACAAATAAAATGGCAAATTTTAATACACACTTTACCATAGCAGCCACTGCTTCAGCTGTGGTTTCGGGAACGTTTCTTTCTATGGAAATAGTAACACCAGAGCAAGGAGTTATGGCATTTTTTATAGGAACATTAGGTGGACTTCTTCCAGATGTAGATTCTGCTCACTCTAAGTCCATAAAAGTAGGGTTTAATGTTCTTTCTCTACTTTTAACTATTATGATGATATTTGTTAAATCTTCTACCTATTCAATAATTGAGATGTTCATCATGTCAGTTTTAGTTTTTTCACTCATTCGTTATGGTTTGTTGGAAGTTTTTCGTAAAATTTCAAAACATAGGGGAATGTTTCATTCTATACCTGTGGCGTTAATATGGGGTGTGGGTGTTGCTATTTTAATGCAGTTGTTTTTTGGTTTAAACTCATTAGTCTCTTGGGTTTATGGTTTTATGGTAACATTTGGTTATTTGGTGCATTTGACACTAGATGAAATCTATAGTGTAGATTTGGGAAACAGACGGGTTAAAAAGTCTTTAGGAACTGCTTTGAAGTTTTATAAATTAAAAACAAACAGTGATAAGATTCAAACAGTTATTATTTATGCTACATTAGTTGGGCTATTTATGATAGCTCCTGATACTGACCTGATAATGAATGCTCTCTTTTCACAGGAGGCTTGGTTGAACTTTAAAGATGTTTTCTTACCTTATGATGGAAAGTGGTTTTTACATTAAAAATTTATGCTAAAATACACTAAAAATATAGGATATTAAGATGAAAAAAATATTATTAACATTAGCAATTTTAAGTATGAGTCTCTTTGCAGACTTTAAAACCATAGATGTAGCAGAGTTTGAAAAACTTCAAAAAGAGGGACTTCCTATTATTGATATTCGTACTCCACAAGAGTGGAAAGATATTGGAATCATAGAGGGAGCCAATAAAATTACTTTCTTTAATGACAAAGGTCAACCTTTAATCGCTGATTGGTTCTTTGAGGTAGGACATTTAGTAAAAGATAAAAAAAGTCCATTTATCATCTACTGTGCTCATGCAAGTCGCTCAAAAGCTTTAGGTGAAGGTTTAGTAAATATGGGATTTGAAAATGTTTATGAACTCAAAGGTGGTATTGAAAATGGCTGGATTAAGGCTGGAAAAAAAGTTGTTAAGAAGTAAATAGTTTATGAATATAAAAAACCTAATAGAAAACTTTGAACAAGAGCAAAATTGTCAAGTCGTCTATATTACCATGTATGGTTCAAAACTTTATGGAACAGACAATCCAAACTCAGATACGGACTATAAAGGTATCTTTATTCCAAGTAAAAAAGATGTGC
>JALUKQ010000121.1 GCA_027056485.1 Campylobacteraceae bacterium | reverse complement strand
TATGTAGATGAATCCTTTTTAGAAGACAATGCGTTTATACTCTCTCTTATCAAGTCAACAGGTCATGGACTGGAGTATGCTACAGACAAACAAAGAGATAACAAAACGTTAATATTAGAGGCAATAAATAAAAACAGTGATGCTTTGGAGTATGCAAGTGATAGGCTAAAAAAAGATAAAGAGCTTGTTCTTTCTGTGTTAAAGCATTCTACGGATGCTCTTGCATACGCTGATAACTCTCTTTTGTGTAATAGAGATTTTGCCAAAGAGGTTATAGATATTAATATCTATAATTTGGACTATCTTTGTGATGAGTTACTCAATGACAAAAAGCTCATGCTCTATGCTCTTAATAAAAATAATCAAATGTTCCGTTATATGGGTGATGAGCTAAAAAAAGACAAAGAGCTTGTTATGATGGTAGCCAAAGAGGATTCTGATGTAGTGGGTGATATGGATGAGTCATTGAGAAATGATAGAGCATTTATTATGAAGATTATTAAGCTTCATCCACGAATAGTTTATAAACAACTCAATGAAGAGTTTAAAAAAGATGAAGAGATTGTTCGTTATCTTGCACCTCATGATTCAGAGGCATTAAAAAATGCTCCTAAGAGTGTAGCTCTTGATAGAGTATTTATTAAAAAGATACTAAAAACAAACCCATCTATGATAAAATATGTTGACCCATCGTTACAAATCGACCCTAAGATTTATATGCCTGTACTTAAAGCAAGTGGGTATGGACTAGAGTACGCTACTGATGAGCAGAAAAGAGATAGAGCATTGGTGCTTAATGCGATTCGTCTAAACTCTTATGCACTAGAGTTTGCTGACAGTTCACTCAAAAAAGATAGAGAAGTTGTTCTGACGGCTATTGAAAATGGTGACTTTGGATATGAGTTAAAATATGCTGATGACGCTTTAAAAAAGGACAAAGAGCTGGTCTTAAAAGCAGTAAAAAAGGATGACTCTGCTTTTGATTATGCTGATAGTTCTCTAAAGGATGATAAAGCTTTTGTTTTACAAGTTGTTGGAGTTGATGGTAGTGCGTTAGAGTATGTATCTGACCGACTTAAAAAAGATAAAGAGGTTGTACTTAGAGCCATTGCTCAAAATGAAGATACTTTTGAATATCTTGATAGTAGTTTAAAATTAGATGGAGCATTTGTATTAGAAGCTTTAGCTATAGCAAACACTCAAACAGGTGAAGATGAGAAAGAGAGGGCTAGAAGCAAAATATTTGACACTCTATTTGGTAGAGATAGTAATATTTGGAAACATATAGACAAAAATCTAACCAAAGATAGTGCTTTTATAACTCAGGCAATAAAAGAGCGTGGATATGGTATGGAGTACGCTACTCCAAAGCAAAAAAGCAACAGAGCTTTGGTTTTAAATGCCATTAAGCATCACCCAAAAGCTCTACAATATGTAGACAAAAAGTTTCAAGATGACAAAGTTATAGTACTAGAGGCTGTAAAACGTGATGGAACAGCTTTGCAGTATGCAAGTAGTCGGCTACAAGATAATGAGAGTCTAGTAAAAAAAGCGATTAATGAGAGTGGATTTGCTATTGCTTATGCTAGTGAAAGAATCCAAAATAATGAAGCATTTCTCATTCAAGCGTTAAGACACAATAATACAATCTATAAATTTGAGATAGAAGATAAACCATTTATACTAAAACTTCTAAAAAATGATATTGATGTGACAGACTCCTTTAATACAGAGCTTAAAAATGATACTCGGTTTATAACAAAATGTATTGAAGAGAGTGGGTATGGAATGGATTATGCGACAGCCCAACAGAAACAAGATAGAGCGTTTATACTAAAAGCCATTGCAAAAAACTTTACAGCCATTCATGGAGTTGATAGAAGTTTTAAAAATGATAAAGAGATACTACTTAAAGCATTGGGCAATAAGAGAGTTTTATCTTGTTGTTCCATTGGGTATGACAGTAGTCACCTCTTCCGTTACCATTCGTACTATTTTGGAAATAAACTCTATAACGATAAAGCATTTGTTATGGAGGCTTTAAAAGTTCAACCAAATATATTTAAGTATATTCGAGAAGATTTAAAAAAAGAGAAAGAGATTTTAGAGTTAATGGACAAGATAAAACACCCTCTATGGAAAAAGATAATCAATCCGTTGAGTATTTTACTCTTTGGGTTGTTTGGTTATTGGTTTTTAGGTAGGGAAAAAAGATAAATAAAATCAGAAAAGGAAAAAAATGCAAAAAAAGATAGAATATATATACATCCAGTTTTTAACAGTAGTAGCTATAGAAAAGCTATACAAAATCTTTAAACCGTTTTTATCAAATAGATACGACGATATATTTTTTGAAGAAAAGATTCAAAATGGAGAAGATTTTACCCTTTATATCTCTAATGATGAAGATATAACAAGGATTTATGCGTTACTAGAAGAGCTTGATAAAAACTTGATACGCTATGAACTTTACATATATGAACCTGAATGGATGGAGGAGATGGGTTGTTATTTCCCCAATAGAATAAAAATTACTGTAGAGCAATTTAAAAAGTTAGAACTAAACTATGAAGAATTAAAGAAAGAGAGTAGAGGTTTTGATTTTAAGATAAATAACTTTGCACTCTCTTTTGATGGAAAGTACATTGTGACAGCAACACAACATAGCATTTTTATATGGTGTGCAAAAACCTATAAATGTTTGGCTCAACAGATAGCATGGGATGGTACAGCTGAAAGAGTTTATTTCTCATCTGATTCTAAGTATTTTATAACACTTATTA
>JALUKQ010000120.1 GCA_027056485.1 Campylobacteraceae bacterium | reverse complement strand
TGAAGAACGTACAAAGGTATGAGCCATAAAGAGTAAAGCCCACTTAGTAGAGTATTCACCGTGATACTCATGTAAGGCTCTCATTAACTCACCTATGCGTTTAGGGTCTGTAATGGTTCTCATAGGTGTATGAGTATAAGCTTGAAGAACATCAGCTTTTGAAATATCTGCTACTATGTTATGTTTCACTTTATCAAGCTGTAGAGCATAACGCCAAATTTGACTACAAAGGTTTAAGAGTCTGTGGGCTGTCTCATTTGCTCCTCTCTTTTGAATGGTTTGAGCTATCTTTACAAGTTCAGCCCTTTCAATCTTATCTATTGATTTATTTCCTATGATAGGGTAAAAATCTCTTTTAAGTGCGTTTGAATGTTTTGTAACTGTACTAAGTGCCAATTCTGTAGAACGCTTTTTTAAATACTCCTCAGCAACTTCTTTAAAACTATTTTTCTGCTCTTGTTTTTGTTGTTGCTTCTTTGCTCTTCTCTCTTCAATTGGGTTAATCCCTTTTGCTTTGAGTGTTTGGGCTTCTTTATGTAGCTCTCTAGCCTCTTTGAGTGATAGTTGAGGATATTTACCTAATGGTAATCTATATTTTTTATTTTGAAAAGAGAAGTGATAACGCCAAAGTTTGCCCCCTTTGGCTGTAATGATGAGGTAAAGCCCATTACCATCAGGAATATAATTATCTTTTAATACGCCGTCCACCTCTTTAGGCTTTGCACTTTTTACTTTTTTATCTGTTAGTTTAGAAGTAGTCATTTTTTAAGTCCTTTGGTAGTCTTTTTTAATGTGACTACTAATATTACTACTCTTTAACTTAGATGTGACTACTATGTATTAGACTAACTTAAACGCTAAAAGGGCTTTGGATTATTGTTTATTGGTACTTGATAGAGGGTTTTAAATGGGATTAGATTAAGAAGTGGTGGGTCGGGGGAGACTCGAACTCCCGACCACTCGGTTATGAGCCGAGTGCTCTAACCAACTGAGCTACCGACCCGTTAGCAAAAGCAACAAATTTAAGGGTTATTTCCTTATCATCGTTAATTTTGAGTCCGAATTATACATAAAATAAAAACGAAAAGCAAGTAAATTTTCCAAAATACCAAAAAGAACTGCAAAAATTATAAAAGAAGTCCCTCCATGACTAAACATTGGTAGTGGAAGACCCACAACTGGGGCTAGTCCTATGGTCATTAAAATATTGACTGTCATGTAGATAAAAAAGAGAAAAGCGATGCCAGAGGACATAACTTTGACGAAGTAGTCCTCTGGATTTTTCATGGCTATAAACATGAGGTGCAGTATGAGAGCTATGTAAAGTCCAATGGTGAGCATCATTCCTTGAAATCCAAAACGTTCTCCTAAGTAGGCAAAGATGAAGTCAGTTGATGATACAGGTAGAAACTTTAACTGTGTCTGTGTTGCTTCTTCCTGCTTTTGTCCCTTCATACCACCAGAACCAATGGCTATCATAGACTGCTGAACATGGTAACTGGGCTTACCTAAAAAGTTGGCTATACGCTGTTTTTGGTAAGGTTTTAGACCATGTGTGTAGATAATAGGTGCAGATAGACCTAAAATAAGCAACAGTATAAACCAAATACGAGCTTGAATACCTATAACAAAAAGCACACCAAATCCTGTTAGAAGCAGAACTAAGCCTGTGCCTAAATCGGGCTCTTTTGCTATGAGTAAAAAGGGAATAAGTATATAGAAAGAGAGTTTAGTAAACATTCCCCAATCATAACCACTTTTAGGAGGAGGATTACGTGAAATAAGATAACCCAACATAAGTAAAACAGTGATTTTAATAAATTCTGATGGTTGAATGGTCATATGGGTAAAAGGTATCTCTATCCAACGTTGGGCTCCGAGGATTTTTTTACCAAAAAGGTCAACACTGAGAAGTAACATGAGGTTAAACCAATAGGCTAATGGAATAAGCCATTGAAATTTACGCCAAGGAATTAGAAATGCTACAAAAAATGCAACAGAAGATAGACCATAATAAATCATTTGGCTATTAAATGAACGTTCAGAGATTTCATACACAAGATATGATGATAATATAAAAATGGGGATAAGTTGTAATATAAGTATAAAGTTTAATTGTTGAAGAATACGTCTGTCAAATTGGAACCAGTTCATTTAGTGTCTTTTTAATTGTATTATATCGAAGAGAGAATTAATCTTAAGTAGTGATGAGAGGAGTTTTTAAAGTATTTATTAGGGAGGAAATACTTAGTGGTTTTCTATCAATTTAAAAGGAGGAATGAATGTAAACTCAATCAACTACTTAAGATATGTTCAAATTATAGCTAAATCGGATAAATTTACTCTTAATTAAGGGAGTATTATTTATTTTTCTAATTAAAATTAGAAGTGACGCTTATTTGATGGGCTTTTACGGCTTGATTTTTTTCTTTTATCATTAGAAATATCAGATATTTTTTTATTTCCCATCATTTTTTCAGCCAACTCTTTGGCTTTTTTAAGTTTTTGAGCCTGTTTTTTATTTTCATTGTTTTCTTTTTTTTTTATTTTTTTAGAACTAAGCTGTATATGCTTCTCAAAAGTAAAACCTTCTGTCTCTATAGTCTCTAAAGTTTTATTAATAAGTTTTTCTATCTCATGCAGTTGTTCTATCTCTTTTTGGCAAATAAGTGAAAGTGCCTCACCATTTTGTTTAGCACGACCTGTTCTACCGATTCTATGAATATAGTCTTCATTTTTAGTAGGAAGTTCAAAGTTTATAACATGGGGCAAATTAATAATGTCAATTCCTCTA
>JALUKQ010000119.1 GCA_027056485.1 Campylobacteraceae bacterium | reverse complement strand
AACTCTTTACTGAAACCATTGACAAGCCCTCTTATAGCTAAAAAGAGGACAAGCCCAACGATTATCATATCTACTACATGAAAGCCCATTAACTCCATAATATACCAAACCTTATTTTTAAAATTTAGCTAATATTATAGCAAAAATTATTTAAAGTTGATTTGTCTCTTTACTTCATCAGGTTTGGTTGCGTATTGGATAGCATCTTCTTTTGTAATAAGATTTTGTTTTAGTAGTTTTACTAAAACTTGTGTTTGTGTTTGCATTCCACTCTCACCTTGTCCTAGTTGCATTTGTGATTCGATTTGATGGACTTTATTTTCTCTAATAAGGTTCGCAATAGCATGGTTACTTGTCATTATCTCTGGTACGGCAACCCTTCCACCACCTTTTTTAGGAAGAAGCATTTGGGCAATAACAGCAACCAATGATGTTGAAATCATGGTTCTAATTTGACCTTGCTCTTCACCTGAAAAAACATCGATAATACGGTTAATAGTACCAGGTGCAGAATTGGTGTGTAGTGTTCCAAATACCAAGTGACCTGTTTCAGCTGCTGTAAGGGCTGCTTCGATGGTCTCTTTATCTCTCATCTCCCCGATAAGTATGATATCTGGATCTTGTCTCATGGCATATTTAAGTGCTACAGCAAAGCCTTTTGTATCGCTACCTGTCTCTCTGTGAGAGAAGACACACTTTTTATTTTGGTGAATAAACTCCACTGGGTCTTCAACGGTGACTATGTGTTTGTGTTCTGTAAGGTTAATCTCATTGAGCATGGCTGCTAAGGTAGTTGATTTACCTGAACCTGTAGGACCAGTTACGAGAATCAGACCTTTTTCTCTTTTGATAAGTTTTTTATAAATAGCAGGTGCATTAAGGTCATCAAGTGCTGGAATCTCTGTAGGAATAATACGAAAAGCAGCAGCAATATCACCAAGCGTTCTATAGTAGTTTGCTCTAAATCGTCCAATGCCAGGAAGAAGCAAGGCAAAGTCAAGCTCAAGATGCTCTTCAAATGATTTTTTCTGTTTTTCTGTAAGTAGTGCATAACACATCTCTTCTATATCTTCACCTGTAAGTACAGGTAGGTTTACAGCTTTAAGCGTACCATCTATACGGATTTGAGGTTCAGAACGAGCAACCAAGTGAAGGTCGGATGCCCCATGAGAGACAACACTTTGAAGTAGTTTTTTTATATCTATAGCCATATTATTATCTTTATATTAATTTTAAGATAATAATATATAAATTATTCTTTATATTTTCTTAAGCATTACTCTATAATTTTAGGAACAATAAAGAAATCATTCTCTGCATTGGGTGCATGTTTAAAAATATTTTGTGAAACTTCTGTGTTGGTTTTTGGTCTGTCTTCTCGAAGAGGTGTTCCACCTGAAAGTGTAGAAAATGAAGCATCAAGAGCATCGGTATCTAGTTCATTAAGATTTTCAATATATGTAAGTATCTCTGTCAACTGTGTTGCTAACTCATCTTTTTTATCATCTTCTATTTTTAACATTGAAAGCTTCTCTAATTTTTCCAATACAGTGTTGTCTATAGTCACAGTTATCCTTTTTGTTATAAACATTTTAATGGTCGCATTATATATTAAAAGAGTTTAAGGTAATATATATTCAATTATAACCAAAGGAAATCATTATGATGCCACAATTAGATATGAGCTCACCAGAGTTTATTGAAGAGCTAGAAAAAACAAAAAAGTTTACAGACAAAGTATGTAATCAGTTTGGATTTGAATATCACCCAATGGAAGATGTAAATGAGGGTGTAATTATGGGACTTGCTAGACATAAAGTTCTTTATGGTAAAAGATTTTGTCCATGTTTTATGGTAGAGCCAGACGAGAAAAAACCAGGAAAGTTTAAAAGTGTAGATGACCGTGTTTGTCCTTGTCCACAAGCTTTAAACGAAGAGATACCTAATGAAGGTAAATGTCACTGTGGTATATTTTGTACCCCAGAGTATGTAAAAGAAAACGCAGTATAAGGAGTAAATAAAATATGAGTGAATTGTTACAAAAAAGTCATGTCCAATCAGAAGAACTAGAGGCTCTATTAAAAGAGCGTGAAGCAGGAAATGTTGATTTTATCTTAGTTGATGTTCGAGAACAGTATGAGTATGACCATGGTCATATTAAAGGTGTAGACCTTTTAAAACCCACATCTATGTTTCAGTCATGGGCAGAAGATTTTTTTAATGAGAACAAAGATAAAACGATCATCTTTACTTGTAGAACAGATAACCGTTCAGGGCAAGTCCAACAGGTATTTTTACAAAATGGTATGAAAAATGTCATTAATCATGCAGGTGGTATTGTTACCTACCGTGGTGAAGTTGTTCGAGGATAACTTTTTATTATCTTAAAAATATTACTTACCAACATGGCTATTCCTTGTTGGTATATTCTACAAAACAGTACTAATCATACAGCAAAAACTTCAAAATTATTAGCTACTCTTTCATCATTATAAAATAAGGTTATGGATTATGCAAAAAGAGTTACAAGAAAAAAGATTAGATGTTATAGATTTCTTTTTAAAAATACTTGCATCAGAGTCAGTCACCCCTGATGATGGAGGGCTTCTTACCTACATTGAAAACTATTTAGCAGATTTTGAAGCAACATGGATAAATGAGGGTGGGGTTAAGAACCTTTGGCTTACTAAAAAGTTTGGTGAGGGTAAACACCTCTGTTTTGCTGGACATGTAGATGTGGTTCCTGCAGGTGATGGGTGGGATACCAACCCTTTTGTCCCTGTTATAAAAGATGGCTACATCTATGCTCGTGGGACACAAGATATGAAGTCTGGTGTGGCTGCTTTTGTTCAAGCTGTACGTGACATGGACAGTGATTTTTCAGGTCGTCTTTCACTTCTGCTTACTTCAGATGAAGAGGGTGATGGAACCTATGGAACACAGATAGTTTTAAGACATCTTAAAGAGATAGCCCAACTTCCTGACTACTGTATCATCGCAGAACCTACTTGTGAGGTAAAGATGGGTGATGCCATTAAGATAGGACGACGTGGGTCGATAAACGGCTTTTTAACTCTAAAAGGAAAACAGGGACATGCTGCTTACCCTGAAAAAGCGATTAATCCTATTCATAATATTGCTTCTATTTTGCCTCAAATAGCAGGGCATGACCTAGATGATGGTGATGAAAATTTTGCTCCATCTAAACTAGTAATAACTGATATTCGTTCTGGAATGGAGGTGACAAATGTAACTCCAAACTCTTTAAAGATGATGTTTAATGTTCGTAACTCAACTAAGACAACACAAGAGAGTCTAAAAGCATTTATGGAAGAGAAACTATCTGGATTAGAGTATGAGTTAGAGTTACAACAAGGTTCTTACCCCTTTATAACCAATCGTGAGTCATACATAGTTAATGAATTATGTGTTGCTATAGAAGAGGTTACAGGTGTTAAAACCAAACTTTCTACAGCTGGGGGAACCAGTGATGGACGACATATTGCTCCTTATGGTATAGAAGTTGTAGAGTTTGGTGTCATAAACGACCGAATTCATGGATTAAATGAGAGAACAAGTATCAAAGAAGTGGAGAGTCTTTATAATATTTTCGTTAAGATAGTGGAACGATTCTAATAAAGGAAATATTATGAATGAAGAAAAAATTGAAACTGAAAAAAAACCTTTTGATATTGTAGAAGTTAAAGAGCATATAGAAAAATTATTAATAGCATATAGAGTTAAAAAAGATGAACTTGAATGGGCAGATGATGAGTGGTCAGAAGATGAGATTAATGAAGAGTTAGAGCAATATGCTAAAGAGATAAAATTGTTAAAAGCTAAAGTTCGAGAATTTGAACATGCTCAAGCATAAGTCATAGAAGGTTATAGTCATTGAATAAGCAAAAACCTACTTTTACTAAGTTTGTAATGGTTAGGCTCTTGGGTATTGTCGCTGTAGTGACTTTTTTATACTCTTTTCTTATGATTATAACCCCTCAAGAGTATCAAAGTAGTACTTTTCATATTGTACTTTTTTTACTCTCACAATTTATAATTCTTACATGGGTTTACATGAATGCAAAAAAGGTTCATCGTGAGCTGAAAAATGTAGAGAAATATCTCTCAGGAGTATCTAAACCTAAAGTATCTAATAGCTCTGTGCAATTTTTTGTTCGTGAATTTGAAGATATAAATAGAAGTCTTATTCAAACACTAAAACGAATGAGAAAAAAAGAGAAAGAGAAACGAAAATATACAGCCAAAATAAAACTAAAAAATCGTCAACGCTCTGACATGCTCTCAGCTATAGCTCATGAGTTTCGTAACCCTATAGCAGCTATAATGGGCTATGCTCAAACCCTTACTGACGATGAAGATATACCTCCTAAATTGCGTACTAAATTTCTACATAAAATCTATAATAATGGTGATAAAATAGAAGAACTCTTAAGTCGTCTACTTCTTTGGAATAGTTTCGAGAGTGGAGAACAGAAACTACAAATTAGTAAATTTGATATGAGACCTCTCATTCGAGAGATAGCTATAAATTTAGAGGAGAGATACAAAGATCGAGAGATTCGAGTAGCAGAAGGTTCTCTTATAGTTCATGCTGACAAAGCTTTGATGGAGATAGTTGTAAAAAACCTAATAGAGAATGCGTTGAAATACTCTAAAGATATGGTAGAGGTACAAATAGTAGGTAAGAGAGTCTTGGTAATAGACAAAGGTGTAGGTATATCTGCTAAAAATATAGAGAAAGTAACCAAAAAATTTTTTAGAACAGATGAACATTCATGGGACAACTCTATGGGGCTTGGTTTGGCTATTGTTAAGCAGATATTAAAGCTTCATAATACAACACTAAAAATAGAGAGTGAAGAGGGTAGGGGTTCTACTTTTTCTTTTGAGGTCAAGTAGGGTGCGTTTTCCAAGGCACCGTTAAAGAACACTCGCATAAATAAAAACTTCTGCCGAAAGGCTTAACTCATTATTGGTAGTTAAAAGTGATTTAAATTTATTGAATTTATAATGACAGATATGCTACAATACACTATTCTAACCTAATCCGTTAGAAAATATACATCGAAAATTTCAAAAGTACACACCAAACAGAAGTGGTTGCAAGTAGCCTCGGTTCACAACCTTGCCGAAAACAACATTGGCTTCAAGAGGGTAAAAAGGTAGGGTGCGATTTATCGTACCAAGTGTCAAATGGTCTAAGTTGGTCTGTAACGAGGGCTAGGAGGGATACCTAGTAAGTAAGTGCAGGGTGGGTTAGATGTGTGTAGGTTTGACCGTGTCACACGACAAATCTTTGTTGGTATAGATGGTGGTTTTATATCGTCATTTATGCCATATTTGGTTTTGTCGTGTGACATGGTCACACCTACGAGTGCATGACACCATAAACTACAAACTTTTAAAACTCTGTGTCTGCTCTGTGGAAAAGTTGGGGTTTTATGATACGAAAGGAGAGAAAATGAAGATAGAAAAACATATAATAGGTTTGGTTTTATTGATTCTGTTTATGGGTATTGGTTATGCTGATGCTAATGTAACAACAAATGTAAATTCTAAAGAGTTACTATCGAAGTTTGTAGAAGCTCATCCAAATTTGAATACACCAGATATGATTACTCTTTTATCTGAATGACAAAATGAGGCAATTGCTTCTTGAATGTGAGAAAAAAAGTTTTTCAAATATCTTTGAAAAGCATATACTTCATCAAAACCATATCTTCTAAAAAAATTAAAAAAAGAAACTCCAAAATTTATTAGAACTTTAACTAATTGATGACAGTTTTTCTGAAAATTATCAATATATATAGCAGAAAAACAAGAGACAAAAGCAGAAAAACAAGAGACAAAAGCAGAAAAACAAGAGACAAAAGCAGAAAAACAAGAGACAAAAGATTGAAAAATATTATTAGCAAAAGCAACAGAAGATGCAGCAAAAGCAACAGAAGATGCAGCAAAAGCAACAGAAGATGCAGCAAAAGCTATTAAATTTTCTAAAATATCTAAAAAGATATCAAAAATTTTACAAGACTAAATTTTTATAATAAAATATAGCTCGTTCCCAACGTTCTCGTTGGGAATACCTATTGGCATTTCATTTACAAAAAAGCATTAATTTCGTATAATAACCCCTCCATAGTAAAACGCGACCGTGACATAATGGCTGTGTGCTGGGCTTCAACCCCAGATTGGACTTCCACTCCAGTTACGCGAGTTCGATTCTCGTCGGTCGCTCCATGGTTTTAATGAATAATTTGGCTTCTAAAGATATTGTGTTATAATCATACCAATAACAAGTATGGAGAGAAAAATGCAACAGACAGTACAGTTAGATATAAGTAGTGATGTTTTTGATAAAGTAATGTTTTTTTTAGAAAATCTACCAAAAGATAAAGTAAAATTGAAAATTGCTGATGGTCTTTCTACACTCAGTAAAAAAGTAGGAGAGAATTTTGTAGTGCTTCCATTAGAGGAGTATCAACAAGAACAAGAGACACTTTATGTATTAAATAATAACTCCTTGATGGGACAAGTAGAAAAATCTTTTTTAACTTATCAAAAAAAAGAGGGATACAAACCAACGCTAGATGAACTAAATCTTGACGGAGACGATTAATGCGTTCTTTGATATTTGAGGGTTCAACTTGGGAAGAGTATGAAACATTACGAATAAAAGATAAAAATCTACATAAAAACTTACGAAAAATTTTAAAACAGCTTCTAAGAGATGATGACCCATCAGAGGGATATGGAAAACCTGAAAAATTAAAGCACTCATTAGCAGGATTATGGTCTCGGAGGATTTCTCAAAAAGATAGGCTTATTTATACTTTTGATGAAGAGTCAATTCATATTTTTGCTATTGGTGGACACTATGGAGATAAGTAAATTTGAACGCTCCATAAGAGAGGCTAAACTTCAAAAGTGTGGAGAGTTAGAAGCCTTAACATTAGATGAATTGTTAGAAGAGTTGATAAATGATTTTAAAAAAGAGGGATATTCCAATGATTTTATACTTGATTTGGAAGCAGGGTTAAAAAAGAGTTCTGTTTATGGCAATTAAAGCTCTAATCAAACACTATAAATAATGTCAAAAAAACTCTACCACCTCCCACTACAACGCATAAAAAAGTTTATAAACCAACACAAAAGTACTCTACGCTCCGACATAAAAAACAGCAAAAAATTAGAATACGCCAAACGCTTTGGCAAGGCTTCTTATCTTTTAGAGGTTGAGTGCTTTATGGGCTTTTTAAAAATAGACAAAGAGCTTGACCATGCTTTGAAGCTTATAAAATATTTTGAGAGTCAAGAGTTTATGGAGGAGCTTTCAAGATTGATGAGGTTGCAAGATTTTTGTGAGGGTAAGCGAGAGCATGTCTATTTGGTCTTGTGGCACTTAAAAGAGCGTGAACCTGAGCTTTTTTCCAGCTTTTTACGACAGTGTTTTTTGCATTTTTATACGGCTAAAAAAAACTAAAAATACACTACAATTTATAAAATTCCATAGGAAAACAATAATGATAGTTAGAAAAATCCTAAGTAAAATTTTAAATGAGATTAATTCAGCTGAGATACTATTTCTTTTTTGTATGAGGTAAAATCAGGCTCTAACCACAAAATACCAAAAGCAATTGTAGAGTTTGAAAAACGCTATAGTGATGAGTTTTTGAAGATAGATAAATTTGTTGTTAACAGAGATATTTTAGATTTTAAGCAAGGAGTTTTATTTATTCCTGCTTTTTTGTTGTAGTTAGTTAAAATACGCATAAAAAGAGAGATAAAAATGAATGAGATTATTTGTCCAAACTGTAGTAAAGTTTTTAAAGTAGATAAAGCAGGTTTTGCAGATATTGTAAAACAGGTTCGTGACCATCAGTTTGAAGAGGAGTTGGAACAACGGTTAGAACTTGCCCAAAAAGAGAAAGAGAGTGCTGTTAAACTTGCAGAGGCGAAGATTAAAACCTCTTTAGAGAAAGAACTTGCTAAGAAAGATAAATTATTAACTGAATTAAAAGCAAAAAGTGATGCTCAACTGGCTAAAAAGTTAGCAGAAAAAGAGATAAAAATCTCTGAGATGGAAGCTAAAATCCAAAATGCAGAGACAGCAAAAAAACTTGAAATCTCTAAAGCTCTTGAGAAGATTGAGAAAGAGCGTGATGAACTCATTCATAATCTAAAAACAAAAGAGGCTGAAAAAGAGAGTGCTATTCAACTCGCCGTTGCAAATATAAAAAGCTCTTTACAAGAAGAACTTGCAAAAAAAGAGCTGGAACTTGTAGAAGCGACCAATAAAATAAAAAAAGAGCGTGATGACCTTATACATGATTTGGAGATTAAAGAGAGAGAAAAAGAGTTACTTGAAAAATCTATAAAAGAAAAATTTACAAATCAATTGATAGTAAAAGAGCAAACCATTCAAATGAAAGATGATGAGATTCAACGGTTGAAAGATTTTAAACAGAAACTTTCGACCAAGATGGTTGGTGAAACACTAGAACAACATTGTGAAGTGGAGTTCAATAAGTTACGTGCTACAGGTTTTCAAAATGCCTACTTTGAGAAAGACAATGACGCACGAGGTGGTACAAAAGGCGACTATATTTACAAAGAGACCGATAAAGATGGAAATGAGATTATCTCCATTATGTTTGAGATGAAAAATGAAAATGATGAAACCTCAACCAAAAAGAAGAATGAAGATTTTTTTGCAAAACTAGACAAAGACCGTAAAGAGAAAAAATGTGAATATGCTGTTTTAGTTTCACTTTTGGAGTCAGAAAATGAGTTTTACAACACAGGTATTGTAGATGTCTCCTATAAATTTGAAAAGATGTATGTTGTGCGACCTCAATTTTTTATTCCTATTATTACACTTTTAAGAAATGCAGCGATGAACTCTATGGAGTATAAAGCAGAGTTAAATTTAATAAAAAATCAAAATATTGATATTACTAACTTTGAAGAGAAAATAAATACTTTTAAAACTGGGTTTGCTAGAAATTATGATTTGGCAAGTAGACAGTTTAGTAAAGCCATTGAAGAGAT
>JALUKQ010000118.1 GCA_027056485.1 Campylobacteraceae bacterium | reverse complement strand
TTTGGCTATCGCAATTATGGGAGGGCTGCTTTTTGCTATTGTTATCAATCTCTATATCATCCCACTCTTTTTTCATTTTATAAGAGTGCGATAAATGATGCGTAGTCTCTTTTTACTTTTATGTTTTTACGTACTCTCTTTTGCCAGTGGCTATAACGATGTTATAATACAGCACATAAAAAACATAAAAAATACAAATAAAACTTTCTCTTTTGCAGTTTATGGAGATAACAGAGGAAGAGATGATATTTTATTATCAATTATAAACAGTGTGAACAGTGACAAAGAGATACTCTTTTCCATCAATAATGGTGATTTAGTTTCTGACGGTTTAAAATATCAGTTTAAGCACTATCTTTCTATCATCAAAGAGTCAAAAAAACCAATTATCAGTATCATTGGAAATCATGGCATTGGTCTCTTTGAAAATGACACTAACTATAAAAAAATCTTTGGGAAAACTCACTTCACTTTTTCATTTCAAAACAGCTATTTTATCATTATCGATGATGCAGATGATGAGGCTGTCAGTTTAAAAGAGCTTTCATGGTTGAAAGGAGAGCTGGATAAATCCAAAAAATATACAAATAAATTTATATTTATGCATATACCTTTGTATGATCCAAGAAAAGGAGATTATAAAAAAGGGCATAGTTTAGGCAATAGTAAACAGGTGCGACTATTAAATAATTTATTTGACAAATACAATGTAACAATGCTCTTCTGTTCCCATATACACTCTTACTATCACGGATTTTGGCATAAAACACCTTATATCATTTCAGGAGGAGCTGGAGCTCCATTAAAGAAGAAAGGCTTTTTTCATTACATAAAAATAACTATCAATAAGTCATCTATCAAATATAAAGTTATAAAAATATCCAAGTAGCTTTTCATTTTTGTTTCATCTTCACTTCATAAACTTCTTTATTAAAATAGATACTCTCAAATGAGACAAAAGCATTTTTCAAATTTCATTTTCTTCTTTCTTTTGTTGCTTTTGCCTCACTTGAGGGTATCAATATTAAATCTAGGATACAATTAAGACATGAAAATATTACTCATTGAAGATGATGAAGATATCCTCTCGTTCATACAAAGAGGGTTTGAAGAAGATGACTATATTGTTGACACTGCACTCGATGGAGAAGATGGTGAGTACTTAGCAATACTCAACTCATATGATGTAATAATAACAGATTGGATGCTGCCATTTAAGAGCGGTATTGAGATTATCGAATCCATACGAGAAAAAAACATCACTACACCTATTATCATACTCAGTGCAAAAGGTGAAATAGAAGATAAAATAACAGGTTTGCAATATGGTGCAGATGATTACCTTGCCAAACCTTTTTCCTTTGCAGAACTTACAGCTAGAGTTGAAGCATTGCATCGTAGAAATATATCCAAAGGGCTCAACTTAATAACATTTGGCGACCTAAGCATCAATACAGACACTAAAATCGTAATAAAAGAATCGCAAACAATTGAGCTTACCGCTAAAGAATATGAACTTCTAATGTTCCTTATAAAACATAAAAATGGCTATGTCTCTAACAATATGATAGAGGAGCAACTTTGGAATAATCAAAAATATATCAATTCAAATGTTATACAAGTTACAATTTATCATCTACGAAAAAAGCTTGGAAAAGAACTGATAAAAAGTAATCGTGGATTGGGGTATAAGCTTGAAATTTAAATCATTAAAAGCTCGTGTTCTTGTTTGGTTTGGAACCCTCGCATTTATTATTTTATCTCTTTTTGCATTATCATTTAACTACTTTTTAAATAACAGTATCAACAATAATATAAAAAATAAGCTGCAATTTATAGCACATAAATACAATGACCATATTCAAGTGCAAAACATAGGAATAGCTCTTATACATAATGGAAGAATAGAGACTAAAAATAGTGCTTTTAATCTAAAAAACTACAAACAATATCTTAAGCAAAAACAAAACTTTTTTATAATAGCACATAAAGAAGATGATGACTACATTGATGCACTTTATATTGAAAAACAAGCCAACAAGAGAATCCTTATTTATAAAAAAAATATTGACAATAAGATAGAAAATTTTCAAGATGTTTTACTCTACCTCATTCCTCTTTTACTGTTTATATTTATCTTTTTAGCGAGTAAAATGATAGATAAGATACTCATACCGATTAACAAACTAAGAGATGCTGCAAAAGATATTAATATTACAAAATTGACAAAAGAGATTGAGGTTCCAAAAGAAGATGACGAGATAAGAGATTTGGTTGTTTCATTTAATGCGATGATTGAACGAATCAAAGAGGGAGCGGAGCGTTTAGATAGATTTAACTCTGATGTCTCTCATGAGCTAAAGACTCCACTTACTGTAATCCAAGGGGAAATAGAGATAGCTCTCAGAAAACTGCGTGAGCCCAAAGAGTATGAGAGATCTCTTAAAAGTATTCAAAAACAAAGTTATCAGATTGAGCTTATAGTGAAGCAATTACTTCTATTAACAAAGTATTCAAAAGAGAATATTCAAGACTCTTTTGAAAATTGCTCTCTTGACTCTATTTTAATGAATACGGTGGATAAATTTCAGCTAAAACTAAAAGAAAAAAATATAAAACTCCATATTGAAAGATTTGAGCCAGTAAATATGAATGCAAATCCTATTTTAATTGAATCTATATTCATAAATCTTTTAGATAATGCAATTAAATACACTTCTCCCAATAAAAATATTTATATCTCTTTATACAAAGATTCTAAAGTTCATTTTATCATCATCGATGAGGGAGTGGGCATAGATGATGAATACATTCCAAAAATAACAGAAAGATTTTATAGAGTTGATAGTTCAAGAA
>JALUKQ010000117.1 GCA_027056485.1 Campylobacteraceae bacterium | reverse complement strand
GTTTTGTAGACTTTTCAAACAATAGTGTTGATCCACTTACATCTACTATTACAATGCGAGCAACAATTAACAATAAAGAGGGAAAAGTACTACCAGGTACTTTTGTTTATGTAAACCTTTTTATAAATGATAAATACAAATTTTTGATGATTCCACCTGAGGTTGTGTTTAATGATCAACTCGGTAGCTATGTGTACATTGTAGATGAAAATTCAACTGTAAAAAGAGTAGATATCACAACAGACTATTCAAGCAAATACTATGTAAGTGTGCATGATGGACTCAAAGATGGTGATAAACTCATCATTTCGGCACTTGTAAAACTTAAACCAGGTCGTAAAGTCACAATCAAAGATGTTACAAAAACAAAAGGGATACGAGCCATACTAGAAAAAAATAAACTTATTCCAAAAAGGGACTAAGATATGTTTTCAGTCACTTTTATTAAAAGACCCATTCTTGCGATAGTTATCTCACTCATTATTATCACTGGTGGACTTGTTTCTATGCTTGTGCTACCTATATCGGAGTACCCGGATGTTGCCCCTCCTACGGTAAGTGTAAGTGCAACATATACAGGAGCAAATGCTTTTGTTGTTGAAGATACTGTCACTCGTGTTTTAGAAGATAAACTCAACGGTATCAAGGGGGTTATCTATATGGACTCCTCTTCAACATCAAGTGGTAGTAGTAATATTAATGTCTACTTTGAACCGGGTTATGACATAGACATCGGTGCCGTAGATATACAAAATAAAGTCTCAACAGCTACAGCATCCCTACCTGCTGAAGTTGTTGCACAAGGTGTTATCGTCGACAAAAGAAGCCCTTCTATAGTCTGTTTAATCGCCATTAGTGGAGATGACAGATATGATGGAAGTTTTCTCTCGAACTTTATAAATATCAATATTCTAGATGAGATTAAACGTATTCCCGGTGTTGGAAAAGCGGAAAACATGGGTGAGAAAAAGTACTCTATGCGTATCTGGCTTAACCCTGACAAAATAAAAGCCCTTGACCTTACACCTATGGATGTTATAAATGCCATCAAGTCACAGAACAAACAAGCTTCACTCGGCAAGATAGGTGGTAATCCTACTTTTGATGATCAAAAACAGGAGTTTACTCTCACAGCTGAGGGAAGACTCAGTGATGTTAAAGAGTTTGAGAAGATTGTCATTAAGTATAAAAAGGATGGCTCTTTAGTCTACCTTAGTGATGTTTCTCGTGTTGAACTTGGAAGTGAGTCTTATGACTGGAATGCTATAAGTGCGAAAAAACCTACTGGTATCATTGGTGTTTTTCAACTTGGTGAAGCAAATGCACTTGATATTCGCCAAAAAGTAGAAGAGACGATGCAGAGACTCCAAAGTCGTTTTCCTGATGGTGTGACATACTCTATACCTTACGATACAACAAAATATGTAAAAGTTGCAATTGATAATGTTGTTGAAAATCTTTATATGGCTATTGGGCTAGTTATGCTCATTATCTTTGTATTTCTTGGTTCTTGGAGACCCACTATTATTGCTGCTGCCACTATCCCAGTATCTCTTGTTGGTGCTTTTGCAGCTATGCAGATTGCAGGTGGATTTAGCATCAACTTTTTAACACTCTTTGGGCTTATTTTAGCCATCGGTATTGTGGTTGATGATGCTATTTTAGTTGTAGAAAATGTAGAGGTTGTTATGAAAAAAGAGCCTGAGCTTACTATGCCTCAGGTTGTCAAAAAAGCAATGATAGAGCTTATAGGTCCCATCATATCTACTACACTTGTTTTAGTGGCTGTATTTATCCCTGTATCTTTACTTCCTGGCATTACCGGATCTTTGTATCAACAGTTTGCTCTTACCATCGCGTTTGCTGTTATAGTATCATCCCTGAATGCTCTTACTCTCTCCCCTGCTATCAGTGCTATTATAATTAAACGCCAAAAAGATGGTGAGAAGAAGTTTGTAGCATTTAGAGTTTTTGACTCTTTCTTCGAGTGGCTTACTCTAAAGTACAAGATGGCGATTACACTTTTTATCAAGCTTCGCTACTTTATGATTTTAGTTATGGCTGGTATATTTTTTCTTATGTATTATCTCTTTAGTATTACACCAACAGGTTTTGTTCCTTCAGAGGATAAGGGTATTCTTATGGTATCTGTAAACTTAAAACCGGGTACTTCTATAGCACAAACAAAGAAAACTCGGATTGATGTGGAAAAAATTATTTATGGCATAGAAGGTGTTGCAAACATAGAGAGTATTGAAGGGTACAATATTATCACCTCTTCACTTGACAGCTCCTCTATTGCGATGTTTGTCTCTCTTACTGACTGGAGTAAAAGAACAACTCAGCAAAATAGTGTTTTTGGAATTATCAAGCAGATAAAAGAGAAAACCACATCTATAAATGAAGCAAATATTGCAGCATTTAATATACCTGGTATTCCGGGTGTTGGTAATGTTGGTGGATTTGACTTTAGACTTCAAGATTATCTATCAGGTGATTTAAGTACTCTTGAACACTATTCAAATGAGATAATAAAAGCTGCCTTTAAAGATCCTAGAATTGCTTATGCTACTACCACTTTTGCAACAAACTATCCTATGTATGACATAAAAATAGACAGAGAAAAAGCAAATGCCTTAGGAGTGAATATGTCTGATCTTTTCACAACTATGCAAGCCTATTTTGGTTCTATTTATATTAATGATTTTACTAAGTTTGGTAAAGTATTTCGTGTTTTTGTACAAGCTGATAAAGAGTACAGAAGTTCAAAAGAAGATATTGACAAACTATTTGTAAAAAATAGAGAAGGAAAGATGGTACCAATGAGTGCTATATTAAAAGTTAAAGAGAAGATAGGATGT
>JALUKQ010000116.1 GCA_027056485.1 Campylobacteraceae bacterium | reverse complement strand
TATTCGCTTTAGCTTCAAGTTTAAAGCATGTTGAAATGGACGGAAGCTATCGTATTTGGTTTGGAGAAAATTCAAAAATTTTAACCGATTACGATGATTTCCGTAAAACCTTTGGAAACGATGATGGAGTGGTGATAGTCTTTAAAGATGAAAAGGGAATCTTTAATAAAAAAGCACTCTCTTCTATTGACCGAATTACAGATGCTCTGTGGAAAACAAAATATATCGCCAGAGTGGACTCTTTGACCAACTATCGGTATGTCCACGCCAATCCTAAGGAACCAGATGACATAGTGGTGGAAGATTTTATTAAAAATATTGATAAGGCTACTCCTAAATATTTAGAAGAGCGAAAATTTATAGCAACTCATGACCCCTTGGTGGTTAATGCTTTTATCTCTAAAGATGGAACTACTACGATGATATCGGCTCGTTTAACACCAAAAGTCAATGATGAGTCTGATAAAAGTTTAGAGATTATGAAGTCTATAGATAAAATTTTAGCTCCAGAGATAGAGAAGACAGGTTATAAATATTGGGTCAATGGTGGACCAGCACTTAACAAAGCGTTTGTAGTCATAGGAACAACAGATGCGATGACCTTTACCCCTCTCATTTTAATAGCCTCTATGATTTTGCTCTTTTTACTGTTTCGTAGAGTTTCAGGCTCACTTATTCCTATTGGTGTGGTGATTTTTACCTTTTTAACGGTGTTGGCAGTTCAAGTTATGTTGGGCTATAAACTCAACAACTTTACAGCAAATTTACCTGTTTTTGTCGTTGCCATTGGAATCGCTGATGCAGTGCATATTTACAGTATATGGTTGCTCTATCGGCGAGAAGGAGAAGAGAATACAGAGGCTGTTTACCACAGTTTAAAAAGAAATATGTTACCTATTTTTCTAACTTCTCTTACTACAGCGATAGGCTTTGCTACGTTGATTATATCGGAAGTGATTCCAGTTTTAACTTTGGGAATTGCTACTGCTTCGGGTGCTGTTTTGGCATTTATTATCTCTGTGGTATGGATGCCATCTATTCTTCTTATACTGAATAAGCCTGTTAAAAAAGAGGTGATAGAAGCTCTTAAAGAGAAAAAACCTTTGGGTTATGGAAAGTTCATAGTTGAAAATAATAAAAAGATTATTCTTATTACCACAGCCATATTTATTTTTTTAGGAGCAGGGCTGTTTAAAGTCAAGGTGGACTCTAATACCATTCGATACTTTGACAAGAGTGTAGAGATACGAAAATCTACCGAGTTTATGATGAAAAACCTAACAGGACCTATGGCGTACGAGATAGTGGTAGATTCTAAAAAGAAAAATGGGATAAAAGACCCAAAATTTATGAAAACTGTAGACTCTTTCTATAAAGATTTTCAATCAAAATTCCCAGCTGTTCAACACTTAGCCTCACTCATGGACACCGTTAAGCGTTTTAATAAAGTGGTAGATGGTAGAGATGAGCTTCCAAAGAGTCAGAACCTCATAGCTCAATATTTACTTCTGTACTCACTCTCTCTTCCACAAGGAATGGAGATAAACGATAAGATGGATATAGATGAACAGAAACTACGTATTACAGGTCAAGTGGACATAGTAGATACCTCTAAAGATTTGGAGATGATGCAGTATGTAGAGGATTGGTGGGCAAAAACAGACTATTCAGCTACCGTACAAGGTCAAACAGCCATGTTTGCACACATGCAAGAGGATGTGACCAATACGCTTATATACTCTTTGAGTTTGGCTATTTTCTTTGTGACATTAGTGATGCTTATGATTTTTAAACGTCTTAAGCTTTTATGGGTTTTTATCTTACCCAATATTTTACCAGTCATTTTGGTAGTAGGTCTTATGGGTTGGATAGGTATTAACATAGACATTGGTGTAGCCATAGCAGGAGCCATTATTATCGGTGTGGCTGTTGACGATACCATTCACTTTTTGGTCAAATATTTTGATGCACGAAAACGAGGTTTAAACATGGAAGATACCTTTGATGAGGTGCTACGATATGCAGGAAAAGCTATTTTATTTACAACCATTATTTTAACCGTTGCCTTTTCTCTGTTCGCCTTTTCAGACTTCTCTCCAAATCAAAACTTTGGAATAGTGACAGCATTTGCTTTGCTTATTGCATTTGTGGTTGATTTGTTGTTGCTTCCTGCTTTATTGAGTTTGGCAGATGGAGATGAGGAGTAGGGTTTATCTATTTTCACAATAAAAATCGTAAATGTATAGAGTTATTTACGATTTTAGATGTGAGATAGTTTTCTCCATCTCTTTAATCTCCTCTTCTGTTAAAAAATCAAAATATTTTTTACGTTTATTCTCTGAGAGTTGACCATCGTTTTGTAGAATAAAACGAATAAATAAATCAACTTGACGATTGGGCATGTCTACTATCTCTTGAATGGCTTTTTTTGAAGCATCATAAAGAGATATAAAGTCTAATTCTTGGATAAGTTCTTCATCAATAGTTTTCAAAATAAATTCATAGAGAGACTCTACTTGTTTAGTCATATCCATAGTACGATAAAAGAGTGAAGTATCATTTAGCACTTTCATATTTCCCTCATCATTTAACTCATAATCAATTAAAGAGAGAAGAGGTTTAGAGAATGTTTCTAGCGAATCATCATAAAGGTTGGGATTTTTCAGCATAACAGCAGAGATAGGAAATATCATCTCTTTAGGAGTAAATGCTTCCCTAGCTAAAATATTGTGGAGTAAAAAACGGTGTATTCTTCCATTCCCATCTTCAAAAGGATGAAGATAGACAAACCCATAAGCAATAATGCTTGCATGTATTACCGATAACTTAGTGGAGTTGGACATTTTTTGATGGCTAGTAATTAGTCCTTTCATTAAATCATTTAAATCCTCTGGTTTAGGCGATATGTAGTGAATCTTCTCTTCTCCATAGGAGATACTTTCACCAACATAGTTTTGAGTTGTACGATAGTTATCATCAGCAAAACGAGAGTCAACAATACGGTTTTGTAGTCCAATAAGTTTCTCTTTTGTACAGAAGTCATCTTTATGAGCTTCTTTAAGAAGTGAAACAAACTTCTCAACTCTTGAACTTGACGGTTTAACTTTTTCTATTTCAAAAGATGATTTTGTCTCTTTTGTATAGAGGTAACTCAATGCTCTTTTTAATACTTCATTTGGGTATTTTGTTAGAATTTTTTTAGATTTTTCTGCTAAATTTAATGCTTCGTATTTTTTTATGGTATCGGTTTTTCGTGCTATGGGGCAGAACTCTTTAGTTCCTAAAAGATTATCTCGTATTCGTTGTCTTTTTATGGAAGTAGGGTTTTCTAAAACATAATATTTTTCATCTTCCAATAAATCAACATAGTTCCCTTGCTTTATGTCAT
This sequence comes from Campylobacteraceae bacterium, assembly GCA_027056485.1. Lineage (GTDB taxonomy): Bacteria > Campylobacterota > Campylobacteria > Campylobacterales > Sulfurovaceae > UBA1140. The sequence goes on along the minus strand of JALUKQ010000116.1, from coordinate 21,658 downwards.
TTATAGGAAGCTTTTCATCCATTAAAAATTCATAAAAGTACCATAACCGTCGAATGTACTTACCTGTAGGCTTTGCATTAATATGGTTGATGAATTGTTGTTTATCCATCTTTTGAAAAATTAAAGTAAGTAAACCAAGGTTAACACCATCATATTTTAACGCAAACTCTAAATGTTCAATTGTTTCATCTTCAATAGCATATTTCTTTGGATAAATTTCATGAATATGGTCACTATTTTCTACAAGCTTATGCGTATGATTTTCTATAGAAATAGAAGAGTAGTGCCAATGTGCTATGGTTTCAATATTGAACTTTTGGATGAGTGCTTTGTATCCTACTACTTGAAGTTTCATTTTGTCTATTCCTTGGAAAAATGGTTATTTAGCTAGAAAAACTATTATATTATACCTATTTTATCGTAAAATGATTATATAGTAGGTTTTATTTGGTATTTTTAATAATGGAAGTAACATCCCTCTTTCCCCTTTAGTCCATCTCCTCAAATCGACGACATAAAGTTTCTATAATCTCTTTTCTTGTAAAAGGATTATCTATGTGCGTAAGTCGCTTAAGCAGTCTCTGTTTTGAGATGGTTCGTATCTGTTGAGCTAAAATCAAAGAGGGCTTTTCCAATTCATGTTTTAACAAAATCTCATTTGGGTAGACACGTCTGTTTCTTTTCAAAGAGGTAATAGGTAAAATAGTGACAACATCTAAAAGATTTTCATAGTTATTGGAGATAACCAATACAGGTCGTTTCCCTTGCTGTTCTCTTCCAATAGTAGGGTTTAAGTCAGCTAAATAGACATCGTATTGGTTCATATCTTTCTCTCATTGTCAGCATAAGAAAAGGCATCTTCTATCTCTTTCATATCTTCCATGTAGAGTCTATCTTGCGAGGCTTCCATCATTGCTTTTTTATACTGTTCTTTTTTCTGTTTTTCAATTAATAGTTTTAAAGAAGTAGAGACCATTTCTGAAAATGATTGGTACTGTTCCATAATATTATTGACTTCTAGTGCTTTAAATATATCTGGTTGAATTGTTACTGTTTTTCTTAACATTTAAAATCCTTTGTATGATACTCTTCATACTTTTATCATACTATAATATGACTTAAGGAAGGTTGGCTAAGGCTTGTGAGGTTTTTGATGGGTTGTTTGGGGGAGATTGAAATTTATCTTCTTAAAAAAATGGCAGTTTGTAGGTCTGAATGTCCTCTTTCCGACATCTACGCAATATGATTAAAAATTCTATCGTTCAAAGTACATTTATATGTGAATGCTTTTTGTTGGATTTTACTTTTAATTTATGCCACGTAAATCTCGGAAAGAGGGCATTCCGACCCACCTCATTTCAAATATAATTTTAGAGATAAACCTTAATTTGACGCGTATGTATTTTTACCCACCATTTAACCAAACTTGCATAAAATAAAGCCTCACCAAAAGGCTTAACCCATCTTCGATATAATATATCTCTTGAAAATAGGAGAATTAAGGCATGATAATTAAATCAGAATATATTAGAAGAAAACTCTCTTACATAAACTCTATTGTTGAAGATGACACGAAACAGAAGCTTTATGATATTAATACCTCAGCCGAATATATTTTTATGCATATCTTAAATGATGTATATGGATGGAGTTTGATTAATGCGAATGAGGGAAAGTCCAATTTCCCTGCTATAGATTTGATAGATACGGTTAATGAAACTGTTTTTCAAGTGACCTCTGAAATTTCAACTAAAAAAGTAAGAGTAGATACCATTGAAAAATTTAATGAGTTGGTAAAACAAGATGAATATAAACAATATGCTCATTATAAAATTAAGATGTTTTACATAAAAAATAAACCGAATTTTTCAGATAAAATCTTAGAAGAGTTTGCAAATAAAGGTGTGCCAAAATCTCATTTGTATGGTATTGAAGATATAAACAGAACAGTTAGTGCTAATCCAACTATTGCGACAAAAGTTTTTAAAACACTTTGTAAAATTTTGCATGATAAAGTATGTGATTCGGACGTTCCATCTAATCTAACCATCAAATCATCAACTCATGACAGTAGTTTCATAGGTAGAGAAGATGAGGTTAAAGCCATTGATGAGATGTTAGAAAGTTCTGATTCTCTCTTATTGATTAATGGTATTGGAGGAATAGGTAAATCTTCTTTGGCTAACTATTATTTATATACACGAGAAAAAGAGTTTGACTATTATGGATTTATTGATGGGTTAGATGGTTTCATTTCAGCGTTTAGAAACTCATTAGATTTAAAGAGTGAAAAACAAGAGGAGCTTTATCATGAGATTATCTCTAAACTACAAGTGTTACAGGGTAAAAAGCTTTTAGTTATTGACAATGTAACCGATATTGAATCTCATAAGAATCTTATAGAGATGCTTTTATCGTTGCATAAATATGATTATAAAATTCTATTTACTTCACGAAGAAAAATTAAAAATGTAAAAGCTTATCCTCTTGGGACATTACTTCCAACAGATGCACAAAAGCTTTTTTTAAGCTATTTTAAAACAGATGAGTTAGAAAAAGTTGACAAGATTATAAGCTATTTGGGATTACATACACTCTTTATAAAACTTGTGGCAGAGACTATTGAGAATGAGGGGTATTCGCTAGATGATATTATTGAAAAGTTTGAAGATGAAAATGGTGGGCTTTCCCAAATAGAATATATAGATGAAGAGAGTGGAGATGAGGTAACTTTTAATCAAAATCTTCAAGAGCTTTTTTCTATGCAAAATTTAAGTGATGAGTATGTTTTACTACTTAAACGATTGGCTGTTTTGCCCTCTATTGATATTGCGTTGAGTTTTTTAGAGGAGATATTGGGAAAAGAGCGATTAAAGGGGAGATTAAATTTTTTGGTTGGTCGTGGGTGGTTAACCGAAAATGAGGGAGTTATAAGCTTCATCAGATTATTAAAGAGTTTATTTTGGCTAATTATGCTCCTTGTTTTGAGGAGATTGAGGATTTAATTGATTATTTTACTTTTTTACTAAAAGATAGTACAGATGCAGGAGTAGTTATAACTATAAAAGATAAATTAATTTATTTTGAATCTTTACTTGATGTTCTGAAGATAAAAAACTTAGAAAATCAAAAAATAGCTATTTTTTATAAACGTGTTGCACCAGTTTATTCTTATTTTATGGACTATAACCAAGCTATTCTTTTAAATAAATTATCATTAGATATTATTAAGTTTGTAGGGTCATCACATATTGATTGCTCTGATTTATATAATAACTTAGGAAGCATATATGATAAAATTAATGAAAAAGAGAAATCTTTAAATTATTATAAAAAAAGTTTGAAAATAAAAGAGAATTTTTTAGGAAATAATCATTCAGATACGGCTATTACATATGATAATATAGCTGTATTGTATGTATCTATGGGAAGATATAGTGAGGCAATCACTAATTCTAAAAAAGCAATAAAGATTTTTGAAAATTCTTTATATGCAAAACCTATAGATATTGCTAAAAGTTATGATATTTTATCTTGGATATATCAACAAATAGGAAAATGGAAAGAAGGACTACTCTATACATTAAAAGCTAGAAAAATTTTTCAAAACTTGGGAGAACATTCACCTGATACAATAATTTGTAATAATAATTTAGCAAGAATATACTCTAAAATAGGAAAAAAAAGTGAAGCATTATTTCTTTATAAAAAATATTTAGAAATTAGTGAAAAGTATTTAGGTATAGATGATATGACAACAGCAATGATTTATCATGATTTAGCAATTTTTTACTATGAAAAGAAAAAGTGTCAAGATGCAAAAGATTATGTAATAAAAGCATTTATGGTAAAAGAGAAATTTTTACCTCCAGAACATTCTGAATTATTAGATTTACAAGATGGAATGAGTAGAATAGAAGAGTGTATAAAGAATAGTCAAAAAATAGGTGGAAACAACCCATGCCCCTGCAACAGTGGTAAAAAATATAAAAAATGCTGTGGAAAATCAAAATGAAAAACACCTACCAAATAACACTCTACATTCCAAAAACAGAATGTGAAGCCATGTTTAAAGCTGGGGCAGGTCAATTTTTTGAGGTGTTAGATAGGTTGTATGAGGGAGATTAAAATTTATCTTCTTCAAAAAAATGGCAGTTTGTAGGTCAATGCCAATGACTTAAGGGATTAACCCCAAAATATAGCGAGGCTAAAGCCGTCGATTCCCTATATGCCATCTGCATTTTCGGAATCGGCGTGTTCACACCCGAATTATAAATTGGTCAAAAAATCCTTAAGTCATTGGCATTGGGGCATTCCGACCTACCCCGTTTCAAATATTATTTTAGAGATAAACCGTAATTTGACGTGTATGTGTTTTTCCCCACCATTTAACCAACTCCTAAAAAATAAACCTAAACCAAAATCTCCATACCTTGTTTCTCTTTAATACGTTTTTCAAAATCTTCAATGATATTGGTTATTTGATGTTGTATGGAATAGTAGGCTTCAAGGTGAATGGGGTCTATGTTATCATTGTCTTGTATTTCCATTAAAGTCTCTTCGAGTATCTCTTTTCTTGACTTTAATTCGTCTAGTGAAAGTTTGTCAATCTGACTGTCTATTTTATTTACTTTTCTGTACCATCTGTTGATTTTTCTACGTGTGAAGATTTTAGAAATAGGGTAGATAACCTCTATAAAAAAGCCTATAAGACCTAAAAGAACAATAACACTCATAACCATATCTTCTAGTTTTTTAAATGTTTGAGCCAACCAAAAATGTTCTTTCATGTACCAAACTCTTTCATAACGATGTTCAGGTTCTTGGAAATACTCTTTTGATGCTTTACTCTGTGGGAGTTTTAGGTTTTTAACATTTGGAAAGGTATTTTCGCTTTTTATAAAACCCATTTTAGAGTGAACTTTTTGTGCAACCTTTAAAAATAGTCTAGACATTTCAGGAGAAGCATCTTTTGTAACCAACATAGTAGTTTTTGCTAAGAGTGTTTTAGATGTTTTAGGAATTTTTCTTACAAGGTCAATAGCATTGGCTTCTATAGTAACTATTTCATAATAATCCTCTTTTTGAATAAAAAACTTTCTATAACTTTGTGCATTTTCAAAATTTAAAATAGAGATATTGGGAGTATGTAAAATGGTTTGAAGCCTACTTGATTTAACTCCTATAACATAAAACATGGCATCTATTTGATTTTCTAAAAGTTGGTTAAATGCATTTTCTGCATTGTTGAAACTTACTTTACTCTTTTTATTGATAAGGTTCATGATTTGGGAGGCTATAGGGTAGGTTCCACTGTTTTTGTTACCCAAATTTACTGTTTTATTTTTTAAATCTTCTAGTGAAGTTATATTTTTATTTTTGTAGAAAATCCATATAGGTTCATAGGCTACATTGGCTAAAACTAAAGGTTTTTCTTTTTTCTCTCCTTGTGTTCCACTTTGTATAAAAGCAAAATCAACTTCATCATTCATAAGTTTAGACTGTGCATCCATAGAGCCATCAGTATAGGTGATTTTTAAAGTTATATCATATTTCTCTAGCTCTTTTTTATAAGCTTCTGCATAGGTAGCATAAGCTCCCATAGGTTTTCCAACAGCGATGTTTATAACTCGTGAATATTTATCACTATACCATATAATAAAACCTATAAGTAGAGTAATTAATAGTATACAGATAGGACATGGAATTTTTTTTAAAATCACCACTCAATCTTCTCTGTATGCTTCTGCGTATAGTTATATTTTCTTACAGCAAAAATCAAATGGTAAAGCAACCATCCAAATGACAGAACTACCAACAGTGAAGCTACAATATCTATCATAGGTAGATTAAAGAGTATAGATAGTGTCCATGTTACTAACATAGCAATATGAATATAGAAATGAATCTTTGCTTTTTTAGGGTGAATGACATCGTGCATCATTGGGGCTTCCATGTAGCCTTGGTTTGAGAGGTGAAACCATGTTAGGAAGGGGACTATTTTGTAGTTCATAGCAAAAACGATGCTTAGAGCAAAACCTATAAAGGCTAAATAGGAGATACTTTTTAAACCTTGGTCTATGCTAGTCACTGTACCTAAAGCTGTAATAAACATACTAACAATAAGAAGCCCCATACCTAAACGCCAAAACCATACAGTAGCATCTGAGGTAGGTCGTTTTCGTCTGTAGAGTCTGTGTAGGGTAATGATTCCATAGGCTATAAAAAGTAGTGCCAAAATAAGGTCTATACCAACCGTTGGTAAACTTATAAATAGAGCAATCAACTTTAATACAAGAAGCATAACAATAGCTGTAACAAGATACTTGCTCATAATAGTTGGGTATTTAGGTGTTACGTAAAACATCTCAACTACTTGGAACGAAACAGAAACAATAAGTAGTGCAACCCAACCAAATAGAGCAAAAGAGTAGTGAGCCTCTTTAACCTGTGTAAAAGCGTCTCCTGAAATATACCCACCAAGTGTTAAGAGTAAGTAGATACCAAAAACTATAGCTATAGTAAAACTACTCAATGAAAGAAGCATTCCTTTTGATGAGCTGGAGTGGTCTTGAACTTTGATTAACTCTTTTATCATTAGTGTGGTTGCATGGAGTAGAGCAGAACCTAGAATAATCGCTGAAAATAGGTAGAGTAGTGAGATAGAAGTATTAAATGCAAAGAGTTGTAAAAATACTCCTACCATTAAGAGAACATGAACGACCATTGATTTTTTAGATGGCATTTTTATAACCACACCTGCTATAACAGGAAGCATCTGAAAAAGGGCTCCTAGCATAAATGAAGCCATAACACCAAGTGCTAAAAAGTGAGTGATAGTAACATTATAGGCATAGGCACTATAAGTCAGTAAACCACTACTACTTGCTAAAAGATAGAGACCTAATATCAGACCAAATAGTGAAGCAGTTATGAAAAATTTCATTACCACAGAGATAGGAGGTGCTTGTTCTAGTGATAGACCACCTTGACTAAACATCTAATAGCTCCTCTAAATTATATGTAAGGTTTTTAGTTATGAGTATATGCCAAATCTCTTTACTGTCTTGATGTGCAATATAAGAAAACTCTTTCTCTTTAACGATTTCAATAAGAGGAATGGGTTTTCTAAGATTAATCATATATAGATACTCATCATTTTTCATAGTACGTAAATGAGTAAGGGAAATTTGCAAGGGTTCAGGATGTTCCATCTCCCTTGCATCAAGAAGAATTTTTTGCATTTTAGGCTTAAAGCTCTATGGCTTTCATGGTTTCAAGTGTGGACTCTTTTACATCTTGAGGAATCATTCTATCGCACATAGCATAGAGCATCTGCTCCTCTTTCATGTTATGCTGTTGAAGTAATATCATCATAGATTCTGCTAGTGAAAGGTAGGCATCACTGTCTTTGTTTTCAACGGCTTCAGCCATTTTACCGATAAGACCACGAACCTGTTCATGCTCAAATTTCATAATACGAGTAGGACCTTCTGTGTTACCTGTAAGCTCTTCAAATGTAGGGAATAGAGACTCCTCTTCTTTTTTGAAGTGTCTTATTGTATCATCTGCAAAAAGAATAAACTGCTCTTCTGCCTTTTCAAAATCTCCATCTATAACATGTTTTTCTGCAGCTGCAAATATTTCATCACAGGCACGATGCTCAGTTCTCATATAGCTTGAAATTATCATTTGATTGTCCTTTTGTATAATTAAACATAAGTATAGAGTATAGATACTAAAAAGATATTGATATATGTCAATCTGTCACTTTTTGTCATGATTTTTTTGTTTTATATAGTTTCTAATTGTTCAGCAGATAAAATGTATAATACTGTATGAATATTACTAACTCTCCTACTGAAAAAAAAAGCTTTGATAAGCAAACTTTATATATAAAGCGTGATGATCTGTTAAGTGCAGAGTTTTCAGGTAATAAAGCACGAAAGTTTTACTATTTTTTAGAAAAGGATTTTCCTAAAGTAAAAAAAGTTCTCTCTTATGGTTCTAGTCAGTCTAATGCTATGTATTCTCTCTCTGTCTTGGCAAAGATAAAAGGATGGAAATATAACTACTATGTAGACCATTTGTCCTCTTATTTGGAGGAAAATCCTCATGGAAACTATAAATATTCTTTAGAAAATGGAATGAAAATTCATGTAGGTCGAGATCTTCCATTCCCGACAAAAGATGAATTGCTTATAGAAGAGGGTGGACGACAAAAAGAGGCAGAATATGGGATTGACCTTTTAGCTAAAGAGATACTAGAGTGGAAAGAGGAGCAGGAGATTGATGAGTTAAACGTTTTTTTACCTTCTGGTACTGGAACAACAACTCTTTTTTTGGCTAAATCGTTTAGTGTCGGGATGCCCCCATCCCGACCTACGGTTTATACGGTTCCTTGTGTAGGGGATGCTGAGTATTTAAAAAAACAGTTTTTAATGTTGGAAGAGAATGAAGATTTTCATCCTAAAATTTTAACACCCTCTAAAAAAAGACACTTTGGAAAGCTTTACAGAGAGTCTTATAATATTTGGCTAAAATTACGTGAAGAAATGGGCATAGAGTTTGATTTACTTTATGATCCTCATGGATGGCTGACTCTGTTAGAAAATCCAGAAATTTTAAAAACCCCAACACTTTACATACATCAAGGTGGCTTGATAGGAAATGAGAGTATGTTGGCACGATACCAAAGGAAATATAGTGAAAATATTTAGTACAAAAGATGCAAACTTTCAAGCTGAGTTTGATGAGCTTTTAAAACGTGGAGCGATGGACATAGATGGTGTAACTAGCATCGTTAAAGGTCTACTTGATGAGATAAAAAATGATGGAAACTCTGCTTTAAAAGGGCATATCGCTAAGTTTGATAGATGGGAACCAAGCTCAGATGATGCTTTAGCTGTTTCAACTGCTTCTATGGAAGAGGCATATAATAACATAGATAGTACGTTAAGAGATGCATTACACTTAGCATATGACAGAATAGAAAACTATCATCAAAAACTTATGCCTAAGTCATGGTTTGATTTTGAAAAATCTGGAACCATGTTGGGGCAGAAAGTGACAGCTGTTGACTCGGCAGGGCTTTATATCCCTGGTGGAAAAGCTGCTTACCCATCCTCTTTACTTATGAATGCTATTCCAGCTATTGTGGCAGGAGTTGAAGAGATAGTTGTTTGTACACCTGCACCAGATAATGAATTAAATGAACTTCTTTTGGCTGCTTGTCACCTTTGTAAAGTTACCAAGGTCTTTAAAGTGGGTGGGGCTTCTGCTATTGGAGCGATGGCTTATGGTACAGAGACTATTCCAAAGGTAGATGTAATTACAGGACCTGGAAACATTTTTGTAGCAACGGCTAAAAAATTGGTTTATGGTGAAGTAAATATTGATATGATAGCAGGACCTAGTGAAATAGGGATTTTGGCAGATAGTTCTGCAAGAGAAGATTTTATAGCCATAGATTTACTTTCACAAGCAGAACATGATGAGATGGCATCTTCTATATTGATAACAACAGATGCTTCTTTGGCAGCAAAAGTTGCAGCAAAAGTTGAGGAGTTTTTAGGAACTCTATCACGTGAAGAGATAGCTAGAAAGTCTATAGAAGAGCGTGGAGCTATTATTATTACTGAAAGTATAGATGAAGCGATAAAACTTATGAATGAGATAGCTCCTGAACACTTAGAGGTACTTACCCAAAACCCTATGGATTTGTTGGCGAAAATTAAACATGCAGGTGCTATTTTCTTAGGTGAGTATACTCCTGAACCAATAGGTGATTATATAGCTGGACCTAACCATACTTTACCTACTGGTGGAACAGCGAAATTTTACTCTCCATTGAGTGTTGATCACTTTTTGAAAAAGTCATCTATTATCTCTATGAGTAGAGAAGGTTTAGATGAAATAGGTGAAGCATGTGCATTAATTGCCAATACAGAAGGTTTAACAGCTCATGAAGAGTCAGTTAGAATAAGATTGAAATAGGGTAATTAATAGAATAGGATATAAGGTGCAAAAAATTGCACCTTATGGTAAAGAAATTTACAGGTTATAGAAGTGTTTTAATGCTCTGATAATCATAGCATTTTTAGAGATACTTTCACCTTTTGCATCTTGGTCAACTTGCTCATATAGGTCAAGAGGTAAAGTAATAGAGAAAATTTTTGTTCTATTTTTCTTTTGCTTTTTAAGATCAGCAACAATGTCTTTAAGAACATCAATCATTTTATCTGTGTCAATTGGTTTTCTAATAAAGTTGTTAACCCCTATTTTAACAGCTTCAGAGATATTTCCCATATCATTACTAGCAGATACAATTACAATAATTTGCTTTGGATTAATTTCTCTAATCTCTTTAGCAACATCCAAACCACTTTTTCCTGGTAAGATAATATCGATAAAGATAATATCTGGACTATGCTTTTCAAAAAGTTCCATTGCTGAATCTGCATCTACTGCTGAGTGAACTTCAGAGAAAAAATTTCTAAGTGTAGTACACATCAATTCATTTGTCTCTGGCTCATCTTCCAATACAAGAGTTTTTAGTTTTTTAGTCTCTTCAACTATCTTCATTAAGTCATTATTCATGAGTTTACCTATTTCCTTCTTTTTTGTTATTTTAATAGATTGTAACATGTTAACTATTAAGAGAAATTAAAAGATAACTAAAATAATTATCTAATATGTAGTTTTGTAACACTTATATTATATAATATATATCGCTTATTGTAATTTATTTCTAATTTTAAGTTCTTGTTCAAATCTCCAGCTCTTCTTTTGCTCTTTTATAACAGATTTCTGGATGGTTTCAATAATCATAGACTCTTTATCTTCTAGCATCATATATATTTCACCTGCTGGATCTACAAGCATTGAGTCACCATAAAACTTCCACTGTATATCTTTATCAGAAAACTCTCCAAGACGATTGGCACGAAGGATATAACAACTGTGTAAGAAAGCTTTTGTTTTTATAATTTCACGCCAACGGTTGTGTGAGCCAAATGTTGATGCAGTTGGTAACAGTACTAGGTCAATTTTTTTCTTTGTTACATAGTTCCAAAAAGGGTCAAAGTGAAGTTCAAATCCACCCATAGCCATAATACGAAAACCATCAATGTTAAATGTCATAGGTGAAGTTATGGGTTTAATTTTATTATCAAAAAATTTTTTTTCATTCCAGTGGTCATAAGGAATAAGTATCTGTTGTTCATAATAAGAGGTAGATTTTTCAGTTATTTTTATAATTGTTTTAATATATTTATCTTTCTCTATAATAATAATAGGTGCTACAAATACCATTTTGTATTGGAGAGCAAATTTTTGAAGTAGTTCAATATGTTTATCACTCTGCTCTTTGACCATTTTCATAGGAATCTCTTGAATCTCTTTAAAAAAATGGTTGAGTACATACTCTCCTAAAAGAACTAACCTTACACCTCTACTATGTGCATTACGTAGATAAAAGTCTAATTTAGTGGCTTGCATACCTAAGGTAGGTAACTGTAGTGCTGCAATAGTAAGTTCATTTTTATTTGGCATCTTATGATCCTGAACTGTTTTTTTCTATGGTTTCTATTTTAACCTTTGCCTCTTCTATCATTTTTTGTGCAGATTTAATTTTTTTTACTCCATCCTCATAGAGTTTCAGACTCTCTTCAAGAGTAATTGCAGGATCCATTAGTTGATTTAGTATCTTTTTAGATTCCTCTAGCTTAGTTTCAAATGTTTCTGCTTTCATCTCTATACCCTTTATATTAGTTTTATTTTTCTAGTGCTTCTTTGACTATTTTATCAAATTTTTTTATTTCTACCAAGAATGCATCATGACCATAATTACTTTCTATTTCATGATAGCGAGAATTTTGTCTGTTTCTCTGCATCATGTTATGAATATGTCTCATCTCTTTTGGAAAGAAGAGGTAGTCACCTTGAAATGAGATAAGTGTTGTCTCTGCTTTAATACGTAATATAGCATCATAAAGTGAGTCATAACCTCTACTTAGGTTAAAAGTATTGATAGCCTTTACGATATAGAGATAGCTCAATGGGTCAAATATTTTTGAAAAATTATTGGTATTGTATTCCATATAACGTTCAACTTCATAGCGTCCAAAGAGTTCAAATAGTCCATCATTGTTAACATAGTTACGTCCAAACTTATCATTCATAGAGTCAGGAGAGAGATAAGATATATGTCCTGCAATTCTACCAATTGCTAAACCATCTAAGCCATCTTCTACAAATGCATCTTTTTCATACTGACCATTTTTAAAACGTGGGTCTCTTCTTATTGCTTCTATGGCAACTTTATTAAAAGCAATTGTCCATGGTTGTGTGGCATAGGTGGTTGCTAAGGAGATGATTTTATCTGCAAAGTTGGGATAGTCTACAGCAAATTGTAGTGCTTGCATCCCTCCCATAGAACCACCAATAATAGCTTTAAGATGATGAATGCCCAGTTGACTAAGTAGAGATTTTTGAGCTTTTATCATATCTTTTATGGTTAAGACAGGAAATTTAAGTCGAAATGGTGTATCACTAGGATAATCATTATGCATAGGACCAGTACTTCCAAAGCAAGAACCAATAACATTGGTCGAGATTACATAATATTTGTTGGTATCTATGGCTTTGCCCTCTCCTATAAGTTCGTCCCACCAGCCAGCTTTTCGTTCACCTTCATGCACTCCAGCTGCATGTTGTGACCCAGAGAGTGCATGACAAACTAAAACAACATTGGAGGCATTAGCATTTAGCTCTCCATAGGTCTCATAGGCAATTTTATATGGTTCTAAGATTCTTCCACTTTCTAAATAGAGGGGGTTAGTAAAGTGTGCAACGTTTGTTTCTAATTTCATTAAAAGAATTTTACCCAATTTGTACTTTATATAGATGGTAGAATTTAAAAATATTTATTTAATTATAGATAGTAGTAATATTTAAAAGAACAGCTATTTTTATTTTTTCTATCAATTAAAGTAATAGAATTACGTAAAATTCACTTTTTTTTAACAGTGATGTGTTAGAATGATTGTTACAAAAGGAGTAATAATTATGAGATTAAAAATATTATTGGCAATAGTTCTGCTAACTTTACAAGTTTCTGCAGTTGATGATAATGGAGTTCGTCATTATATTAAGAAATATATGGAGAAAAAGACAAATTCTAAGGTAAATAAAATAGAAACTATCTCTCATTATGAGATTGCAGGTACCAATGGTTGGGAAGTCTATTTCTTGTCATTAGATATGAATATAAAATTGGGAAAAAGTTATCAGAAACGTACGATTCCTCAAGTAGTTTTTACTAAGGGGAATAAAATCACGTTTTCTTTAAAAGATCAATATGGGCAGAGTTATGCAAAGCTTTTAAAGCCAACAGTTCCTGTTGAGGCATATGATGACGAACATTTTTTAGTAGGTAGTAAGAATGCTCCTCATAAGATTCTTGTTTTTTCTGATCCATTTTGCCCTTATTGTCAAGAGATAGTTCCTGAGATGATAAGTATGGTAGAAGCACATCCTGAAACTTTTGGACTCTATTATTATCATTTACCTTTGTTAAAAATTCACCCTGCATCAGATGTAACAACAAAAGTAATGCATCTACTGCATAAAAGGGGAGATGCTACAAATTTAAAGGCACTTTATCATCTTTTGCTTGATCCTAAAGAAAAAAGTGTTAAGAAAATTTTGAAGGCTATTAAAATCAAGACAGGTAAAAGTTTTTCAAAAAGTGATATTGATAGTTCAGATATTAAGAGTGCAATGGAGTTTGATAAAGTAATGAAAAAACGATTAATGGTAACAGGAACACCAACTATTTTCATAGATGGTGTCTGGGATCCAACTAGATTACGATATAAAAACTATATAAAAAAATAATTTTTGTAGGGGCAGACCAATGTGTCTGCCTGATATAGTTTAACCCAATGCCTTCTCTAAATCTACAATCAAATCTTCCGTATCTTCTAACCCAACTGATAACCTTATAAGTCCAGCAGGAATACCAGAATCTATAAGCTCTTGTGCTGAGAGTTGTTGATGGGTTGTACTTGCAGGGTGAGTTATAATTGATTTGCTATCTCCTATATTTACAACTACTTTAAAAATATCTGTAGCATCTGCAATAGCTTGTGCTTCCTCTTTACTATTAACCTCAAATGAGAGTAATCCAGATTGACCTTTTGGGAAGTACTTTTGAGCTAAAGAATAATTACTGTTTGATTCTAATCCTGGGTAGTTTACTTTTTTTACTTTTGGATGGCTTTCTAAGTATTTTGCAATTTTTAAAGCAGAACTTGAGTGTTGTTTCATTCTAAGAGGTAGAGTCTCTAACCCTTGAATGTATAACCATGAGTTAAATGGACTAGGTGTTGCACCTAAGTCACGTAGTAGGGCAAGGCGAATTCTTAATGTGAAAAGAGGAAGAGGAAGGTCAGAGTAGACCAAACCATGGTAACTCTCATCTGGTTCATTAAAGTGAGCGTAACGAGGGTTCCCTTTAATCTTCTCAACTAAGTTTTCTCTCTCTATCACTATTCCCCCAATAGCAAGACCTTGACCAGTGGTATATTTACTCGCACTATGAACCACAACATCACAACCTAAAGTAAGTGGCTTACAGTAAATTGGAGTTGCTACGGTGTTGTCTACACAGGTAATAATGTTGTGTTTTTCTGCAATGGCTACAATGGCTTCAAAATCAGCTACATCAATGCTTGGGTTGGTAATACTTTCAAAAAGAATAATCTTTGTTTTCTCATCAACCAATGCTTCGATTTGGGAAGGTTCATTTACATTAAAATAACGAGTCTCTATCCCAAAACGTTTAATGGTATGACCTGTTAATGTAGTTGTACCACCATAAACTTGTTTTGCCACAATAATATTATCTCCTGCTTCAGCAACATTGGCAATAGCATAAAAAATAGCAGCCATTCCAGATGCTGTTCCTACAGCTCCTCCACCATGTTCAAGTGCATTAAAACGTTTTTCAAAAACATCAGTAGTGGGGTTCATAAGACGGGTATAGATATTACCTAACTCTTTAAGAGCAAAAAGATTTGCTGCATGTTCAGTATCTCTAAATTCAAAAGCTGTTGTTTGGTAAAGAGGAACGGCCATGGTTCCCATAGAATCTTTGTCATATCCTGCATGGATAGCTAGAGTTTGTTCTTGCATAGTAAATCCTTATATATTTGGAATGATTATAACTAAATATTTGTTTACAACTTCCACTCTAGCTTATTAATATCTACTTTTTTATTTTCAAATGGCTCAATTATAGCTTGAATTTCGTCGAGTTCATATTGTAAAGGAAATCCAATAGGAGAATTTTTTGCTGTACTTTCCAAAATATAAAACTTTTTTTCATTGATATAGAGACCTTTTTTAAAGTGATTGAGATGGACTTCATCAAGAGAGACGATAACAAAAATATGTTTTGGTACCAGTACGAAATAACTCTCTATTTTTAACTCATGAAGTAAAGATATAAGAAGGTTACTCTTGTCATCACAGTCACCAAAGTTCATCTGAATGGTTTTTTGTGGAGAGTGTGCTTGAAAGTTATTAATTTTATAAGGAATATTTGTAATATAATTTAAAATAGTTTGAACACGACATAGGTCAGTTTTACAGTGTCTGGTTAATTCAAAAGCTAATTCTTTGATATAGGGTGAGTCGCTGGTACTGTTAATATAGACTCCTTCATCAGTAGATATATGCCGACGATTGACGATAGTAATAGCTTTCGAAAAGAGATAAAGAAAATATAGAGCAGAAATGCTCAAAACAATCTTTGAGAATGTTTGAGCAAATTTAGATGGCATTAGATAGGATAGTCAGCATTGGCAATTGCCATACATTCGATTTCTATAAGTACATTTTTAGGTAAAGTTCTAACTGCAATCGTACTTCTAGCAGGTTTATGGTGACCAAAGTAGTGAGAGTAAACTTCATTTACTTTATCAAAATCATCCATATTTGTTAAAAAAATAGTTGTTTTTACAACATCGTTAAAGTGTGCTCCTGCAGCTTCAAGTACATAAAAAAGGTTTTTCATAACTTGATGAGCTTGGTTTACTACATCTGTAGCTTCTATAACTCCTTTTTCATTCATAGGAATTTGTCCTGATGTGTATATCATCCCATTTGCTACTACTGCTTGTGAGTATGGTCCTATAGCTGCTGGTGCCTCTTTTGTTGAAATGAATTTCATTGATTGTTTTCCTTTGTAGTGTTATTTGCTTTCATAAAAGACATAAGAGGTAGAATAGTCTGAAAATTCAAAATAGACTTTTTCTTCACCTACATCTTTTTTACCATTAAAGTTTTTGTCATCATATCCATATCCAAAACGGTAAGGACGTTGGGTATCGACATCTGTTCCAGAAGCTGTGGTTAGTTTATCAATTTTAATAAATCGTTTGACCAGTTTATTTCCTGCATAAATATCTAGTGTACCATTTGTTCCTGTCCAATTTTGAATAGAACGGCTAAGTTTATTTTGTGTTTCTTGTGTACAACCGACAAAAAGTCCAAAAAAAACTATTAATGTAAGTGTATGTAATTTTAATTTCATAATTATATTCTCCTTTTTTAATTATTTTGATATTTTATCACAATAAGTTTTAATCATAATAGTTAATTAGTTGGCATATTAAATTTTTGTGTAATTAATTCACCATTTTTGTTAAAGTATAGATAGTAGAGTTTATCTTTTACAATAGGTAAATTAGCTAAATAACGAATGGCTAAGTTTGCCTGAAGTGAGGCGATATGCATAACCATAGGAGCAATGTTTCCTCCTACTTTATGATCTGATTGGTTAAAGATTTGAAAAGAAGCTTTGTGAAAAAAACAGACTTGTCCATTAAATTCTTCAACAGAACCATATACCCAAGGAGTAGTTGTTAATTTTGCATGATTGTCTATCTCTTGTCTAACCAAAAGATTATCAGTAGCATCTAAAATTAAATCATACTCAATATTTAGATTTTTAAACTCTTCAAACTTCATTAAGTAAGCATTGGTTTTGATAAATGGATTTTTATCTTTAATAAGCTCTACTACTACTTCTGCTTTATATTGACCATCATCTTTTAATTTAAAGGCGATTTGTCTATGAATATTGTGAAGAGCTATTGTATCAAAATCAACCATATCTATTTGACCAATTCCCGATGTTCCTAGAGCCATAGCAAGGCTACAACCAAGACCACCTGAACCGATAATGGCAATTTTTTTATTTTGAAGTAGGGCTTGTCTCTTTTCTCCCCAAAGCTGAATCTGTCTGTTAAAATACTCTTCTATTTTTATCATGTAGCAGTGTATCAAAAAAAGTGTTATAATTTTGCAAAAAGGTTAAAAATGTCATATCTTGATAGAATTAAAGAGTGCAATGAGTATAGAGAGGATGATAAAATACCTTTTATACTTGATGGCAAACGAGTAGGGCAAATACGTGAAAGTTATAAGGATTATATTTTAAAGAGTAGTATATTTGTTTTCGAAAATGGTATTTTTACTCTTGTAGAGCATTTAAAAACTTTTGAGGAACGAACTGTTGCATTAAAAGTTTTTGCTCAACAGGTTTATAAAGATAAAATTTCTAATACTTTTATGCATGAGCAGTATCCTATTATAGAGTCATTTACTTCTAAGCCTTTAGCTTTTGTTGACCGTAGTATCTCTTCTCTTTTAGGTCTTATTTCATTTGGTCAACATTTGAATGCTTATGTTATGACAGAGTCAGGTATGAAAATGTGGATAGCAAGAAGAGCTTATGATAGAGGCTATGAAGCAGGAAAATTAGACCACATGGTTGCAGGTGGATTGGCATATGATATAGAGTCAAGTAAAAATTTAGAAAAAGAGTGTTACGAAGAGGCTGGTATGTCAGCAGAGTTGGCTTCAAGAGCTAAATCAGTAGGTTTTGTTACTTATAAATATGATTATACTTTAGGTGGGAAAGTAGATATTATCTACTGTTATGATATAGAACTTGATGCATCCTTTACTCCTGTTTGTACCGATGCTGAAGTGGAAGAGTTTTATTTGCTTCCTATTGAAGAGGTAGCAAAGATAGTAAGAACAAGTCATGATTTTAAAGTTAACTGTAATTTGGTTATTATAGATTTTTTAGTAAGACATGGATATTTAAGTGTTAAAGATGATGACTATATTGATATTGTAAATGGATTAAGAATATAAAAGAAGTGGCGCGGTGGACGAGACTCGAACTCGCGACCCCCTGCGTGACAGGCAGGTATTCTAACCAACTGAACTACCACCGCACCTATTATGTTATGGTGGTCGCTACAAGACTCGAACTTGTGACATCTACCTTGTAAGGGTAGCGCTCTACCAACTGAGCTAAGCGACCTTATGTCTATTATTTTAATTAGGACAAACTTTGGCGACCCCTAAAGGATTTGAACCTTTGTTTTTGCGATGAAAACGCAATATCCTTGGCCACTAGATGAAAGGGTCATCTTGACCGAACAATAATTGTAAAAATGGTGGTCGCTACAAGACTCGAACTTGTGACATCTACCTTGTAAGGGTAGCGCTCTACCAACTGAGCTAAGCGACCAAATTTTTTGCTAATGAAACTAATTTCATGAGCTGTCTACTTAAATATATAGTGGTGACCCTTCATGGATTCGAACCATGGGCCCACTCCTTAAAAGGGAGTTGCTCTACCAACTGAGCTAAAAGGTCATTTTTAGTGGCGCGGTGGACGAGACTCGAACTCGCGACCCCCTGCGTGACAGGCAGGTATTCTAACCAACTGAACTACCACCGCATATCTAAAAACACTATATTGTATAAAATGGTGACCCTTCATGGATTCGAACCATGGGCCCACTCCTTAAAAGGGAGTTGCTCTACCAACTGAGCTAAAAGGTCACATTTTTAACTTACCTTTGCGATAAGTGGACGGAATTATAGCCTATGATAAATTATATGTCAAGAGTTTTTTGATAAATTACAAATTATTTTTAAAAAGGGCTATGGCTGTATCAGTTGCTTGTTCTTGAATAGCCTCTCTATCTCCTACAAAAAGATGATGTTCTACTATTAGCTGATTTTTTATATAGACTCCCAAATAGACTGTTCCAACTGGTTTTTCATCTGTTCCACCTGTGGGTCCTGCTATTCCACTAACGGCTATGCTATGGTCTGCATTTGCCATTTTTTTAATACCTTTAATCATCTCTTTTACACATTCTGCACTAACAGCACCATGTTTTATGAGTGTCTCTTCTTTTACTCCTAACCACGATGATTTAATTTCATTGGCATAACTAATAACAGAACCATTTAATACAGATGAAGCTCCTGATATGGCTGTAAAAGCTGAGGCGATGCGTCCACCTGTGCAAGACTCGGCAAAGGTTATGGTTTCATTTTTCTTTTTTAAAGTTTCTATTATATACATTGTGTTTTGTGTCGTATTATTTTTCATGCTATTATTATACACAAAACAACTTTTAGATATAATCACGCCAATTAATATATTAAGGTATATATCTATGGAATTTAAAGATACACTTCTACTACCAAAAACAAAATTTCCTATGCGTGGAAATCTCCCAAATAACGAACCAAAACGATACCAAGCATGGTATGATGCTAATATGTACGAGCAGATGAAAACGAAGCGTGAAGGTGCTGAAATGTTTACCTTGCACGATGGCCCTCCTTATGCCAATGGTGATATTCATATTGGTCATGCGTTAAATAAAACACTTAAAGATATTATTTTAAAATACAACTACTTTCAAGGTAAATCGGTACGAATGATTCCAGGTTGGGACTGTCATGGGCTTCCTATTGAGCAAAAAGTTGAAGATAAAATGGGAACAGCTAAAAAAGAGACTCTCTCTATCTCTAAATTTCGTGAAATTTGTCGTATTACAGCTCAAAAGGCTGTTGATGGTCAAAGAAAAGGATTTAAACAACTAGGCATCATGGCTGACTGGGAAAACCCTTACATTACTATGGATTTTAAGTTTGAAGCCAATATCTATAGAACCCTTTGTGAAGTGGCAAAAAAAGGTCTGCTTGTAGAGCGTCATAAACCTATCTTTTGGTCATGGGCTGCTCGTACTGCTTTGGCTGATGCAGAGGTAGAGTATGAGGACAAAGAAGACTATACTATGTATGTAAACTTTGAGCTTTCAGATATGGCTAAAGAGAAACTTGGTATTGAGGGTGATGCAGGTGTCGTTATCTGGACAACTACACCTTGGACACTTCCAGCAAATACAGGTATTTCTTTAAATCCTGAAGAGATGTATGTGCTCGGAGAGCATGGGCATATCGTAGCCCAAGCTCGTTACGATGCTATGATAGAAGAGGGTGTTGTAGCAGGTCATTCAAGTAGAAAAATATCGGCTAAAGAGCTTGATGGACTTTTAGCAATTAACCCTTTAAATGGTAGAAGCTCTAAGATTGTTCTAGGAGACCACGTTCTTATGGATGGTGGTACAGGTTGTGTTCATACAGCTCCAGGGCATGGTGAAGATGACTACAAAGTAGGGCTTAAAAATGGACTAGAAGTAATTATGCCTGTTGATGAACGTGGATGTTATGATGAGTCAGTAGTAGGGCTTAACCTGCTTCCAAATGCCGAAGAGTTTGTGGGAATGCATATCTTTAAAGCCAATGAGAAGATTTTAGAACTTCTTGGAGATTCACTTCTTAAAGTAGGGAAATTTACGCACTCATACCCACACTGTTGGAGAACTAAAAAACCTCTTATCTATAGAGCAACGAACCAATGGTTTATCTCTGTAGATGATAAGCCAGAGGGTTCAGATGAGACACTTAGAGAGTCAGCTCTTAGCTCACTTGAAGAGGTTAAATTTTACCCTAAAAGTTCAGAAAACAGACTAAAACCTATGGTAGAGGGACGACCTGACTGGTGTATCTCTCGTCAACGTTCTTGGGGTGTTCCAATAGCATTCTTTAGAGTGAAAACAACCAAAAAAGTAATTTTTGATGAGAAAGTTTTAGACTTTATTGCTGATATCTTTGAAGAGAAGGGTACAGATGTTTGGTACGATATGGAGATAGCAGAGCTTCTTCACCCTGAGTGTGCGTACAAAGCAGATGAGCTTGAAAAAGTAGGGCATATTTTAGATGTATGGTTTGACTCAGGTTCTACATGGAATGCTGTTTTAGAGAGTGGGAATTATGATGCAGGTGAGTATCCAGCATCACTTTACGTTGAGGGAAGCGACCAACATAGAGGTTGGTTTCAAACTTCACTGCTCTTAAGTTCTGCTATTCATCAGAAATCACCGTACAAAACATTGATAACTCATGGTTTCACTGTTGATGCTAAGGGTGAAAAGATGTCTAAGTCAAAGGGTAATGTTATTGCTCCTGATAAAGTAATTAAACAGTATGGTTCAGAGATTTTACGTCTTTGGGTTGCTCTAAGTGACTACCAACATGACCTTAAAATCTCTGATGGAATTTTACAACAGACAGCTGAGCAGTATAGAAAACTGAGAAATACATTTAGATTTTTAATGGCAAATGTTGATGGTTTAGAGAAAATAGTTGAGCCAAGTGAATATAATGAGATAGATAGATGGATTTTAGTAAAAGCTAAAGAGGTATTTGA
>JALUKQ010000115.1:1085-2884 GCA_027056485.1 Campylobacteraceae bacterium | reverse complement strand
AACTACCTCAATGTATTTTCACAATGGATGGTAAACAGTAAAGATTAAAATATTTTTACTCTCCTATGACAATAAGGTGTCCCTCCTTTGCGCTTATAGTGATTTTGATGATACTCTTCTGCAGCATAAAAAGGTGATTTATCTAATACCTTTGTTGCTATTTTAAGTCCTTTATTCTCCAATATTTTGATAAGATTATTGGTAATTTTTCTCTCTTCATTGTTGTTTACAAACACAGCTGAAAGGTATTGGCTTCCTATATCAGGACCTTGCCCATCTGTCTGGGTAGGATCATGAATTTCAAAAAACATTTTTGCTAGCGTCTCAAAGTTTACCACTTTAGGATCATAGATGACTTCAACCGTTTCTAAATGTCCGGTATCTTTACGTACCACATCATAATACCCTGGATTTTTCACATGTCCACCCATAAAGCCAGAGATGACCTCTTTTACCCCTTTGATCTGCTCTAAGTAATACTCAACACCCCAAAAACATCCACCTGCAAAATATGCTTTTTTAAATCCTTCTGAAATACTTTTTTTCTTTTTAAAATTAAGAGAAAGAGAATTCACACAATGCCGTGTATTTTTGACCGTAAGCCCCTCACCTTTAAATACATGTCCCATATGTGCCCCACAGTTTGCACACGTAATTTCTGTACGTCTACCATCAGCATCTAACGTCTCTTTTATAGCCCCAGGAATCGCATCATCAAAACTTGGCCAGCCACAATGCGAATCAAATTTATCAGAAGATTTATAGAGTGCTGCACCACAAACCTTACACGTATATGTACCATCTTCCTTTGTGTGCACATACTTTCCAGAAAAAGCACGTTCAGTACCTTTATTTATCAGCACATGCTTTTCTATAGCACTTAATTTATCTATATTTGTTTTCCATGGTTTAAAATCTTGTGCCCCCACAAGTGTTAAAACACTTGTAAAGAATACTATCAATATTTTCTTCATTATCACACCTTTAATTATTTTGAGAAACTATACAAAATCTCTGTGCACTATTGATGTACTAATCTTCTATACGTAGCATATATGCACCCCGTATGTCTCCATACTAGTCTTACCCTATATGCTATCTGATGATATACATAGTATATATTTAAACTAATAAAACCTAAGCTATAATATAACACTGTAAAACAATGGATAGGCATGGTAATCATAGGCATAGGAAACGTATTACAAAAAGATGATGGCTTAGGCGTTTATGCTGCTAGTTACCTCTTTGAGAATTATACATTTTCACAAGAAATTGAAATTATCAATGGTGGGGTTGAGGGGATACATCTTTTTAATGTTTTGGAAAATAACTCTCATGTAGTAGTACTTGATTGTCTACAACTTAATGACTCCCCTGCCTCTATCTATGCCATACCAGCCAAAGAGATATCTGGCTATGGTCTTAACAATGGAGGGGCACATGAAATAGGCATACTCCAATGTATGGATATGATGGAACTTCAAGGTAAAGAGATACCAGAAGCTATAGTAATAGGGATAATACCAGGGGAAGTGACTTTTTCCTTTGGACTGAGTGATGAGATAGTTGAGGCTTTTGAAGGGTATATCTCTGTAGTACTTCAATATCTTACCAAGCATGGCATTACCCATACAAAAAATGATAACCATACTACCCTTCAAGAGATAATGAACAGAGCTAAAGACCCTTCGGGGGTGATGATTTAACTTAAGACTTTACGACAGAAGTTTCCCACCCATCATACTGTGCATCATGTATTTCAGCAATCTCTATAAGACTTAGTGTAATGGCATCGA
>JALUKQ010000115.1:0-1075 GCA_027056485.1 Campylobacteraceae bacterium | reverse complement strand
CCTTCTTCATTTTCTATCTCATCTTTTATTTTAAACCCTTTATGTTCTAAAGCTTCAATGAGTGCTTCCTTTTTATCGGTTGTTGGCATAAATATTTTATGTTCTATCGCACGTGCAAGATGTAGGCTGTCACCTTGTTTTTTTAAGTTATCACACACCTTATGGTTTTGGATGAGTTGCCACTCTTTTGCCGTTGGATAGAGAAGGTTTTTGTAGTAGTTCCACTCTCTATCTTCACTATGACCATTGTTTATCTCATAATGCGTATGTTCATTCAATGCAAACTCTATAAAGTCAGGCCAGTTATAGGTAAACTGCACATAGTATAAAAAGGTCACATAGCCATCACTTATTACCCGCCCCACATACTTCCCTATACGGAACTTTATCATCGCGGCTTCAAGCTTGTCTTCCATAAAAAGGATTTCTGGTTCTTCATTTTCACCTAGCATTCCATTTTCATTTGGCTCTTTGAGTTTTGCTTTTACAAAGGCTACTATGGGGTGTGTATACTGCAACTCTTCCATGTCCATAGAGATGCCCGCATTAAATTGTACAGAGGCTGGATTTCCCTCTAGGTTTTTCATATATAATTCCCAATACTCTTGCATTACGTTTCCTTTGTTTTCAATTTATGATGCATTTTTAACTCATTTCAAGACTCATGAGGTACATATCTTCCCCATCAAGTACTTTTACCCTTAAACTCTCACACTTATGGCAGAAGTACCGCACCTCATCTACCTCAAACACATTAGCACACTCCTTACATTCGAGCTTTAACTTCTGTACATTCTGTATAAACTCAGCCTCTGCGCAAATCGTCCCTTCTTTAAAGGTATCAAAGGCAGTTTGCAGTAACTGTGTCTCTATGCCTGACATGACACCGATTTTTGTAATAACCTTAGTTACTTTGGTCGCATCATTTTGTGCTGCTACCTCTTCACACTGATTGAGTAGTGCTTGTACTACACTGTATTCATGCATATACTTTATCCTTTTGTATTTTTACTTTGAGTCTGTTGGGAGTCTCTCTTGGACAGACTTTATAGACAAATTCTTGTCGTAATCTATG
>JALUKQ010000114.1 GCA_027056485.1 Campylobacteraceae bacterium | reverse complement strand
ACGACTGGAGTTAAGTACCCAAAAGATATTAAACAGCCTACATTATCTCAATATGAATTAAATGTAATTGCCGAAAAAATTTATCAAAATGAGACATCAGGAAACCCTAAATACCTTATGTTCTGGTCAACAAATGAAGATTTTGCTTCATTAGGTATAGGTCACTTTATCTGGTACCCAGCTGGTGCAGTAAAACGTTTTGATGAGACTTTTCCTATGATGATTGATTATTATATTGCTAAAAAAATAGAGATTCCTTCTTGGTTACATTATGCACGAAAAACAGGTGCTCCATGGAAAAATCGAGCTGTTTTTGAAGCTGCAAGAGGAGATAAAGAGTTTCAACAGTTAAAGAATCTATTGATGAATACAAAAGCTCTACAGACACAGTTCTTCTTTGATAGATTGCATGCATCTATTCCAGAGATTGCAAAACATGTAGCTCCTCAATATAGAAAACATATAGTTGATAATTATAATGCTTTAGTAGCTACTAAAGGTGGACTTTATCCATTGATTGATTATATTAACTTTAAAGGTAAAGGTATTAAAGCAACTGAGCGTTATAACAATCAAGGTTGGGGTTTACTTCAAGTTTTAAAAAACATGAGACCTGTTCAAGCTGGACCAGCTGCGTTACAAGAGTTTTCACGAACAGCTCAGATGATATTAGAGCGTCGAGTTAGAAATTCACCACCTGCTAATAATGAGAGTCGATGGCTACCAGGATGGACAGTGCGTACAAACGGATATGCTACTTCAATCTTATAACTTCTCTTTTACTCTTCTTTCCCATCATAGATTGGTGGGAACCTCAGCTTGTTAATATAAAAAAATATATATAATGATTTCTTGTAGATAAAAAGGAAATATTGTGAAACAAACAAAATTTATCTTATTTGGCTTAATAGTATTTTTTGTTCAGGTTGTGGCAGAAGATAATGGCACAAAATATACAGATATAAATCAAACATTGGCATTAGATACTTTGAGTAGAGTTGATATAAATCAGAGTGTAGTAAAAGTAACTATTCCTCCTAGAAAATCATTACTAGAGGTTGAAGCTGAAGCAAGAGCAATTATTGCAGAAGAGGTTGCAAAGGTAGAGATAGTTAAAGCAAATGCATTGGCTGTGATTGCGAGAGCAGTAGCATCAGTAGAGATAGCAAAAATAAGAGAAGATCAACAAAAAGAGAGTGAATCTGACCTTTTTTAGCTCAATTATGGGATTTATGCTAGAAAAAGTGATATTTAGATACACAAAAGATAATATTAATGATATAATAAACTTAATATAAATTAAATGTATGTTAAAAAATATTGTTATATAATTGTTTCTAATAAATTCCAATGGAGAGGGTAGAATGAGAGAAATATTGCTTGTTAGTATATCAGCGTTATTAGGGTATATAATTTTCTCTGCATTTAGTTCTACTTCAACCTCAGAAGAGGCTTTTCGTAAAATTTTAGAGCAACCTCATACTGATGTTCATCTTAGTCAAGAGATGGCTTTGCAAAAGCTCACTAATGAAAAAGAGGCTAATATTATTAAGCTTGATAATGCTTATAAAAAAGATCAACTTGACACCTATAAAAATATTAAAATTAATGAAAAAGAGAACAATACAAAAGTTGAAATGAAAGAGATAGACGCACGAACTAGTGCTTCTTTGGCAACTATAAAAGTTCAATCAGATATTGTTCAAAAGAAACAAGATAACTATACCTACCTTGCCATGGCATTTTTACTCTTTTTAATAGTGGTACTTTACTTAAGATATCAAAAACATTTAGCACAGATGGAACTTAATCAAAAAAGTGAACAGAATGAGTTGCTTGCTAAGAAAGAGTATGCAGAGAAAATTCTTACATTATTGGCTTCTGGTAATCTCACATTTGAAACAGAGAGAAAGCTTTTAAAGGTACTTGATGAATTAAATGGTCATCATGTAGAGAAGAAACCAGATATTATCTATCATCCCAATCCAGAAATTGCTCAATTAAGTAGTTAATTTATAATTTGAGTTCAAATATGTTATTGTTACTTTTATGATAATAATTTAATGTGTAGTTTAGACGTTTTGCAATGTTATTAACTATATATAAGCCCAATCCAAAGCCACTATTTCTTTTTTCTTCTTGTGTAAATGGTTCTAAATAATAATCAAGTGAATGCTCAAGACTTTTCCCTTTAGATATAATTTTGATACTTGCACTATTAGCGATAATGGTTGCTTTTTCATCAGTACTATATTTTAGTGCATTGTCAAGTAGGTTTTTAATTGCTAATGCAAGAAGTTTTGTATCAGTTAGAAGTGTTTCATCGGTTGTTCTAATGGTTAGCTTATTTCTATCACAAAGTAGTAAACTAATACTCTCTTCAATAATCGAATTTAGTTTTGCTTTTCTCATGTGTGGTTGAAAGTTTTGAGTTGTCAATCTTTCTACATGTGCCAACTCTTCAATGAGTTCATTCATTCGTTCAAATGCACGAATCAGGGTTTGTTTACTTGTCCCATCTTCCACCATCTCTATAGCAATACGACCTCTAGTAATAGGAGTTTTTAGTTCATGCATCATATTTCGCATAAAGAGGTTCTTAGACTCAAGTAGAGTACGTATATGGTGTATAGCATTGTCAAAACTTTGAGCTATTTTCCCTATTTCATCATTTGATTTTTGGGTTATTTTTATATTCATATTGCCATTAGCAAACTCTTCTATCTGTCTATGTAGTTTTTTAAGAGGAGTCATTTTACGAATAATAGCAATATAGAGGAAGATAAATAAAGAGGCAATAAGCACAGCAATTAAAATAGTGAGTTGTAGTCGTAGTTTTACAGATTTTGTATCTTTAAGCATAAGACTATACCCATATCGTTTTAGATAAATATATTTGTTTTTACCAATAGCAAAAATTTGCATACGTCCATAGACAGATTCACTTTGAAAAATAGCTTCTCCTTTACTTGACATAAGAAGGCGACTCTCATTATCTGATACTGGTTTAACATGGAAATTTTCATAAAACTCCTCTTTTTCCTCTTTACTAGGATTAAGTTGAGCTGTAGATAGAAGAAGGTTTGATATGAGTTTATATCGAGTAATTTCATCAATTCTTTGTCTCTCTTTGTCCCAAGATATAAATTGAAATAGAGCTGTTAAGAGTAGAGAAAGAACAAGAGTAAAAAGAATGTTTATAAAGGTTGTAACAGATACATTTCTTAGGAGATTACGCATTATATCTACTTGAGATTATATTTTTTCTGTTAAAAGATATCCAATTCCTCTAACAGGTTTTATATAGCTATGTTCACTATCAACAGTTGCAAGTTTATGTCGAATACGAGAGATAATTACATCAATATTTTTAATAGAGCTGTTATCATCAATATGTTCACTATCATAAAGAAGTTGCTCTCTTGATACAGCAGAGTTAATATGTTGAATTAAAATAGCCAGTATATCAAACTCTGCTGCTGTAAGTTCCAATAGTATATCTTTAAAGATAATATGACGTGCTTTATGGTTTAGTTCAAAAAGTTTTTTTGAGGAGATAGTCTCTTTACTTGCATTTGTTCTTCTTAGAATAGTCTTTATACGTGTAACAAGTTCTCTTGGGTCATAAGGCTTTGGCATATAGTCATCAGCCCCTCGTTCCATAGCAATAACTTTATCGGTAATGTCATCTCTTGCAGAAGAGACAATAATCGGAATAGAAGAATTTTCTCGAACTTTGGGAATAATTTCAAGACCATCTATTCCCGGAAGCGTTAAATCTAAAATAAGCAGATCAAAATCATGTTGAGTTAATAAAGAGAGTCCCATATAGGGCTCTTCAGCAGACATAACAGTTATGTCAAATTTGTTAAGATATTCAGTGAGAATTTGAGAAATTTCATAATCATCTTCTATCATTAATATTTTTATGATAATAAATCCTTGGTTAATATATTTTATTATACCATTTGAAGAGTTAAAAAGAAATACCATCAACATTGCTCACGAGAGCTATTACAAAGGAGGTCTAAATATGTTCTATCAAGGGAGTATATTTCAAAGGAGTTCAATTACATACTTAATCCCGTGAACAATGTTGATGGTACTTTGTGTTTCTTAGTTGAATTATAATATTTTTGTATTAATAATCGAACAATGAATGATTAATGGATAGTTAATGGTCTGTCTATAATTCTCTTAAAAATAAAAACAAGAAAGATAATTAATATTTAAAATTATATTTTAATTTATTATAATAATGTTATAGTCTGTTGTAAAAAATTAAGGAGTTTAATTATGAAAAAAATAAATTTATCTCTACTTGCCATTATAGCAAGTGGTAGTTTTATTTATGCAGGTGGTGATATTATCCCTCCTGTATTTGAAGAAGAAATAGTAGAAATCCCTGTAGAGTTGCCACCACCACCCCCTCCACCACCACCCCCTCCACCAGTGGTAAAAGATATAGCTGTCAATGGTCTATATGTGGCATTAGGATTAACAGCTGCACAGTTTGGTCCAAGTTGTGGATGTTCTGTTAAAGGTGATGAAGATAGAACAGCAGGTCTTATTGGACGTGTTGGTTATGACTTTAACGAGTACTTTGGTATTGAAGGAAGAGGTATTAGAACCAACTGGAAATCAGAAGGTGGTAAAATTAAACATGCAGGAGTGTTTTTAAAACCGATGTATCCAGTAGCTGATGCTGTTAATATTTATGGTTTAGCAGGTTATGCAAAAACAACTACAGAAGGTATTTCTAGACAACGTGTTGATTCAAATGCTATAGCATGGGGTGCAGGTTTAGAGTATGACTTAAGTACAGACAATGCTAAAGATGGTCGATATGATAGAGCATTTGATGGTTATGGTGATCAAGAGGGTGGTTTTGGACTTTTTGCTGACTATGAAAGATTAATCCAAAAATCAGGTTCTCCAGATTTAGATACAGTTAACTTTGGTTTAACATACGATTTCTAATCTTTAATTAGGAGTAGGGACTTTAGTCCCGTAAATTCGTGGACTAAAGTCCACGCTCCTAAAGAGTATCTTCTCCATAAAGTTTAATATATACCCTAGATATAGCAATTAGAAATGATGTAATTGCTGGTCCTAATATCATTCCCCAAAATCCATAAGAACTCATACCAGCTAAAATAGAGAAAAATATGAGTAGCTCATTAATTTTAACTGAACTGTGAAGTACATCATCTTTTATATATTTAATAATCATAGGTTTTATAAATGTATCAGCAATTATAGATATAACTATCACGGAGTATAGAGCAATAAAAAGAGCAATATTTGAGCTAATTACACTCCATGCGAAGAGTGAAACAGGTATCCAAACAACAGCTCCACCAATGATAGGAATAAGTGAAGCAAAACCATAAATCATACCAAAAAGTAGACCGTTAAATCCAAAAAATGATATCATAATTCCAAAAAGTGCACCTTCAAAAATAGCTGTAACAATAATAGAGTAGAAGACGATCTCCATAGTAGATGAAATTTCTGTTACTATTTTGTTACCCTCTTCAGCTTTTAGAGGTAAGAGTGCTTTTATTAAAGAAAAAAGATTGTCTCCATTAAGATTTAAAATATAGTAAAAAATAATGACAAAGAATACATTTTTAATAAAATCAAAACCTTGTGTACCAGCTTTTGTAAGTGTGGCAGTAGAAGTTTTTATAAGTTCTAAAATCTTTTGGTTACTAAGGTTTTCATCTATCCACTCACTTAAATATGGTATCCCTTCAGCTAATGAAGATAGTTTATCTGTGGTTTTTGTAATGGTTTGAGCATCTATGGCAGATATGTACTGAACACCTATGGTTGCAATATATATAATAGGTACAAAAAGTATAATAAAAAGTCCAAGTGTTAAAATAAGTGCTGATAGATAATCAGATTGAATACGGTCAGATATATTTCTATGCATATTGGCTGTTGCCATAGTCAGTAATAGGGCAACAACCATTGAGAGTAGAAAAGGTTTATAAATGCTATAGGCTCCCACAAGGGCTAAAGCAAAAAGTATTGCAATAATATAATCGGTTTTTTTCATTAGAGTTTTTCTTTTTCTTCTTTATTTTGGGAGTGTTAATCTAAAATGACTATATGATTTTTCTGTAGCTACACGCCCTCTAGCTGTTCGTTCTATGTATCCATTGGCAAGTAAGTAGGGTTCAAGAACATCTTCAATTGTTCCTTCATCTTCACTTAGTGCAGCAGCTATAGTACTTAAGCCCATAGGTCTTCCTTTTGCAGAGATAAGTAGTTCTAAGAGACGTATATCTTCTTCATCAAAACCTATCTCATTGACACCCAGTTGGTCTAGTCCATATTTGGTGGTTGCTAAGTTAATTTTTAATTCATTTGCTACTTCTGCAAAGTCACGAACTCTTCTAAGTAGACGAAGAGCCAGTCGAGGTGTTCCTCTACTTCTTTTTGCTATCTCATGAGCAGCATCATCATGAGCAACTTTATCCAGTTTAATAGAAGCCAAACGTACTATCTCACCTAGCTCTTCAGCAGAGTAGAACTGCATGCGAAAGTGCATTCCAAAACGTTCACGAAGAGGGTGTGAAAGCATACCTGCTCTGGTTGTTGCCCCTATAAGCGTAAAACGTGGTAGGTCTATCTTTACGGTTTGTGCAGCAGGACCTGAACCTATAATAATATCGAGCCTAAAATCTTCCATAGCAGAGTAAAGTATCTCCTCTATAGCTGGAGACATTCTATGAATTTCATCTATAAATAAAATGTCACCCTCTTCAATATTGGTCAAAACTGCAGCCAAATCACCAGATTTTTCTATCATGGGAGCTGCTGTTGTTTTGATGTTTGCTCCCATTTCAGAAGAGATAAGGTTAGCAATGGTTGTTTTACCTAAACCAGGAGGTCCAAAAAATAGTATGTGATCTAGGGCTTCTTCTCGTTTTTTAGAAGCCTCAATAAATACTTTCAGATTCTTTTTTATTTGACCTTGACCAATATACTCATCCCAAGAAGAGGGGCGTAGAGATATCTCTTCTATATACTCATTGTCAAATTTTTCAATATCTACGATACGTTCCATTAATAAGTAAATTCCTTACTCGGAAACTCTCTATTTTTTACTTCATTGGTATAATTCTCTAAATTTTCACGAATAAGCTCTGCACCTTTACAATACTGTTTAACAAATTTAGGTTTAAAATCTTCAAAAAATCCAAACATGTCTGACCAAACTAGCACTTGACCATCGGTATCTAGCCCAGCACCTATTCCTATGGTAGGAATGGTAATTGCATCGGTAATGGCTTTGGCAGCTTCGCTTTTAACACCTTCTACAACAATGGCAAATGCACCAGCTTCTTCTAAAGCTTTTGCATCAGCAACCAAAGAGGCAATGTCAGTTTTGTCTTTTCCACGTATTTTGTAGCCACCATCTGAGCGTAAAAACTGTGGCATAAGCCCTATGTGACCTAAAACAGCAATAGAGTTACTTGTCAATGCTTTTACTATGTGTGCTCTCTCTTTTCCACCTTCTATTTTTATGGCTTGTGCATTGGTCTCTTGGTAAGCACGTGTAGCATTTTTCAGAGCCAACTCTTCAGAAGTATACGACCCAAAAGGCATGTCAAGAACAATAAGTGGTAGAGTCGCACCATTACAGACAGCTTGTGTATGGTAAATCATTTGGTCCATGGTTGCAGATAGCGTGTCCTCTTTCCCTAAAAAGCTCATGTTTAGGCTATCCCCAACCAATATCATGTCCACATTGCCATCAAAAAGTTTAGCAAAGAGTGCATCGTAAGCTGTTACCATGGTTATAGGTTCAACACCTTTCATCTTAGCAATGGTCGTTAACGTTACTTTTTTTGCAACTTTTTCGGTCTGAATACTCATTATATATCTACCTCATGTTTATTAAAGTGATTTTATCTAAAAAATGTATAATACCAATAATATTTTAGAAAAGAGTTTATATTGAAAAAATTAGTAGCATATATTACCACAGGTTACCCCTCATTAGAATTTACTGTAGAGATGGCATTAGCCTTAGCTGAAGCAGGGGTTGACACCTTAGAGTTGGGTATGCCTTTCTCTGACCCTGTAGCTGATGGACCCGTTATAGAAAAAGCAAACTTAAAAGCACTGCAAAATGGTTTTAAACTCGAACATCTTTTTGATGCTTCTAAACAAATAGCCCCACATATAGACACACTATGGATGGGTTATTTCAACCCTTTTTACCACAAAGGCATGGACTTTTTCGTAGAACAAGCAACGAATAGTGGAGTTAATGGTTTCATTATTCCTGACCTTCCACTTGAAGAGGCAAGACCTTATAAGCCTATGATGAAAGAAGCAAACCTAGCACTTATAGACTTCATCGCTCCTACAGACAGCAAAGAGAGAATAAAAGAGATAGTTACCGATGCCCAAAAATTTATCTATTTAGTAGCCTATGCAGGAATCACAGGAGCAGGGCATAGTGAAGATTTACAGCCTATTATTACCGATATAAAAGAGTTTACTGACACTTCTGTTTATGTAGGTTTCGGAGTAGACCAAAATACAGCCAAAGAGAAAGCCAAGGGTGTAGACGGAGTCATAGTTGGTTCTGCATTTGTAAAAGTACTTTTAGATGAGAGTTTAAATAATAGTCAAAAAATAAGTAAAATCTCTTCTATAGCCAAAGAGATAAAAGAGAAAATCAACGAATAATTGACAAAAAATTAAAATAGTGTTATAATGAATATTCCTCTGTAGATAATTTTACTATCTTTACAAGAATATGGGGGCGACTTGGTTTCGACTGGAGTAGTCGGAGCTATGTGCATGTCGGACTGAGCAACTCCGTTACACGGCTCACATTGCATAACTGCAAACAATACAGATTACCGTCCAGCTTACGCAGTAGCGTAAGTATACCCCGAGCGATCGGAGGACTGCCTTACCGACGAGTTCCATCTTAATCGGATTTTAGGCATCACATCTGATGGATATGCTCTGTAGAAGTCATGCTACAGTGTGAGAATTTTGACTGGTTTTGTGTAGCTTTGGGTGTTGTGCGAAGCAAAACGAGATTAAACATCACCGACTAAACATGTAGATTCATAGTTCTAGCTATTTTAGGACTGGGGTTCAATTCCCCACGCCTCCACCAAATTT